>JAZDMI010000037.1:0-3173 GCA_043801155.1 Candidatus Gottesmanbacteria bacterium
AGGGTTTTTACGTCATCACCGGACATTCCCGGCTTTAGATTTCTGAGGAGCTGGAGAGTTGATTTTACGTCTTTTGCCGTTATTTTAACTTCTCCTTTTGCCTTATTTAATGCTTCAATTTGAGCATTGAGCGAAGCTAACTGAGCCTTGAGGCTGGCGATTTGCGCCTGTAAAGTGGCGAGTAAATCTTGCGCAGTAGAAGTGCCCGTAACGGCTTTTGTGGCAAGAGGTGCCACCAAAACACCGATTATTGCCATCGCGAAAATTATACTTAATATTTTTTTCATATATATGTTAAACGATTAATTAATATCGAGTTCGACCTCTTTTATTTACAACGGAACTTTGGAAAAAGGTTGCTTTATCAAAGAATCCTGCTAAAAGCAAGATTCTTTAATTAAAATTATTACTAAGGGCAAACTTCTTAAATCTTGAATCTGTCGGCGTATTTCCCCACAATTGGCAATTCTTTTTTTTCATTCTTCACTACGCTCATGATGCCGATTATGCTCAAAACCAGCCAGATGACATTGATTATCCAGCCGATGGCCCAAAGAGGCGGAATAATGGTTAAGAGAATTGAAGTAGCGATTTCCGCTACAAATAAAACAAATCCCTGCTTCATGTGGAATCTGACGAATTCGTCCTGTTCCTTTGTTAAAAGAGGAATCAGGCAAAGAGGCCCGATATAACTGATAAGAGCCATGACGTTGATTTCCTTGCCCTCCGAAGCCTTAGCGGAGGATGGGGGCGATTGCGGTGCCGATTGAGGCGTTTGTTGCGGTTGCTGTGTTTCTTCCATATTAATTTAGACTAATTATTAATTATAATATTTTTTATTATACCATTAAATATTAACTATACAAAAACTAAAAACAGAAACCCAAGAGATGTAAGAGGTCGAGATGTAAGAGGTCGAACCTCTTACATAATTATTCTAAAATCAGATCTTTAATCGACTCTAGTTCGGTATTTAATCGTTGATTGGTAAAATATTTTAAACTTTCCTCAGTTTTGAAATAATTTTGTATAAATTCTTTACTGATCACCGATGGAAAATTTTTAATGCCGACGTAATCCGGATAACTGGACCAGCGGTATTTTTCCAAAAATTGATTGGTATTTTTGCGGTTTTTTATCCCCTCTTCTTTCCAATCGGGCTCAATCAGCTCAACCGGATTTAAATGAATATAATTAATAAGCGGCAAAAAATATTCGTCGTCATCAATTAAAATAGCTTTAAATTTTCCCTGAAAAAGAACACCGTTTCTTTTATTTTTTTGATTAAAATACATTGCATAGCCGGTGCCCATTTTCTGCATAAATTTGGCAATGCCACCCTCTTTTAATTGTTTTAAAATAAGATGAAAATGATTGGGCATTAAACAAAAGGCGATGATTTCTACTAACAAATCCCTTGGCTTTCTCACCAGCGTATCCCGAGCTATGTAAGAGGTCGAACCTCTTACAATGTTTCGGGTTAAGCTGGAAACCGGATTTGCATTATTAAATTCGTAAAGGCCGTGGATAAAACGGACGTAATTGGAATCTAAAAGAAAAATATTTCTTTTATCTGTCCCGCGGTTATAAACGTGGTAATAATAATCATTTGCAAACTTTGTTTTCCTCATACTTTTTATTATACCACAATCTATAAATATGTAAGAGGTCGAACCTCTTACATTCCCTTAGGGTGGGGGTGGTTTCTTGATGGGGTAAACGAAAACCGCCTCTGGCCTTTCGGCCTCAGGACGGTTTTGTTTTCAATTAAAGATTATCTGGTAGTTTGTAATGGTGCTGTTCTGGTGATAGTAGGCTCTGGGGTTGGCGCAAAAACTGTAATGCGTCCGCTATTGTAATCTTGAACTATCTTATAACCAGTACTAACAGAATTTCCTACGGTAGGATCAAATGGAAGAGCAGGTATATAACCCGGGACTAAACAACCTAGCTTGTTACTAGATACAGTCATAGAATCTGTGCTTAATAAGCTTAAGCTACTAATCTCTACCGCCTCTGATGCAGCGGTAACAATTAGATTAGTGGTTGTTGGTATTAGTCCGCAGTATACATCTACGCCAGCGATAGTGGTTGAACCGTTAAATTTTCCTTGATTATCGGCAATTCTTTGGCCGATAGCATTTAAGATTGCCTCCAAATTACTCACTCTTTGAGTGTCTCTAGCTTGGGCAAATTGTCTTGCTGGGTTAATAGCAATCAATACGATGGTCGCTAAAACGGCGATAATTCCGATAACGACTAAGATTTCAATTAATGTGAATCCTTTTTTATTAATTTTAATCATATTTTGTAATTTATTTAATGTTTCTATCCCCTTTCTCTCATCTTTTTGTAAGAATGAGAATCCGACCTTTTTTAAAATCGCATATTTGATATAACACATATTACTAATTTTGGCAAGACCACTTAAATCACTGGTAATTCTTCCCAAGAATCAATATTAATCGCCGATACCGTTTTACTCACTGTTATTTTTAAATTTGTATATGAATTTTGGTAAATTGCTTGGGCAAGGATTACTTTCTGAGGCGTAATATCTGTGATAGAAATAATCTTACAATTATTTACCCCAACCGCAATAGTTTCGGGCACAGTAGTCACATAAGACCAGTCTTGGGCGAGTTTTAAAATTGCCGTGTTGGCGCAAGCTTCCGCTAAACCGTTGCTTATTTCCTTATATTCGTTATCCAGAATGCTGAAACGGCTAAAATATCCGCCAAAACTTATCGTTACACTGATAACTATTAAAAGCAAAGAGATGATTATTACTGAAATCAGCGCAATATAGCCGGATTGATTTTCTGATTTTTGAAATTTAGAAATCATTAGTGTAGATATTTGGTCGTTTCGAAAACCTGTCCGTTAATTTTAAAACTGACTTTTACGCCATCGGGAGATAAAAGAGGCGTAAACTGCATATCGGTAACAATAACACTATCGGAATTAAGGGTTATAATCGGTCCGCTACCTCTTTGTAATTGAAGTTGCAAAAAACCTGAAACATTTGTGCTGGTACTGAATATAAGCGGGCTTTGTCCGGCTGGTAAATCTAGCCTATAAATAGAAAGACCCAATGCGTTTATTGCGGTACTACTTGCACCAGTTAGCGCCCAATCGATTTTTCTCAAAAGAAAATTGCCTTCCTGCTCAAC
>JAZDMI010000017.1:0-51736 GCA_043801155.1 Candidatus Gottesmanbacteria bacterium
TAAAAAGCCTACTGTTATAGTAGGCTTAACAGGTCGAGGCAAGAACAAAAACTACGTCCGGCTTTTTTCGACCACCTTTTTAAATGTTTCTGGATCGTCAATAATTAATTCAGCTAAAATTTTTCGATCTAAAATAATATTAGCTTTTTTAAGTCCGGCAATAAATTGACTATAAGAGACATCAAGTCCATTCAGGAATCCATTTATTCTAATAATCCACAGTCTCCGGAAATCCCGTTTTTTATTTTTTCTGCCTACATAAGCATATTGTCCTGCATGAAGACTGGCCTCCTTGGCGACTCTTATTAGTCGTCGTTTGGTCATCCGATATCCTTTATTTCCGGCTAAAAGTTTTTTATGTTTTGCGTGGGTAGCGATACCTCTTTTAACTCTCATATATTACTTGATCCTTCGCCTATTACTGGCAATAATATCTTTTAATTTTCTAAAAGGAGCACTTCTTTGCAAAAAACCAAAATTAATATTTGATTTTGTGCCTGCTCTTTCGCTGGCACTTTGTCTTAAATTGTTATGATAATTTTTAGCCATAAGGCAACATTCTCTTAATTGATATGGCTAATTTACCATGAACTTGAATTGGTACTTTAAACTTGCGAACCGTGCTCTTTTGCTTATTTATTCGCAGATGTCGTCCCATTTGTCGACCACGAAGAATTTTACCAGTTTTGGTAATTTTAAATCTTTTACTGACTGTCTTGATTGTTTTTGCTTTTGTCATAACTTGTACTCTTAACTGGTATATAAAATGATACCAATGTTCTGCCTTCAAACTTTGGCGCTGCCTGGGCAACAGCAATACTATTTAATCGTTGATTTAATTTATCAAGTATTTTAAAACCAAATTCTTTTTTAGCAAACTCTCTTCCTTGGAATTGAATGGCGATTCGTAAACGATGGCCATCTTTAAGAAAACCTGTTGCTTGGTTTACCCGGACATCAAAATCATGTTCGCCGATGAATGGTCTTAACCGAATCTCTTTAATCTCAACTTCTTTAGACTTTTTTTTAAGCTCTTGTTCTCTTTTTGATTCTAAATATTTAAACTTCTTAAAATCGATAATTTTTGCTACTGGTGGTTTGGCGTTAGGAGCAATCTCCACTAAGTCAAGTCCTAATTCGTTAGCTTTTCGTATCGCCTCATCTTTTTTGAACAAGCCAATCTGTTTACCCTGCTCATCTAAGACTCTTAAGGTTGAGGCGTATATATATTGATTTAATCGATAAAATTTTTGGATTTTGTATCCTCCTAAGTATTTATATCACATTGTTGAGCCTAATTCAAGCCTTTATACTTTATTTTCTATGTCTTCATTTATCTTCTTGAGGAATTCATCAAGTTTCATTTGTCCAACATTCCCCTTATCTCTAGTCCTTAAAGCAACTTTTTGATCTTTTTCTTCCTTATCACCAACAATTAACATATATGGTATTTTTTGGGTTTGAGCGAGTCTAATTTTTTCCTGCATTGTTTCATTTCGATCATCAACTTTTACCCTAATGCTTTGAAGTAATAAAGTCTCATTTACTTTTTGAGCATACGATAAATGTTTTTCCGATATAGGAATGATTTGTACTTGGACAGGGGCCAGCCAGACCGGAAAAGCCCCTCCGGTGTGTTCTATTATGAAAGACATAGTTCTTTCAAACGCACCAATTGAAGACCGGTGAACAACAATTGGTTCTTCTATCTGACCCTTCTCGTTAATATACTCAAGCTTAAACCGTTTGGGCATGACGAAGTCATATTGAACTGTAAAAGCGGTTTCTTCCTGACCACTGATCCTCTTCATTTGGATATCGATTTTTGGTCCGTAAAAAGCCGCTTCTCCTTCTGCTTCAAAGAATGGAGCTTTTGTCTCCTTAAGAACTTCTCGGAGAACATTTTCTGCATAATCCCAAGCTTTATTGTCTTTATAATACTTTTTATCATCTTTCCTGTCGCCTAAAGAAAGTCGGTAACGGTAATCTTTTCCTTTAACAAAACCTAAAGCACCATTAGCAAATTCAATAAGCTCCAACACTTTCTTAATTTCTTCCTTAGCTTGTGATTTTGTACACATGATGTGTGCATCTGCCAAACAAAACGTTCTTACTCTTGTCAAACCTGTCAATTCACCACTTTTTTCATATCGGAATTGAGGAGAAATCTCAGCAAATCTTACAGGTAACTCTTTATAGCTTCTTAATTTTGACTTGTAAAGCATAAAATGATGCGGGCAAGTCATCGGCCGTAAGATTAGTTCCTCTTCATCTACCTTCATCGCCGGGTACATAGTATCCTTGTAATAAGGATAATGGCCGGAAACCTTATATAATTCGGTTTTAGCCAGAGAAGGGGTGTAAACATGATCATAGCCTCGCTTAATTTCTTCATCCACGATAAATCTTTCCAGTTCTCGTCTAATAACCGCTCCTTTTGGTGTTAACAATGGTAAACCTTTACCTACCAGCTCGGAAAAAACAAATAAATCTAGGTCTTTCCCTAACTTGCGGTGGTCTCTTTCTTCCATTGTTTTTTGATTTTCCAGATAAACATCCAATTCTTCTTTTGTCGGGAAGGCTGTTCCGTAGATTCTGGTTAACATCTTATTCTTTTCATCCCCATGCCAATATGCTCCGGCGACTGATAAGAGTTTAAAGGCCTTAACCTCGCCAGTAGATTTAACGTGCGGTCCTGAACAAAGATCTATCTCTTCCTCACTCATTTTATAAACAGAAACTTTTTCCTCTCTCTTTTCAATTTCTTTAATCCACTCTAACTTATAAGGATTATTCTTGAAGATTATTCTTGCTTGTTCCGGTGAAATATTTTGCTGGATCATAGGAAGGTTAGCATCAATTAACCTTTGCATTTCCTTCTCAATTTTGGGGAAATCGTCTTCACTTATCTTTTGGTCGCAATCAAAGTCATGATAATAACCCTCCGGCGTCGCCGGTCCCATGGCTTTTTTAAGCTTTGGGTAAAGATTTTGCATTGCCGTATGAAGTACATGTTCAGCAGTATGACGTAAGGCCCAAAGATCCCGTTCCTCTTTTGACATTTTTTCTAATTTTTTATCGAGAATTTGTGACATATATATAAAATATTTTCGTTGCTTCAATTCACCCTCGCTGTAAGCTCGGGAATCTTAAAGCGCCGAATAAAAAACCGCCTCCTTAATTTAAGAAGACGGCAAAATAATTAACCGTGGTTCCACTTCTTTTCTCCGCCAGCTGGCGGACTCTTAGTTCTTTTCGTGAACCATTCGTTTCAAGCTTCCTGGGTGGTGAATCCAAGTAATAATGTTTGAAAAAATCTATAGATCAAGAATAGCAATTAAAAGGTAAGTTGTCAAGTCAACACTTATTTGATAAAATAAATGATTATTGGGCGATTAGCTCAGTTGGCTAGAGCGTTGCATTGACATTGCAAAGGTCAGAGGTTCGAGTCCTCTATTGCCCACTAAATTTTATCCAGCTTGGGTGGCAATGACCCGTTCCGAGGACATCCCAAAAGTTGTTCCGTGTTTTTTGAACATTGACCAATAACCACGCTTCTGTTTCTTGCTTGTTGATGCTTCCAGCCAGACTCTTGATTCAGAGACTTGTTGCCGAAATAATTTAATAATTACCCTTAACCTGGCAAAAAAGGATAAATGATACGTGCCTGGTCTGACTGGTGTTGAGGCAACCGTTTTTTCTACCTCGATAACCGCTGAATTTAATTCCTTTAATTCGTCGACTGTCTTTTTTAACTCTTGCCTGACCGCCTCAACTTCACGAGCTAAATTTTGTTCCTGAGCCGTAAATAAAATTACTTCTGGTTTTTTTACCTCACTTACCGGTAAGATATATCCATCGTTTTCCGAACGGATGTCTTTATTTATTGATAACTTTTCATCAGTTGATCGATTAGTATTTTTCGGGGAAAAGAGTTCATTGAGAACGTTTGTAGATACTCCGCCAATAAGGTCATTCGTTGCGCTGTTAACGATAGAATTACCTAATCCTCGTAATTGCTCAACAACTGAATCATGACTTCTGATCGGTTGTTTTTTCTTTAGTATGGCCATATCTAATCTTGGAATATTATCGATTTTCGTCCAGATTATACTATGGGTTTACCTATTCTGTCAAGGCTAATATAACTATTACGTAACAACTGTAGTTTGGGTTGACTGTATTTGATTAAGAGTCTTTTGTTGCCGTAAAATGGCCGCTAAATAATATTTTTGCGATTTTAGAGCTTCCTTTTCTTTTTCATCCTTAGTTTGTTCAATTAACTTATTTATTTCCTCGTCAGAAACTTCGATTTTCTCATGATCAGCAATTGCTTCAAGAATAAATTCTAAAGATAAACTTTTTATCGCCTGATCATGATATTCATGGCGTATTATATCACTGGTTTTCCCCTGTGATGATAAATATTGTTCAATCGTTAATCCCAGTTTTTGCGTTTGATCAATTAATCTCGATAGCATTCGATTGATTTCATCGTCAATTAGAATTTCTGGAATATTAACTTGGCAGGTCTCAAGTAACACTTTAATTATTTCTTCAAGAGGAAGCGCTGCCGGTTTACCTGCTTGATCATCTGGTTTTTCTTTTTGCTCATCACCCGGAACCCAGATCTTATTTGCTTTATTTTTCTTAAGTTCGATTATCCCTTTTTGGTAATCCCCAAGCTTCACCAAAGGTTTTTCACAAGTTAAAGCTTTAAATTGACACACATCATTCTCTTTAAAATTAATTACTTCAATCTTTGGCGGGATTACCGGAGTAATACTCTCTTGTTTGATTGCCTCAGAATAATATTTTGGAACAATCCTTTTTAAAACTTCTTCGTAAACCTTATTCTTATCAAGTTTTTCGATAACTAAGTTCCTTGGAGCTTTTCCCTTTCTAAAACCAGGAAGCTCTGCCTCGTTTACATACTCATTAATAACCTGTTCATAATTAGATTGAATATCTGTCCAGGGAGTAGTTATGGTTAATTCAATTGTTCCGTTAGCTAATTTATTAACTGCAACTGTCATAAGTTCGATTAATTCGTTTATTATAACAATTTAGCCTTTAAAAATAAAGAGGAGAACCTTTACTATTCTTTTTTGGCCGTTAGAATAACTATACCAGCTGCTCCAAATTCTTTTTCGGGGATGTTGATTGTTAATCCTGCAATTCCCTTAGCTTTTATTTTATCTAGATATTCTCTATGTTGTTCATCGACGATGCTAACAATAATTATACCTCCTGGTGCGATGATATCTTTTGCCTCCCCAAGAAAATATTCAGTTGTTGGAATTTGTTCTGGAAATATTGCCAGATTGGTAACGATGCCAAACTTTTGGTTTTCCTCTTTCAGTTTCTCTATAGCCGTGAAGCTGTCTTCTTCAATGACAGAAAAGCCAAAACGAGAGCTCAACTCTTTTAACTTCTCTAGATTTTTTCTTGCCCTTGGTGATTTGTCATTTGGTTCAGTAGCAATTATTATCGAGGGATTAAGTTTGACGATACCGGCAACCTCTCTCCCGTACTCAACGTTAAGGCAAAGAGCGCCATGTTCTTGAATAACTCTTCGGTCAACACAGGCTATGCCTAAAATTTCTTCTAATTGTTTCCCTATAAGTTCTCCGTCGTTGATTAGATATTCAATGGTTCAAACCATTGAACCAATTATTTCGTTAATCAGAAAGATCTTTGATATCGTTTTCTTTTTAACTCGTGCCTTAAATATCTGGCCGGATCAATTCCCCGTCTTGTGGGTATGGCGCTTAAAACTGTTTCTTCTATTTTTTCCCAAACATCTCTTATTTTTTCTTCGCTTAATATCCTGTCGCAAAATTTCTTGTACCCCTTGCCTTCGTATTTAAGAGAAAGGTTTACCGCGGCAATTGTTGGTTTACTTACCCGAAGGATTTTTCCTATATTACTATAAGAATATCCTTTGGATAAAAGAAGAGCTATCGCTAGTCTTTTTGCTAAAACAATTCTTTCAGTCGGAGTGAGCAAGTCTTCTAATAAGTTTGACGCATCTTCTTTAGAAGTTGATTCACTAAAAACGCGGTGTAAAAGCTCAAATATTTGTTCGTAAACAGCTTGGGCTATTGGATATTTTGAGACTTGTGGCATACTAGTAAAATGGTTCAAACCATTTTACCTCCTACCCTATCTTATTATTTATTCATAATAATTGTCAATAGCGTTGTTGTGTTATTATTAGTTTAGAAAATGAGGGTAAATTTTATTTTTTAGTCTGCGCTTCATTATATTTAGGCCTTAATATCAATCTAAATAATATAGTTTTAGTGTAGCAGAGGCCTTACGTATATCAAATTAAAAGCCAGACAATAGGTTTTAAATTAATTGATAGAAGTTTTTTCTGGAGAATAGTTTTTTTAATATCCATTAATTCTAGTTTAATTTAATCTGATTGGTGAATAACCTCACGAACTGCGTCTACTAGCTGCCTATTATCTCTGGTTATAGCAGTTGCTTCTACTTCATCAGCTCTAAAGCTTAAAAATGGGATGTCTTTAGTATGTTCTCTAAAGTATTTAGCAGCTATCGGTGATTTCTCTTGTAAAGCTTTTATGGCTTGTCTTGTGCTAACGACAAAACATTCTCCACGATTTTCAAGAGGGGTTTTAGTAACCAGACCCCTATCTCCTTTACCACTTAACTCTTTAACAGCCATCATTTCTGTTCCACGCCACCATTTCCTGTGTTCTTGTGGAGCTTCTCCTTCCGGAACAGAAGTAACATTAATTTTAAAATGTTGGGCATCAAGAAGAATGTCAATATCTTTATGAAAAGCTATGGCGAACTCATCTAAATCTCCATCGTCTCCGCCCAATGCAGCATTAATTTCAGTTATTCCTCCGCCCTCAATACATATCATTGCCAACTGTGTCTCAAGTAACTTTATTCGTTCTTCTCTTGAATGAGTAACAACCATTTCAATCCCTCGTCTTTTAAATATTGGGTTTGCCAGTTTTGCTTGAAGTTCTTGTAAACGGTTATCGGCACTTCCTAGTAATCCTCCTAAAAACCTTCCAAATTCTTTCATAATTTTATTTCCTATCTTGGCCTAAATCTAACAAAAGAACAATAATAAGTCAACATTAGTGATTAAAAAAGAGTTGCTATTTGCTCGTTGTTTTAAATTTACTCTATTTTTCTGGAAAATAGTATTTTTTACCTTTTAGTTTTTCTGGTAATAAATCCTCTTTAGTATAGGGTTCATAACCTTTCCCATAGCCAATTTCTTGCATTAGTTTGGTGGGAGCGTTTCTTAGTTTGAGAGGAATAGGTAAATTGCCATAGTTTTTAACATCCTGCAAAGCACTCATAAAAGCATTGTAGGCCGAACGGTCTTTTTTGGCTTGGGCCAAGAAAACGGTGCCGGCGGCCAGGTTTTCCTGACATTCAGGATAGCCTACGGTTTCGCAAGCTCTGAAAACTGCGTTGGCTACAACAAGTGCAGTTGGAGAAGCTACGTCCTCGGAAGCGAACACTATCATTCTTCTTGCGATAAAGAGAGGATCTTCTCCTGCTTCAACCATGCGGGCGAGATAATAGAGGGCGGCATCAACATTTGATGCTCTCATAGACTTCAAATATGAGCTGATTGTGTTATAGTGTTCTTCTCCCAGACGATCGTATAAAAGTTTAGATTGAAGTGCGTTTTGAATGATGGTTAAGTCAAGAACTTTCTTACTCGATATAATTTGGCCAATTTCCAGGGTATTGAGAATTACTCGGGCATCACCATTGGCAAAACTTATTAAAAATTCCCTGGCATCTTCTTTAACGTTAATTTTGAGTTCTTTAAGTCCTCGATCACATATTTTATTCAAATCCGCATTATTTAGTTGTTTTAACAACAATACTCTGCATCGAGATAAAAGTGGGGCAATAACTTCAAATGATGGATTTTCTGTAGTTGCTCCGATAAGAATAATTATCCCTTTTTCAACAATTGGCAGAAAAGCATCCTGTTGAAGTTTACTAAATCGGTGGATTTCGTCAACGAAAAGGATTGTTCTTTTATTGTAGCTTAATTGCATTCCTTCGGCTTCCTTAATAACTTTTCTTAAATCATCTAATTTATTGGTTACGGCAGAAAACATAATGAAGTTTGCCTTGGTTGCTGTAGCGATAATTTGTGCCAAGGTAGTTTTCCCTGATCCTGGAGGCCCCCAAAAAATCATGGAGACAAGTTGATCAGCCTCGATCATTTTCCGAAGAATACCACTTGACCCAATAATGTGTTCTTGACCGAAAAATTCTGTCAGCCTATTTGGTCTTATTCGATCAGCTAAAGGAGATAGCATGGTGTCGGCTATTATACCATGAATTAATCGATAGATCGTCTTGATTATTCAAGCTTAATAGTTTGCTCAATTGCCGGAAATGACAATTTTGATTCTTTCAAATCAACACTATTTAATTCTTGTTCAAGTGATTTTACCTGTTCCTCAATTTTCAAAAAGGCAGAACTGGTTGATATATTTGAAGGAATTTTCGATGTAGACGGTGTCGACTGGACATGAGGAACGGGTGTTGAAGATACTGGCGTAGCAATTTCTTTATATAAACCGGTAATATAATTAAATAAAACAATTGAAACAACGATTAATAGAATTAATAAAGATATCGTTAAAAATGTTTTTTTATGCAAACGAAATTGATTGGGTGAAATTTTTGTCTTAGCCGGTGTAGCCACCAGTATCTCGCTACTTTTATCCAATATTGGTAGCGGATTGTTATTAGTTGAATTATTATTTAGATCATTAATAATTTCCATATTTTAACTCATCAACAATTTCCTTTTGATAATTAACGGCCTCTTTTAGATATTGATTTGCTTCCTGGATTAGCATTAATACATTATTTAGGTCTTCAGAATTTAAATTTGACGACTGGGATTTAAAACCATTGGATAAAACTTCAGCTTGATTAATCTTTTCCTGACTAAGAATTTGTTTATTTTTTGTTTCTAATAACCACCTTTCAATTGTAGAAACATCTTTTCCCTCATCTTTAATTAGATTTATATTAAGGTCAATCTCATTATTAATATTGGATAATTTATCATCAAAACCTCTAATCTTGCTAATCAATAAGTTCGCGATTGTTTTTTTGGCAATTATATATGTTTGTGGATAATGATTTGTAAAATCATCAGCAATTTTAAAACTATCATCGAGCGATGCAGTTGCTGGGACGAGGTTTTTGTGATCGGTATAAAATAAAATATCACTTTCAATTAATTTTCGGTTATTATTGGCAATATCCTTTTCTAATAACATTAATAGGTACAAAATAATTGTTTGATCTCGAGAAATTATAAAATTTTTAGTGGCCGTAAGAGCTTCAGTCTGTGAGGTTAGAGTATCGTATGTTAAATATCGATTTTTTGCCGTTAAAAACTTGGTTAAATCGTTTCGATATTGATTATACTGATCGATATAATATTGATAAGATCTTTCAAAATCAGCACTAACCGAATAAGAGAATAAAAAACTGAGAAGCCATAAGAAGACGATTGTGGGCAGAATTTTTTTCATACTACAATATATATTTATAATATCATTCGTAACGTAATGCGTCAACAGGAGTAAGGCGAGATGCTCTCAAAGCAGGAAATAAGCCAAATATTATTCCTACTAAGGCCGATACAATAAAGGCAATTAGTATTGACCATAACGTTACCGATGTTGGTAATAATTTTGATAACAATAAGCTACTTCCACCACCTAATAAAATACCGATAATACCTCCACCAATAGATAGAACTACTGCCTCGATTAAAAATTGAAGCATGATAATTGTCGGTGTTGCCCCGACTGCTTTTCGTAATCCAATTTCCCTTGTCCGTTCGGTAACCGATACCAGCATGATATTAGCAATCCCTATACCGCCAACAACTAATGAAATAGCCGCAATCCCTCCTAGGGCAATAGTCAATACACCTAATATTGAGGCAATAGTATTGAGTAAACTCTTAGTATCTAATACCGTAAATTCATCCTCTTTTAAAAATTTAAGTAAAATTTTTTCTACTTCTTTTTTAGTTTCTGCCATTCTCTCTGGATATCTTGCTTGTACCCAAATAGCGATGAAATGATCCATGTCAAATTGTTTAAGAGCTGTGGTCGCCGGGATAAAGACCTGATCATCCATATCAACTCCGGCTAATGCTCCTTTTTCTTCTAAAACACCTAAAACTTTAAATCGTCCATCGCTGATAGTAATTTTTTTACCAACAGGATCTTCATCCTCAAATAATTTAGTCGCTGTGGTTTTACCCAAAAGGGCAACTTTTTTAGAAGAATTCTCTTCACTTTTATTAAAAAAACGACCCTGTACTACTTTTTGATTACGAACTTGCGGATAATCAGAACTAACACCAGCTACTTGAGTGATTCTGGTATTTTTACCATATTTCATTGTTCCATTATTTTCGGTATACGGCATAACAAATTCTACAAGATCAAGTTTTTCAATTGCTTTTACTTGTTCCATATTAAATTTGGAAACTGCCGATCCTGCACCAGGGACTCCTCCGCCCTGACCTCCTTCCCCTACTCCTAAACGCCCCGGCATAACCATTAAATTTTTAGCGCCTAAATCTTCAAGTTGGCGTGTAATGTAGTTTTGTAGACCAGTTCCGATTGAAACCAGAAGTATTACTGATGAAACACCAATAATTACCCCAAGCATAGTTAAAATCGAACGCATTTTATTCGCTCGTAGCGACGTAAATGATACGATAACTATTTCAAAGAATTCTTCCATCACGGACTGAAATTTTATACTCGGCATAATCGGCTACCTCTTGATCATGGGTAACTAATATAATTGTACGTCCTTCTTTATTTAATTTAGTTAAAAGCTCCATAATTTCGTCAGCTGATTTTGAATCAATATTCCCGGTCGGTTCATCGGCTAAGATTAATGGTGGATTATTTATTAATGCTCGGGCAATCGCAACTCTTTGTTGTTGGCCTCCGGATAATTGACTAGGAAAATGATTTAAACGATTGGAAAGACCAACCATATCTAATGCTTCTTTTGCTCGTTGATCCCTTTCGGACTTAGAAACTCCACTATATATTAAAGGTAACTCAACATTAGCCAAAGATGTTGTTCTTGGTAGAAGATTAAACATCTGAAAAATAAAACCGATACCTCGATTTCTTATTTTAGCCAGATCTTTTTCTTTATACGTTGATACATCTTTTCCATCAAAAATTATTTGCCCGGAAGTTGGATTATCTAAACAACCAATAATATACATTAAGGTTGATTTTCCTGATCCTGAAGGGCCCATTATTGAAACAAATTGTCCTTTATTAATCTCTAAATTTATATCATTTAAGGCTTTAATTTCTATACCGTCCATTTTGAAGATCTTATAAACGTGGGATAACTTAAGAAGTACATTTTTCATTGTTAATAGCTGGAAATTTTTTGATTAGCGGTAATTTTTGAGACCGGTGACGTAATGATATAATCACCGTCAGCTAAACCTTTAGTAATTTCAATTAATTCGTCATTATCTATTCCGATAGTTACTTCCTGTAAAATAGCTTTACCTGATTTTACTTTCCAAACATAATCTTTACTTGTTTTTTTAAAAACAGCATCGAACGGTACAATTAATACGTTATCCTTTTTTTGTAAGATAACATCAACATCGCCGTTCATTCCGATTTTAAACTGTAAATTTTTGTTCTCCGGAAGACCAAAATCTGTTTGATAAGCATTTCCGCCGCCGGAGGTTGATACTGAAGAAAAACTAACAGTTTTAACTTGCGTAGGAAATTTCTCGTCTGAATAGGCATCAAGAAGAATGGTAGCCGAGAGGCTGGCCGTTACTTGAGAAATATCAGTTTCATCAATATTAGCTCTAAAAATCATCTTGTCTGGATTGGCGACTTTAAAAACTGCAGATGCCGGGGTAATATTGACCCCAGCAATTGGTACATCAACCTGAGTTACAATTCCAGAAATCGGTGTAATTAATGTCGCAAATTTTAAGGCAAGATCTTTTAATTCGACATCTAAAACAGCTTTTTCGAGATCCCATTGATTTTGTTCAAGAATTCTCCGGATAGTATTCGTTATAAATATTCCGTTATAGGTAACCTGTTTGCTTTCGTCAAAATCATTTCTTTCTTTTGAATAATCGCGTAAATATTTTTCTAAATTTTTCTGTAACTCTCGAGTATCAAGTTGAGCGATAGCTTGATAAGCCTGGACAAAATCTCCTTTTTTAACACCAACCCATGTAAGTTGTCCCGAAGCTTGAAATTTTAATTCGGCTTCTTCTTCAGAGACTATTTCCCCTGATGCCGAAATAGTTTTAATAATTGATCCGACATAAGCTTTTTCAACTTTTATTGCTGGATTTGAGGAACTCCTGACACGCCATATAAAAAGCAATCCAATAATCACCAATATTAAAATAATAAAAATAACTTTTTTCATAATTGAAGTAATATCTTAAAGAATTTCTTCTTGTTTCTGTCTGATAAAGGCAAACCATTCGTCGATTAACTCTAAAAATATTTTTAACGGAGCTTCAATAATTAAATCTAAAATTAAAATAAATATATTAAATCTCGACAAGGCTTTAGAAAAAACAACTCCTAACCTGATAAAGGGGTAGGAAACGAAATTAAATAAACTATTTAATAAGCCTTCTTTTTCTTCAGATATAGTTAGATCGCCAAAATTTCTCCGAATTCGAAAGGCAAAAAAGGCTACTGTAGAAACAAAAAAGAAAAAGACTGCAATTGAAGCAATATTGAATTGCAGTTTATTCAATAAATAGATTACCCCGCCAAAAACTATAAAAAATGTTAGAAAATATAATATAGAAAATGTCATATCTAAGAAAGGTCTAACTCGACCAAGAAAATCTATGGCTACATGAGGTATATTTATTCCGGGTTGTATATAAATATCTTTGTTAAGCTCATGAACGATTCTTTGGGTATTATTAAAACCTGGGATAGATACCGTTTGTGTTGTAACTAGCATAAAGAATGGAGGAAAAACTAAGTTGACGACTAAAGGGAAAGGATTTATTTTACCAATAAAATGAATATCATAAGGTATTTCGACTAAAAGGGCAAAAACCATTTTCGTTAGAAAAATATAGATAAAACTTTGAATAGCAGCCGTACGAAGATTGATCGCCGCCTTTCGATATCTGATATTGGCTGTTTCCCTAACTGATTTTTCAAATAGGTCTTTATCCTGCAGGATGATGGAAAAATCTGACTGATGCTGACTAATTAAATCCCTTAAAATAACAAAGGGAGCAATCTCCCGTCTGATATGCCGGGTCATTGGCTCCTTGTCAGGTGAGGCAAACTTATTTGTTATTTCTGCATTGAGTTGATTAATTTGGTTATAATTATCCCAGCGATCAAGATTAAGTTTTGTTAGATGATATCTAACAGTTTCCTCGTCAGCCCTGGACAAAGCCTCTTCTAATGAAATAAAAAGTAAGGCGTTATCCTTTACCAAGAGATGTTCTTTAAATACTTTTTGGGCAAAAAGAAGAAGTGCGAGTTCATTTTCTAGTGTTAATAATTGTTCAATTTCCCGCGCAGCGTAACTAATGAATAATTCTTTCATCTCCGGTAAATTTTTAAATAGGTTGGAATATCTATCGATAATTTGAGCTACTTCGGTATTTTTTCTTTGAGGAATAGTATTATTAGGTAAATATCGAGCCCTGATCATTTCCAGAATTAAGCCGTGGGCTATTTCTTCCGCTGATTGAGAAAAAAGCAGACGGCGATTTAACGCCCTGGTTATTGCCCGGCGTCGCAGTAGGTGCTCTTCTTGATAGTCAACGAAATTTCTTAACCGTTCGTATAAAAAAGCAAAAAAAGAAATCGTTTCACCGCTATGAATTTTTGGTTCATTTTCCCATGATAATTTTTCCTGATAATTTTTTTCAACAGCGGTAATTAGTTCTTTAGCTGGTTCTGTCAGATTTTCCATAAAGATAGTGTTTCCTCCTAACTATAACAAATCTCTAAGATAATTAAAAGCAGGCTAGGCCTGCATAGATATTTGTGATTACATTAATCCGCCAGCTGGCGAAGATGTGTCGAGGAGAGGATTTGAACCTCCACGAGTTTTAAGGCTCACAGGGTCCTAAGCCCTGCGCGTCTGCCAATTCCGCCACCCCGACTTTACTACCAATATTATATATCCATTAAAGGGATAGCTCAAGGTCGGACGTGTCAGAAATGGTAAATCCAGCAATTTTTTCCATAAAAAATTTAACCTTCCAATTCCAGGTGGTTGAAGGCGGAGCATATATTGGAGCGATTTTATCAACAGTATCAGCTCCCCTATTAAAATAATTTTCTCGTAATGTTTTGGCGACAATTTCTATCGAATCCTCCCAGGAATCAAAATAGTACGCACCATTAGCCCAGCCATAAGCATTATATGATCCAGGAGGGATAGCCTTGCCAAAAGTTGATTCAACACCTGATATAGCCGGAATAAGCTTCCAGTCAAGATCATATTTATCAGCGGTTCGTACAAAAATAGCCGAATATGAAGACAAGGGTGAATCAAGGGATACAAGATACTTCCTTAATTGATTAATACGATAATCTCTTTTTATCATCGGTAAAACTGCTGAACTATTGACCTCGATTTCAGCAAGAACAGGACTAGTAAAAATAAACAAGGTGGTTATCAATAAGATAACTACGATAATTATCTTTTTCATAAGATTGCTTCCATAATCCTCCTTCGTCCGCCTATGGCGGACTTCGAAGGATTTGCCTTAGTAAGACTCGCTTTAGGCTTGTCAACTAAGCCATAAAAAAATCCTAAAGTAATTCTGCATTGCAGAAATACCTCAGGATCTAAAGTTGGCATTATACCAGATTATTATAGGCTTGTCAAGTTTATGGGAATAGAATAATGATTTAGAATAATAAAACAAAATTAATATAGTTTATAAAACTATGGGTTAATAAGAAGTTATTGGAGTTCTCCCATGAATTGATTAACACACCGCGCCCATGGTCCCCCTTTAGCGACCGAAGGCGGTACGTATTTTGGCATAATTAAATCCGGAGTAACTAATCCCATATCAATATAATCTTCTTTTAATGTTTGGGCAACTCGTTCCAGGGCTTGTTCCCAGGAGAGAAATCTTGTTTCTCCATTGCCAAAACCCCAACAGTTATATGATCCAGTTGGAATTCTTTTGCATAAATTAGATTCGCATTGAGCAATCGAAACTATTAGTCTAAAATCTAAACTATATTGGTCTGATAAGTTGACAATCAAATCAGAATAAGGAATTAAAGGAGATTTATACTTGTTTAGATATTGACGAATTAACTCGGGTCTGGCATCGGCCGCTTCCACCGAAGTAGAAAAGGTTCCCAGGACTTGGGGTAAGGCTGCATAAAACTGATATTGGCTATCAGATATAATTTTATTTGATTGACTGCTTAAGTATATTTTTTTAGTCTCAACATTATCAACCAAATAAAGGAGTGTTAATGATAAAATTAAAGTCAGACAAGATCCAATAAACCAAACACCAATAAAAATAAGCTTTCTCATTTTACACTAAGTTACCTAATTTGAATTTTCTTGTCAAGTTAAACAAAATATATGTTGATATAATAACCTATTTAGAATTAGTATAATAAAGGGAGTCCTTATTCGTATGAAAATAGAAAAATTAGTTGTTGGCCAACTAGCCACCAATTGCTACTTATGTTTTGACGATATTAATCGTGAAGCGGTTGTAATTGATCCCGGAGATGACGCTCAATTTATCCTAAATAGGCTACAGGATTTAAAATTACACCCCAAAACCATTATTGCTACCCACGGTCATTTTGATCATGTTCTGGGAACGACTGAACTTAAATTATCGTTAAATATACCTTTTCTAATCAATGAAAAAGATTTATTTTTAATAAAGCAGGCAAAATCATCTGCTCACCATTTTTTAGGAATTAAGGTTGATCCAGTAATTTTGCCGGATCAGTTTATAAAAGAAGGAGATTTGATTAACTTTGGAAGTGAATCACTTCGTGTTTTGGAGACTCCCGGACATACTCCTGGTGGTATTAGCCTGATTGGAAATAAAATTGTGTTTACCGGTGATACTCTTTTTGCCGATGGTGTCGGTCGGACTGATTTTTCCTATAGTTCAAAAGATGATTTAACTAAATCAATAAAAAGGTTACAAAAAATACAACGTAATTATACATTTTATCCAGGCCATGGAGATAGCTTTTAATTATTAACTAAGTTATTATGTCGTGCGATGCTTTTCGGTTTTTAACACGACGTTCTACGACTGATAGATAGATTTTTCTAATTCGTATATTTTTAGGTGTTACTTCTAAATATTCATCTTCACCGACAAAGTCTAATGCCTTTTCAAGATCTAATCTTTGCGGTGGTGTTAATATGACAGCAATATCGGCATTTTCAGACCTAACATTTGTTTGTTTTTTAGCTTTGCAAACATTAACTTCAATATCCTGATCACGATTAGTGATGCCGACAACCATACCTTCATAAATATCTTCGTCTGGGCCGATAAAAAGTATTCCTCTTTCTTGAGCATTAGCTAACCCGTAGGATAATGATTTTCCCGACTGAGAGGCAATTAAGGCTCCATTTCTGACAATATCCATTCGCGGGCCCTGGATAAAATAACCTAAAAGATAAGTACTGATAATGGCTGTGCCTCGAGTTTTAGTCAAAAGACTTGTCCGAATTCCGATTAAATTTTGGCTAGAAACTTTATATACGACTCTTATTTCATCGGCTTTTTTGGTTGTCATATCAATTATTTCAGCTTTTCTCCTAGCCATTTCTTCGGTTAACAATCCTAAAAAGTCTTTACTTATATCAATCGTCACTTCCTCATACGGTTCATGCGTTTGATTGTCAATATTTTTTATAATAACCTGCGGTTTACTAATCTGCATTTCAAAACCTTCTCTTCTCATTGTTTCGATAAGAATTGCCAAATGCAATTCTCCCCTACCGGCAACGATGAAATTTGCACCATGAGGATCTTCCTCGATTTTTAAACCGAGATTTGTTTCCTTTTCTTTTAATAGTCTTTCTTTAATTTGCCTTGAGGTACAAAATTTACCGTCTCTACCCGATAAGGGGGAGGTGTTTGGTCCGATACTAATCTTAATAATTGGTTCTTCAACTTTGATAGTAGGGAGACTTTTAGGATACGCTGGGTCAGTGATTGTTTGGCCGATGGTAAGCTCCGGGATGCCGGCTATAGCAATAATATCACCGGAATTTACTTCTTGAGCTTCAATCCGTTCTAAGCCTACACTGGTATAAAGTTTTTGGACTCGATAAGTTCCCGTAATCTTATTATCCTGTGTTAAGGCCACTAAGTTACCAATTTTAAGCTTTCCCTGGCTAATTTTACCGATACAAAGTTTACCTACATAATTATCAAAGTCCAAAGTCGAAACTAGCATCTGAAATGGTTTTTCATCGTATTTAGAGCTATTGGGAATGACTTTTAATATAGTTTCAAAAAGTGGTCCTAAGTTTCCTTCTGTTTCCGGTAGATAATGGTTTGGCAATTCATAAAAAGCCTTACCATCCCGTCCAACGGCATACAGAGTAATAAAATCAAAAGCGCTTTCGTGTTCCGCCAGTTCCATAAATAAATTTTCGACTTCTTTAATAACCTCTTGCGGTCTGGCGTCTTTTTTATCTATTTTATTAATAACCAAGATAATTTTTAGCTTTTGTTCGAGAGCTTTTTTAAGAACAAATTTTGTTTGCGGAAGTGGTCCTTCAACCGCATCGACCAAAAGGATTGCACCCGAAGCCATGTTTAAAACACGTTCAACCTCACCACCAAAATCAGCATGTCCAGGAGTATCAATAATATTAATTTTAATCGTAGACCCTGAGCCTGTCGAAGGATTATACACAACCGATGTATTTTTAGACAGAATTGTAATCCCCTTTTCTTTTTCCAAATCATTTGAATCAAGAATAAGGATTTCTCCCATCTCTTTTTGGTTTTCCCGAAAAGTATGGGTTTGTTTGAGCATGGCATCTACCAAGGTAGTTTTGCCATGATCAACATGAGCAATGATGGCCACATTTCGAATATCCATATTGAAAAAGACATGGCTTGGCCATGTCAATATTAAGTATGATTATATCATGTAGCGGATAAATATTGAATTGTATACCCTATTTTATTCTGCTAAAATAAAATATATGGATTTAATACCGCCTGAAGGAGACTGGTCTGGTACACAACGAGTGAAAGAGAGATTAAAAGGTGATTTATTATTCGAAGAACCATATGGAATAGAAAAAATTGGTAAATTTGCAGAACGTCCCATTATTGCCCGCGATACGTCTATCAACGGTGGTGTTTATCTAGGAAGCGGAGAACGCGAAGCAATTGTGGTTGATGATCAAAAATATCCTCAGGAACTAAATGACGTATATGTGAAACTTAAACAAAGTTGGGAACTTAAACAAAATAATAAAAGTGTTTTTGAAAATGTTTACAATACGGTGAAAGAAGCTTTGGGTGGTAATAAAAATCCGGTCGATGTGGAAACCCAAGTTAATAATTTGGTAGCTTCTTTTACAAATAAACATGGACCAGATACAAAGGTGCCAATAAATGATTTTATAAAAGCTGGCGTTGGTGTTTGTCGTCACCGAGCTTTACTGGCAGGTTATCTCATTGAAAGGTTAACTAAACAAGGAATTTTAAAAGGTAATGTCTCGATTGACCGTAATTATTTACCTAATCTTGGTGGTCATGCCTGGGTGAGATGGGAGGCGGTTAACATAGGTGTTATTATAATTGATCCATCCTTAAATTACGTCGGAAAAATAGAAAATGCACCGAAATTCTGGAACTATCAACGACCCGGAGCTGAAAAATGAAAAAGATATTTTTTATTTTTTTAATCCTATTGTTTTTTTTGACTAAGCCGGTCCTCGCGTCAATAACGATTTTCGATCTTCGCCAGCTCCTTTCCACCTTTACCAGCATCTTTAACTACAATCAATTGGTTGAGGATTTTGGGAAAAGTGGGGAAAGTATAGCCTTAGGCATCTATCAACCAGCCATAGATCCTTTCAGTCACGGAACAGCTGTCGACCAGTATACTGAAGAGGTGGGGAAGAAACCTGCCTTTGCTTGGTTTTCCGTCAAATGGCAGAACGTCAACACCGGTGCCTATCAGCAATTTGATCCTCGTCTCCTGGATCAGTTCCGGACAAGAGGAATTATGCCAGGATTAAATTGGGATGCTTCAAAAGGACCTGCTCTTAATAAGAATCAACCGGATTTTTCCTGGAAGGCCATTGCCTCGGGAAAACATGATACCTATATCCAACAGGTGGCTACCGCAGCAGCGGCCTATCATTACCCATTTCTTGTCCGTGTACTGGCGGAAATGAACGGCAACTGGTATCCTTGGGGATATTCAGTAAACGGAAATACCAATCCGGCAGATTTTGTAACTGCCTGGAAACACATTGTCGATATTTTTAGGAGTAACGGAGCAACCAACGTCCAGTTTGTTTATTGCCAAAGTGTTCTTGAGGCGAGCAAGATTAACAGTCACCTTGATGTTTTAAAGCAGGTATATCCAGGAGACGACTATGTTGACTGGATCGCCCTGGACGGCTATGCTAATTCCAGGAATCAGTGGCGTTCTCTTAAGGATGAATTTCAGCCAAGTTACCAGTTGTTGACGAGTTTTTCCACCCGTCCGCTGATTTTCTATGAGGTGGGAGCGGCAGAGAATCCCAATGACCCGATGGTCAAAGCCAACTGGATTACCAAGGGATTTCTAACGACCATCCCGGAGGAGTTCCCCAAAGTAGTAGCGGTTGCCTGGTTTAACAGCCACGATGACCGGAATATCGATAACTACGCTGTTGACACCTCACAAAATGCTCTTAACGCCTGGAAGCAGGTTATCTTAAGTCCTTTGTATCAAGGGAGCCTTCTTAAATAATACTTTTTTCCTATAAACGAACATATCCAAAATGTAATAGATAAAATAGTGCTCTCTTCTTTCAAGCTCAATTACTTTTACCCTTAATCGCTTTCTGATATAATCATTTTACCTTGCGCCCATGGCTCAATGGATAGAGCGCGTGGCTTCGGACCACGAGGTTGGGGGTTCAAGTCCCTCTGGGCGCGCACTGTAAAACTTAGGCGGTTTTACAGTGTAAACACATAAAAGCATAATAATTTTAGTTTAAATACTAATGAAATGGTATGTTTATATTGTCAAAGCAAAAGACGGATCTCTGTATACAGGAATAACAACAGATATTAAAAGAAGAATAACTGAACATAATAACAATAATATTAAAGGTGCAAAGTCCCTTAGGGCCAAAAGGCCGGTAATATTAAAGTATTTTGAAATTTATAACAATCAGGTTAATGCAGCTAAAAGAGAAAGTAATATTAAAAACTGGAAAAGAGATAATAAATTAAGGCTTATAGAAAAACAGAAATTTAAGGAATTAGTCCGGTAAAATAATTTTCTGGGCTTGCCCTGTAAATTCGTTTAAAATTAATTAAGTTTACACTGTAAAATCGTAAACAGTTTACAGGTTTACCCTGTAAATTCGTTTGAAAATTTACAGGGGTCCGTAGCTCAATTGGCAGAGCAACTCCCTCTTAAGGAGTAGGTTGAGCGTTCGATTCGCTCCGGACTCACACGATGGTAGAGCATCCCGATTTAATCGGGAAGGTTCAGGGTTTACTTCGATAAGCTCAGTATAAACGAGCCCCTGGCCGCTCACAATAAAATAATATTGACTTATAGTTGTTGAGTTAATATAATCGCCTCATGAAGGAAATTGCTCCAAATATAACTTCTGTCAATGCGGAAACTCAAACTCCTACCAAAATTAGTATCGTAAATCAATTTTTTAATAGCTTTAGTGTTTTTTCTTATTACGAAATGAGAAGTCTATTTAAGTTAAATGAAAGATTTAATTCTCTTAATGAGGTAGCAGCCAAGGATAAAGTTATCTCATTACGAAAAGATCTAGGACCTTTTTTTAAGATTGTCCAATTTTTTTCTATTCGTGATCTAACTGTAAAAACATAAATAATAATTTTAAGGTATCAAAAAGTTTTACACTCAAGAATATGACCGATAAAGAAAAATTAAATGATTCAGACGAAATTACCTAAATCATAGCGGATCTTCAGTATGCTCAAGGAAAAGAATTCGGAAGATTACTTGCCAGACTTAGTATATTAGGTGTGGATGTGTATGAAATTAGTCAAAGAATACGCGACCATCAAGATGGACATAATAATATGACACTTGGTTTTGGAAAATCTGCGGAAAAATAAATCTACAAAAAACTTGTTATTTTACTCCCACAAAATCTATTTTAGGGAAATCCTTTCTAACTAACTCCCAGAATTTCTCGGCTAGATTAGCTGAAAATTTACTAAATTGTCCTCGTTCACTATCCCGGCAGAGTTTTCTTTCCCAATCCCTAATAATATTAATAACCTGGTCACCAATTTCATTATAATTTGCTTGCCATTTTTTTGGCTCAAGAACATAGTTGTCATGGATATCTTGAAACCTGGCGAATATATCCATATTCTGATCAATCATTCTTTGATAGTATTCTTGATGTTTAGGCATCTTTATAAGTTATTTAATAAATTAATATTGATAATGTCAATGATATAATGAGAGATATGGAAATTCAAGACAGAATTACCCAAATTGAAAAGGAGATTAGAGAAACACCTTATCATAAAGGGACAGAGCATCATATCGGCAAACTTAGGGCTAGAATAGCTAGACTAGAAGACGAGTTATTAGAAAAATCAAGTAAAAAAACCGGTGGAGGTTTACCTTTTGCTGTTGCTAAACAAGGTGATGCCACGGTGGTATTGGTTGGTTTTCCTTCTGTTGGTAAGTCAACTGTACTTAATGATTTAACCTCGGCCGAATCACGAGTAGCTCCTTTTGCTTTTACTACCCTAACTGTTATTCCAGGAATGATGGAATATAAAGGGGCCAAGATTCAGATTTTGGATTTACCTGGATTAGTCGGTGGTGCAGCCAAAGGTAAGGGTCGTGGTAAGGAAATTTTATCAGTTTGTCGTTCGGCTAATCTCTTACTCCTTGTGATTGAAGCTGATAAGCAAAACCAGTTTAAAATGATTAAAGATGAACTTTATCAGGCCAATGTTCGTATAAATTCTATACCTCCAAAAGTAATAATTAAAAAGAAATTAAAAGGAGGAATTCAAACCAATTCTCCACTGGCTCGTGAACTAGCCGAAGAATTTAGAATTATTAATGCCGAGATAATAGTAAAGGAAAATTTAGGCATAGATCAATTAATTGATGCTTTTTTAGGTAATAGGGTTTATGCACCAGCTATCGTGATAGTAAATAAAACCGATCTTGTTTCTTCCTTACCACTTGAAAAAAATGATAATTTTATTTATATCTCTGGACTTAAAAAAACAGGTATAGATGAACTTAAAGAAGCAATCTGGCAAAAATTAGGTTTAATAAGAATTTATTTAAGGAATTCCAGTGGAGATATTGACAAAAACGAGCCATTAATATTAAAAACTGGTCAAGCAGTCGGCGATGTAATTAAAAAAATTTCTAATAATATAGATGTAAAAGAAGCTAGAATATGGGGAAAATCAGCCAAATTCCCAGGACAAATTGTTGGCTTATCTCACAAAATTGCCGACGAAGATATCATGACTTTTTAAAATAATCTCTGATTGTTTTCCAGGAAAATGGTGAACTATCATCTAGTCGGATATTCACTTCATTATGAGAGACTCTTCCCTCTTCTGACTTATCATATAACGCTGTTGGATAATTGATCAAATAACATGGACTTTCACCAATTGCACAAAATCCGTGAAGTACATTTTTGGGAATAATCAGAAGAAATTGATCATTATCGCCATTCCCTTCCCCCATCATAAATAGATTTAACACATTTTTCGTTTTTGAATTATCGCGCCAATCATAAACAGCGAAAACTGCATTACCTTTTATAACTACAAATCTATCCACCTGCTTAGTTGGATGTACATGCCACAGTTCTTCATCCCTGGCTGTTCCACTAGGAGTTATTGAATAATAAGATTGAGCAAAAGGTAAATTAATATTTAATACATCTAACCAATCATTCCTTATTGTTTCAACTAAAATGCCCCTAGGATCACGATGGACATTAAGTTTATAAAGAATTACCCCTTCAATTAAGTTCTTTTTATTCCTTAAATTTAAAAATTCCATATTAGAACAATAGTAGTTAATATCTTATAAAAATTCAAGAGTATATATTTTTAAATTTAAATCAGACCAATATTTGCTTATATTTAAGCGATATTGCTTAGTCAATTTTTGTCCGTCAGTTTGCGGATAAGATTTTCTTTCTGATAATATTTGATATTTTAATCCATCATATAGATTATAAGGTGCGCTAATTGCCTGAGAGGTTATATAAACTATTTTACCAGAAGATAATGATTGATTAATTTGGCTATTAATCTTTTTTAGATTAGTTATTGGCGAATTAAGAATTAAGCAATTAAATGAATCACACAAGAATGGTTCCTCAAAATTACTAACTATTAACAATGAATTATCATTTTTTGTTAGTAGAAAATCTTTTTCCAATAAATTAGGAATTTTTTGAAAATGATAAGGCAAAACCAAGAATGATGAAGAAATTATCAGCAAAATAAAAAGAGTATATAAGATTATATAATTTCTAATTTTAACTAGGTAATAGAGTGGTATTAATGTAAGAATTATTGATAAGCGGCCAAACATCCATACCTGCCAAACGTTACTAAACAAAAAAAAGGTAATAAACCAAAAAAGGATAAGCAAAATTGGTCGTTTAAAATTGATATTTTTTAAAGCTAAAATCCCAATGATAATTCCTAAGGGAATTGTTAGATAGTTAAAATATACGACTATTAAATTACGGATCCCGCGTAAAAAAAATAAATATCCTTCAATTTGTAATTTAGCTAATAAACTTATTGATCCTGATAGTACGTCAAGAATATTTACCAAAGGAATATGCCGCAATATTAAAATTGGTGTATATAATATTACCGATAGACAAACAGGGATAAGATAAATAGCCATTAGTTTAAAAGACGCGAGTATTTTATATCTGATAATTAACCAGCCAAAAATTAAAATCAGATACAGCAGATTTGCTGTAGTGACTAACAGTGATAATCCAAAAAATATCGAGGAGACAATAAAATAAACTCTTTTTTTTAATTTAGAAAAAATGATTAAAAAGTAGAATGATAATAATACACAAAATTCTGATAAAGGTTCATTTTGAACATTAATCTGGCTAAGCCAAAAATATGGAGTAAATGATGCAAAAACTGTTAACGTCAGAGCCCTTTTTTCATTTAAAAATTCTTTAGCAATCAAATAAATTATAAAACTGCAACCTAAACCAATAAATCCATTCAGAAACTCGGCTTTGTATAATGTAGTTGATATTGGTAATTGATTAAAAATCCAATAAATAATTATATATAGAGGGTGAATTGGGTAATGAACGTTTCTTAAGGCTTCCAAAAGGCTAGGATTATTAAAAAGTCTTATATATTCCGGGCTGTCGAAAAAAGCCGGAGAGTTGCTTAGCAGCAGAATTCGCGATAAAAAGATAAATCCAAATACCAAAAAAATTATCCTTTTCACTGTTACATTGTATCAAATTATATTGCAAATAACCTCTTATCTGCTATAATTTATTAAGTTATTAAAGCCGAAGTGGCGAAATGGTAGACGCGCACGGTTCAGGGCCGTGTCTCTAAAAGAGGTGTGAGTTCAAATCTCATCTTCGGCACAAAATAATAGTTGGAGGTTTACACTGAAAAATTGAAAATTTTTTAGTGTTCAACTCCTCTCACCTGCACTGTAAAATTTAACGATTTTACAGTGTAAACACTTAAATATTTATCGATTCTATCGTATAAATACATAAAATTGCGGACGTGCTGAAATTGGTAGACAGGCAGGCTTGAGGAGCCTGTTCCCTTTAAAAAGGAGTGGAGGTTCAAGTCCTCTCGTCCGCACCGTAAAACATTGACTGTTTTATAGTGTAAACACTTGAATAGCTAACAAGGGTTTACCCTGTAAATTCGTTTAAAATTTACAGGGCACTTAGCTCAGTGGTAGAGCACTGCGTTTACATCGCAGGTGTCAGGGGTTCGAGTCCCTTAGTGCCCACTGAAAAATTTAATCGATTTTTCAGTGTAAACACTTTCGCCAATTTTAAGATAAACTGTTATAATAATTTATAAATTTTGCAAAGGGTTGGAGAAAAACCGTTAGGTTTTGTTCCATTAGCTGAGGTAGCCAAGGCGGTCACGGCGCGAGTCTGAAAAACTTGAGATACAGGTTCGATTCCTGTCCTCAGCACCGTAAAACTTTTCGGTTTTACGGTGTGAACACCTTTTATTAATTGAAGAAAATGTTTACACTGTAAAATCGTTTCTTAATTTTACAGTGCGGGTGTAGTTCAGCGGTAGAATGTCTCCCTTCCAAGGAGAAGGTCACCGGTTCAAATCCGGTCACCCGCTCTAAAACATAATTTCGGGGTCGTCTAACGGTAGGACAACAGCCTTTGGAGCTGTGAATTCTAGGTTCGAATCCTAGCCCCGAAGCACTAAAAAATCAAACGATTTTTCAGTGTAAGCAAGCCGAAGTGGTGGAACGGTAGACACGCAAGACTTAAAATCTTGTAATCGTCAAATCGATTGTGAGGGTTCGATTCCCTCCTTCGGCACCGTAAAACTTTTCGGTTTTACGGTGTAAACACATCGCGGAGACTAGTTCATCCGCCGACGCTAAAGCTTTGGCGGACAGGTCGGGAGCACTGTAAATTTCGGGGAGTAGTTCATCAGTAGAACGCACGGTTTGGGACCGTGAGGTGGCAGGTGCGACTCCTGTCTCCCCGACAGAAAAATTTACAGTGTAAAGTATTTTGTTTTTAAGTGTTTACACTGAAGCCATGAAATGGCTGAAGTGCGGGTGTGGTTCACCGGTAGAATGTCTCCTTGCCAAGGAGAAGGTAGAGGGTTCGATTCCCTTCACCCGCTCAAATTAGCTCCCGTAGCTCAATTGGATAGAGCAAGTCGGTTCTAACGATTAGGTTGCGTGTTCGAGTCACGCCGGGAGCGCTAACTGGTTTTCAGAGGTGTTATATGCCTCGTTTAGCTTGAAGATAGCCTCTAATTTAGGTGTTCCATCTATTAGGTCTTGATAGGTTGGTAGTTCAGTGAATACTAGACCGAACATATCAGCATTTTGGAGCTTATCATCGCCACTAAGTATCAATTCTTCAAGGTGTTCCATAAAGTAAAGGATATTATTAATAATCCTCTCTGCGCTTACTTGTTCATCCTCTTTATTATCCCGTTTCTGGATTAGGTCTATCTTCTCCATTTTCAATTTGCCTATATCATCCTCAAACATTGAAATCACATCAGGAGTGCTTAAGAGTTTAATTTTATCTTTAAGCGCTGTTATCTCATTTTCAATATTGATTAGTCTCTGGTTATAGGTAACTGTATCGTTGCCGGCGTTTGTTTCTCGTTTTTCCCACTCCTCAATGACAATCTCCTTAAACTTCTTTTTAAACGCATCGGAAAATTTTAATTTCTTCACAAAATTTTCAATCGTTTGCTCAAGTTTTTGAACGGGCACTCTAAAGTATTTGTGATCTCTAGGGCTTCTCATACCACCGCAGTGATAAGCCGGAAATAATTCTCCTGACTTACCTCTTGACGCACTGCCTAGAAATGCCCGGTGGCAAACAGGACATAGAACAAACCGGCGATAGGGATAATTAGGATTGCTTTTGTCTTTTTTTAATTGCCACATAGGGACATGGCCTTTGTAAATTCTGATCGCGTCTGTTTCCTCTGATATAAAAATCTTCCCACCATTGGCTTTGTTAAAAAGTGAAATAGTTACTAGGCCTGGGAATTTACATTTAATCGGGGTCTTGACCCACTTACCACAATTAATTCCAGCATAGATAGGATTTTGTAAATAGCGGTCAAGTTGTCTGATCGTTAGCGGGTGTCCTTGTTTTAAACCGATAACCTTATCTCTATCCTGGTGATCGTGAACCTTAAGAGTTCTGGTTTTAAATCCTAACCTATTTAATTCGTCAACTATCTCTTGCTTGCTTAAGGTTCCTAGTGATGCTAATTCAAACATCTTTATAATCCATGAGCCTTCTATCGGATGTGGATCTAAGACAAAGCGCTTGCCATGTTCGGTGTCAATCTTCTTCTCCTGATAGCCCATTGGCACTGAACCAACCCAATAGCCAAGGCGGGTATATCTTATTTCTGCGCCTATCATTCTTGTTAAAATATCTCTTACTTCATCTTTGGCCCGTTCGGCTTCCAGTATTTCGCTTTTAAAAGTTGGAGAATAAACTGACCAATCGTATTTAATATTTAAATGATCCAGAGTGTTAACATCTTGAGAACCGACTATGCCATATAAATCAACTAGCTTAACACCGTAACGAATTAGTTGTGATTTTAAAGAGGTATAGGCAAATGAACCGCCTCTGGTAAAACGATCAATGCTTTTAACAATAAAAAGTTGAATGTCATTTTTGGGATCCTTGCAGTAATCAACCGCTTCCTGTAACGGTTGTATAACATGAGAAGCTGATTCAGTATAAGTGAATGTTTTTTTAATAATAATATTGTTAGCAGAAGTAAAACGAGCTATTTGTTCGCTTTGATCTTCCGGACTATCGCCTTCCATCCCCTGTTTTTTTGACGAAACTCGAGAAACGGAAACGGCATTTAATGGATTAATTTGTGTGTGTTCCATATTTATTATTTTGGTCTAATTCCAGATTAAGATCTTTATTAGTTGGTGTCAAGTTTTTCTTTTCCATAGCCAGAACTTTGTCAATCATAAAATTGGCAAGTATTCTCATTTTCTGTTCCAGTTCTGGCGTTATGTCATCAATCATTTTTTCTTCTTTAACAATTCCTTTAATTTTTCGTTTTCTTTTGTTAGTCTGGCAATATCCCTAACTTGGATTTTGTTAATTTTTGAAAAGGCCGCCAGTAAGTCTCTAAAATCGCTTATTTTGTCCATTAATTTTTGGAATTTTATGTCTTCAAAAAGCATATCTTGATTAGTCATGTTTTCCTTTCCTGGGTTAGCGGGGATAAGGAATTGTGAAATGGCAAGACCTTACCCCCAACCAACCCTTTTAAATATTTAATAAATTATTTTTGTTGCAATCCATACATCGAGCAGTATAGCTTTCATAAGGAATTCCCCTACGTGTTCTACCGATAATTTTTTTGTTATTTCCTAAACTACAAAATGCAGAACCGTGCCGTGTTCGACTGAAATACACACAATCGGATTTATATTCCGGTTGTGGTTTTAATGGTTTTCCGATAAGCTCTTCAAGCGTATATGTCATATTCTTTTTATTAAACTTGGTGTTCTAATTACTGCTGATTTTTCTTCAAAAATTAAATTGACCACCCCATTACCGCCACTGGTTTTAGTTTTAGCAACGTATAAATAACCGGTATTACCATAGGCGAGGTTATAGGGATCAAGAGCGTCTTTGGCTCTAACCACAATTAAAACCTCATCACTGTCTTGCTTAAAAGCGGCTGATCCGGAGATGTCATCAATTGTCGGTGTATAGTCTTTTCTACCCCTCTCTGGTTTCCTTAAGTGAGCAATGATGAGAATGGCAACCCCGGAGCGATTGGAAAATTTAGCCAATTGCTTAATTAAATTTGACTGCTCTTGGATCCAGTTCTTTTTGTCAGTAACAAAATAACCGATATGGTCAATGACAATTAAATCGTATCTATTGTTTGCCGTTTCGATTACCTTTTTTAGTTCGTCAATTGTTTCCAGTTCGTCAGTAAAAACCGAAATGTTTGGGTCAGAAAAAGCAATGTCCTGATCCATAAGTTCTTCAAACTTTAAACCGGTTCTTACCGAAGCCATGTAATCCACAAAGCCAGTATCGGGTTCAAGAGCTAGGTATAAAACCCGTTTGTCTTGTCTTCTTAAGGCCTCTACAAAATTACAGGCAATGGCCGTCTTACCGATATTGGTTTCACCAGTTAGGGTGTAAATATGTTTGGGAATAAAACCCTTGATTAATAAGTCTAGTTCCGGGTAACCAGTTTTAGGAGCAAGTTTTTCCAGTTTTCTTTCCTCAATTCTCCGTTTGCCTATTTCTGCCATTGTCTTTGGTGTTAGGTTTTTTACCTCTGGCTTATTATTCAAAATAAAATCTTTAGCCCGTGAGACTTGGTATTCAAATTCTTCTTTAGTAAGAGGTGGAGAATAAGTTTGATTAATTCCTAATAAAATTTGTATGGTTGTATCTTCCGGGAATTTAGTAAACAGTGAGCAAGCGATCCGGTGAAGTGAGTCGTTCCTGGCTCCCTCCGAAATAGCGATAAAATCCGAAGGGATAATTGGTTTTCTTTCTCCGTTTTCTGTCTTGGTGTCGGAATTTATCAGTCGAACAATGTCATCAGAAAGCGGAGTAAGTTTTGCTAAGTTTTCAGATGATGGTTTGTTAATCCATTCACGGTTATTAAACGACGGTAACAAAGCGTAAGAGTGCCAGCCTTTTAAATCTATCCGTATTTCTTGATTGCTGTGAGAATGTAATTCACGATCATATTTGAAAAAATAGTGCCGGCCGTTGTTTTCACTTTTCGAACAAACGGAACTGGCAAAACCCCACTCGGGCAGGCCGTGCTTTGGCCTATCGTCATCAACTACCAGTATTCCCGATATATCACCAGTAACAACCGCTAAAAACCATCCCTTGTTTAACCATTCTTTTACCTTTTCAATTGTTGGTTGGTGTTCTTGAAACTCCATCCATTCAATTGGTGGCTTTTTAGTTTCCGGGATAATAGGGAGTAAAGACCAACCAATTTTTAAATACCACTCGGCCATTTTTAAAGTGTCATTCATTGTTTGCCTCCCAAAATCTTTAGGGCCTCATCAACCTTGGCCCGGTTTTCAGGAGATTGAGCTTGCAGTTGCAGTTTGCCTATATCATCCACTTTTGAGAGGAAGCCTTTTTCAATATCACCACGGAGCCAGTTGCGAAGTGTAAAGTAAACCGTTTTGTATTTGTATTCCCCGGCGGCTATCTTGTCGAGGATGACATTGTGTTTTAAGACAACCGTTTCAAGCGGTACTTCCAGTTCTTGAGCAATAGTCCATAACTGGTGATAAGAGCATGGTTTTAATTTCTTATCATTCTTATCTTCTTGTTTGTGGTCGCTTTGCTGGTCGTTTTTTAAAGGTCTGCTGGTCGTTTCGTTGGTCGTTTCGTTGGTCGTTTTATCTTGATATTTACTCCAATTTAGGATTGAAATAAGACTAAATCTGTTGGTCGTTTTGATTGCTATTGTGCTGGTCGATATTAAGATTTCGCTGGTCGTTCTGATGGCCCTTTCTGAAATTCCAGTTTTTAGTGATAGGTTTTTCCTGCTGGTTATTAGTTGTCCCTTTTTAATTGTGATTTTCTGTCCATTCCAAAAAATTTCTTTATCTTGATGGTTGGCGTTCAAAAGAAGATGTACAAACAAGGCGACTACTAGCGGATGAGTTTTAAAAGATGACTCGTTTAATTTCCGGTAGAGTTTAACCCAACCTGTCATTTTTTCTCCTCTCCGAAAAAGTCTCTACCAGTTGCCGGAAGAATAATTGCACGGAGCCGGTCGTTAAACCTCTGGATCAAAATAGGAGATTGAGGAGCAAAACGACGGTAACGGCCGCAGTTTGCACAACTTTCTTTAATTTGTGGGATCCACCGCGGGAAGAACTCACCTCTATTTGTGGGGATTAGCAAAACGGAAAATTGAGTTGAGGTTGCCTTACATTCCGGGCAGACCCAGGGTTCGGTGGGTTTCCCCTGAATTTGTCTAGTTAAATCTGTTTGTATGTCGCCAACTTTTGTGAACATGTTTCCTTTCTTTCGGTCTTGAGAAAGCCCGAAAAGCCACCAAAAAACCTCGCCTCCTTGAGCGTAAAAAATACGCCTTTTGGTTGCGAGGTTGGATTCAATCCTCCTCGTTTTTGGTGCTAAACCCGGAAGCGATCCGGGGAAATTCTCTTTTTAGCTATTATCCGGTTTCATCGTTGGGATAGTTGCGTTAGAAATATAGGTTCTAAGATTTTCTTCTCCGATTTTGTATTGTCCACCAATCTTAAGGGCTCCGAGTTGTCCTTTCTTAATGAAAGAAACAACCGTGTTGCGACTGACTTCTAATTTTTCTGCAACCTCATCTACTGTTAGCATTTGAAGCAATTATATCAAAAATCTCAAGTCTGTCAACAACCAAATGGGGTATCTAACTGTATCAAACACCCCCAATTTGACTTTCTCCTTCCAAAAGCGCATAAAGGAACCAGGAGAGATTAAAAATGAAACTTGATGAATTTATTACCCAGGTTCTTCTTGATATAGACAATGGGATAACAAAGGCAAGAGGAACTACCAGTAAAGCCTACCAGGTAGGAAGCAATGGAGATGTTAGTTTTGATGTTGCAGTAACCACGACAGATACTTCAAGTACAGAAGCCGGAGGAGAAGTTAAAGCAGGAATTGTCCAGGTTATAGGAATTGGTGGAGGAGGTAAAGTCTCGAAAGAAAATATAAAAGAAAATATCGAGATAAGTAGAATTCAATTTTCGGTTCATGTTCCAGCGAGAACAGTAACAGAGGATGAAGCTCAATCTCGAGCGGTTGCTGAAGCGAATAGAACAAGGGTAGAAAATTTGGGAATTTGATCCGGCGTTTTTTTTATTCTACCCTTGATAGCAAGGTAAACAAAACCCATAAGCAAAACCAAAACCCACAAGATAGGATAAAGCAAATCTTGAGATCAATCCCTTCCTTCCCTTTCATCAGGCCACTCTCAATCGTTTTTGTGGGAATATCGGTCTTGACCAATTTTGAAAAGATAATGGCCGGTAAGATAAAAAGCTCAAAAAGAAGCATGAAGACAATTCCCACCGGGCCTAAAATAAATTCATCTAAAATTTCTCTCATATTTTTAATTGATGACAAATCTTAACTAATAATTCCCTGTTTTTGTTTATCTGTCCTACAAGGTGATAATAGTCTTTTTTGGCCAAGACTACAAACTCATTCTTTACTGGCGCCCCATCCGTACCAACCGCAAAAGAAGAATTAGCGCTATCAAAAGCCTTTTTTAAAGAATTGTTGGTTGTATGGGTATAAATTTGGGTTGTCGCTACGCTAGCATGGCCGAGTATATCCTGGACACTGCGAAGATCAGCACCTCTGGCTAATAATGAAGTTCCGAGGCTATGCCTGAACATATGGGGATTTACATGTTTGGTAAGACCAGCCAGTTGTCCATATTTTTCAACCAGTCTTTCAACCGACCGCGGGGTAATTGAAGAACCACTAATCCCACTGTGGAATAAATACTCGCTATGTTCGTTTTTCCGTCTTTCAAGATATTCTCTCAAGTAGTGGACGGCCGAGTTGGTTAAAAATGTTACCCGGTCTTTTCCTTCCTTACCATTAATAATTTTGACTTCCCGAGTTGAGAGATTAATATCCTTTAATTTTAAATGGGTAAGTTCTGCTACACGAACCCCGGTCGAGACAAGACACTCTAGGATTGCCCGATCACGAATACTGGAATTCTTCCGGGGATTAGCAACTTCTAAAATTCTCTTAACTTCTTCCTGGGTTAGATATTCCGCTTCTTTTTTTCTGTATTTTGGAAATTCAATAGCCACCGCCTGGATTTTAGAATAGCCGATTTTATTTAGATATTGAAAAAAGGCCCGAAGGACAATTGAGTGGTAAGCCTTCGTGCTTTCAGCGTAACCATTGCCGTTAATGTGATTTTGATATTCCATGATCCGAGGCAAGGTTAAATTTTCAATGGGGATATTTCCCATAAAGTCAGTAAACCTCTTAAGGTAGAGGCGATAACTTACCGCCGTACCTTGCCTCATCCCTCTGGTGGTTATATTTCCCAGGTAGTCGGAAACATAATTAGTTAAGAGTTTTTGCATTATTCCTCTTTTATATCCTTAATTAAGCTGTCCGGGTTCCAGTAGTTGTCTTTATCTGCCTGGTTGAGGAAGTTAGCCAACTTACAGCTTGCCTCATCCTTATCTCTGGCAAAAAAAGCAAAATCTGGCTTCTCACTATTGGTTATAAATACCTTATATTTCTTCATAAAATCCTTTCTTTAACCTTAAAATATCTACCGCGCTAGACCTTAAAAGTCTACCCCGCCAAGGCTGATTAAAAGGGTAGTTGCTTATTGCTTGTATATGTAGCGATTATTTCTGGTCTAGGTTGTGTATTTAGTGTTTTAACTACAAATTCTCTGATTTTTCTTAGCTGAAAGGCAACCGCCGGGCCTTTCATTCGTTTGCTATAAAATTCGTCAACAATCTGGCGTTCTTGGTTTGTGCATATGTCCCAAAAAATACCATCAAGAATTACGTCTCGTCTTAGTTTAGCCATAATGTATCACCTCACTTTCCATAAAAAATACCGTCTAGGTTTGACGAAGTTTCACTGTTGAAGGTTAACTTCTCCTAGACGGCCTATTAATTATAAAAACTTCGTCTTTACCCGTCAACCTTCAACATAAAGAAGCATACCAGATTAGTTGTTGCTTGTCAAGTAGTAGTTGACAGACAAGTTAATATTTGTTATAATCTTAATATGAAAAATACAGAAGATACCCAAAGGGTAAATTTATTTCTTGACCCGGAAATGGTTAAGAGAGCAAAAATCCAGGCGGTTAAAGAAAGATTACCTTTATCAAAATTAATAGATAAGATAATTAAAAAACATTGTCCAGAGGAATAAATGAAAAATAATTCTTATCCTTCGTTATGTTCGATTGACATGACTTCGTTTAAACAATATGATTCCGAATGTTTTTATAACGATATAAAAGCTCTCCAGGCTCTTAAATCAATAATTCCCGGCATGATCGATCCTGAAAAAGTAGTAACTCTGGCCAAAGTTCAAAACGGAATGGACATCATTAAAAAAACAGTCCATAATGGCGAAGTTATCGTTCATATATTTAATGATTTTCCAAGCGTAGAATTCCGGTGTAAATTCCCAAATATCGAAGATAAGACAGAAAAACAAGGCTGACAAGCACGAATTATAGCCTTGACCCCAAAACAAGCCTTCCTGGGGCTTCTCACGAGCTTCTACCATAGCCGTAAGCGCTATTATTAAATTTGCTAGTGTTTTATGTTCTTTTTATACACTATGGGTATTAGCCACCAAAAAAGCGTTTCTTGCGAAACGCCTCTCTGGATTATAACACGAAAGGAGCAGGCTTATGCTGGCCTGGTCCCACTTATAGAGCCAGACAACCCTAGAGCCCTAAAATTGCCCGGCTCTTGGCCTTCTCGGTCAAAAAAAAGGACATGACAGCTATCTGAAAAAAGGGCCGGACAGTTGGAAAGGAGGAAACCTAAACAACTATACCTTTTCCGCTTTTTCAGAACTAATTAAAAAGTTCCTGATTCAGTCAATCTTACCGTTTGCCGATTATTTACAATTTTATCTCGTTTAGCTTTATCTGATTTACAAACATCATTACAATAAACAACCGGTAAAGTTCCCATTCGATCAATGGCCACTGTTTTAATTTCTTTTCCACAACCCGAACATTTGTTTGAAAATAAATAACTTGGATCCATTCCTGTCATAATTTTAACTCCTATTAATTAATACTAAATTAGAATTTTGAGCAATGGCCATATTTGCTAGTCTGTCCGGAAGAGTTAGCGTTGCATTTTGACCTATGGTATATGAAACCCCTTCTAAAACCACTGTAACCACCCCGGAATCTCTGGCCTTTTTTTGGTCTATATTTATACCTGATTCGTTGGGAATCACTGCTGAAATATTTCTGATTGTTATCATATTCACCTCCTTAAATTAAAGTGTCATGTTTTGAACCTGATTGTATATTTGTTCTTTTTCTTCCGGGGAATGCCATTGGTTTTCCCATTCTTGTACCCAAAGAGAAGAAAGCATCTGGTAAATCTTCAGGTAGTTCTCCGGCTTCTTTGACTTAAAACCATTTTTGCATAACTGCATTATTTTCATTGCTAAATCCTGATTCATTGTTTAACCTCCATTTTGTAGCCATTCGTTTTTAGCTGCTAATAACTCTTCTTTTTCAGCCACTAGTTTTTCAAACTCTTTTTTAGAATAAAGTTCAACCTCTTCTGTTTTATTTTCTTGATTTTTCATCCGGGCCTCGTATTCCTTAAGCGCCTGTGAACCGTATCGGTTAAGATAATCAAGTCGGCGTTCTCTTTGGTCTTGATTAATTTGATGGATTCGATCCATAACATTTTGTTTAAACATTGTCCACCTCCTTTTTGTCATGCCCCACTAAGTTTGCTAAAACACCCAATAAATAGAATTTAAGGTGGCTTAGCCGAGCTATTTTATCTAAATTACCTCCGCCATATTTTGTTTGTAAAGCATCTGTAAATAAGTCTAACTGTTCGTCTGTAAATTCAAGCGTCAGTTGGTTTTTCATTTTAAAACTCCTGCCTGTCTGGCGGCATTTAACTGTCTTTCAATCTCGGTAGTAATAACTCCTAACTGTTTTAAGCGTTTGTATAGATCAGCCTTTTCTTGACCAGTCTTTTTAGAATTAAACTGTTTGACTAGGCTTTTCGCTCTGGCACCGTCTTTAACCGTTAAGTTCCTGGTATTCTTCTCATAACTGGTGATCTTTAAAGTCCGGTCATTCATGTAATCAATAAATGATTTATAGCCGGAGGGATTTTTAGTTTTCATTTCTGATACTTTGGCGGCTGCTTGTTCCGGTGGTAATTTCTTAAGGTTCTCATAGAGAATTTGAGAATTAGACTTGCCCAGGTTCTCAACATAAGTTCTGCCCTCTGGGGTTGCATATTGACCAAAAAGAGCAGATTTAATTAAGTTAGGGACGTTTTGCTCGATATTAAATCTTTCTCTGCCGGTGGCGGTCTGAGATGATCCTTGAGAATATGCCTGTATTCCTTGAATGGATTTAGTTATTTGTCCGCCTCCGGGTATGTAATTTATAAGTCCTTTTATAAGATTAGGATTTTCTTTAATTCTATTTAAAAGATCAGGGTCTGCCGGTTGTCCATATTTGTTAGGTGAACTCATGGCAACCTCTAAGGCGCCTTGTCCGGCCTGCAGGGTTGGTGGAGTACCAAACCTGAACTGAGGAAACATATCTTTTGGCTCAAGTCCTAAGACCTTCCCAGCAGCAGCAATAAATAATAAGTTGGAAGCAACCCATCTAACCGATCCGGCAATATTTTTGTTTTTAACCATTTCTGCCAGGAACTCACTTTGAGCCAGGGGATATTTCCCAAACTGAAAAGCGGTTTTCATAATATCGCTTTGTAAAGCCGCCGGAGTGTCCAGGGTATCATAAAGAAATTGTGTTTTAGCCACTACATCTTTAGCGTGAGCTATTGCTTGTTCTTCACTTAATCCCTTAGCCAATCCCTGGGCCTTGCCTCCATAGAAAGCAATTGCCCGATTAAACTTCTCAGCCTGATCGAACATATAATAAAAAACAGGGCTTACTTTCTGCCAGAAAGTTTTAACAGCGCTAAGGTTGCGGTCTTGAATAATGTCATTACCAAATATGCCTAGTTTATCTAGTTCCGAATCTTTACCTAAAATATATTTAGGCATATTCTGGATATATTTCATAAGACCAATACCAAAATTCTTCTCTCCAATTGTGGCGTAAGTATTTGTAGATTGCTCAAGGTTACGAAGGGCTGTACCGGGATTAAGACCTAATAACCCTGTTGAGGTTAGTTGTCTGGCTGTTTGTGTGACTACCGTTAATGGTCTTTGTCCTAAACGATAACCGACCGGGGTAATTTTAATTAAATTATCAAATAGTGTATCAATATCAGTCGGTTGCATATTAATTCTGGCAATCCTACCCTTAACATAATTGTATGATTCCATGGGAAGGCTTTCAGCTTTAGCAGCCACCCGCTCTAAGGCCGGGTCCATAAAGAACTTCCTGGTGGCTCGTTTTGTATAGGCATCTAAAGACTTCCAAGTGTCCTGAAGATATTCCGGTTTGTTAGTTCTTTTCTGTAAGAAAGGATCATAAACACTCTTAACAACCTTGCTATTAATAAGTTTGGCCACTTCCGGGTCAAATTCCTTTTCAACTGCACCTCGTGGGAATAGATGGGTAATGTAATCACTGATTTGACGGTCTTTAGGTAGGTTAAGTTTTTCAGCCCAGTCTTTTAAGTAGGTTTTAATCTCACCGGCTACTTTTAATTCTTCTAAATTTAGATCTATTTTATCCCCATCAAGCCACTGGAATATTCTTTTATTCGAGGTTTTAGGAACTCTTTTTGACCATTCAGTTATTTTGTTAATCTCTTTAGGTAATTCCAGTTTGTAAGTATCATAATTTTTCCGTAACAGTTTTGCTTCATCTCCTAAACCAATCTTATCAAGCACTCGGTTAGGGGTTCTTAGATAATCTAAAATATTAACCTTTTTCTCGGGTGGTATATTATTAAATTCTCCTTTGGGATCGGTAAAATGAGATACAAAGTCTTGGGCCTTTTGGTAAACATCTTTTACTGCTAATCCGGCTTTTCTCCTAAATGATGTTTGAGCTGGGGATTCTGAAAGCAAACCCCTAATCGGTGTTTTCTCTACCCCTTGCTCAACGAATGATTTAACAACCTGCGGTTCTAATTTGCCTAATGTTTGTGTTGATAATCCTAAATCAAACCTAGGGTTTTTAGCACCAACAAGCCGATCTTCAATAAACTTACCAACAGTACTTAACCATGTATTAGGATCTTTAACGGCTAGATATTTCATCTCTTTTGATTTAATAATATCGGGGATTATGTCATTAGCCGTCTTGGTAATATTGTTAATTGCAGATATTTGTAAATCAGGAGCAAAACGATCATAGTTTTTAACCTGGTGTAATACATCTAAAATCTCATTTTCTTTGCCTAAGATCTTAGCTGCCTGTGCGCCTTTTTGGAACTTCTGGATTACTCCGGCTACCGGGATAAAAGGCATGGCATTAAATCCTGTCTCGAGCATGTTTTGGCCTGGATTAGCCAGTGTTCTACCATAACTTTGAGCCATAGCGTTTATCTGCTCTGGTAATTGAGTAATCGGAATACCAGCTTTAACTACTGGTGGTACATTCATGGTCGGTAAATTTACTCTTTGTAATTGCTGGCCTATATAGGATGGAATCCGGCTTAGGTTTTGTAATGATGTCTGCGGGACAAGCGGGATTACCGGTGTGTTCTTTACGGCTGCCTCGAAACTCCTTACACTCGGTTGTGTTGCTCGCGGTATCTTAGATGAGACAAAAGAAGCCGGCGTAGGATATTTCTGTATAAAAGAGGTTGCACTGGCTTTTAGCCTTCTTAAAATATCTCTTGCGGATTGGAATGGATTGCTTGCCATGTCATTTTTATTACTGTTTTATTGCCAGGCGTTTGGATTTGAATAATCTATGGCTCCCGGTGTACCAGCTTGTGCGTCTTCTTTCTTTTTCAAAGTATAGCCGGTTATATACCCCTGACCGTTTATTTGCGGTACATACTTATAACCTGTCGGCGCGTAATTTGTATTTAGGGTTTGCATATTGGTGGCGATTGTTTCCGCGTACTGGGGATCAGTCGCCAATGGTTTTAAGACGCTGGTTTTCTGATTATTCCAATCATCTAAACTCTTTTTAAATGCGTCTGTTTGCTGGTTAATATAATCAACGCTTGATTTGGCATTGCTAATTAATTCTAACCGGCTCCGGGCTTTATCCGTGGCTGCTTGGTTTCTGGCTGTATTTATTTGATTAATACCGTTTATTAAACCTTGTTGGATCTTGGACAATTCAAGTGTCTTAGCCTTTTCAAGATTGGTTTTCCTCTCCTGAAAATAGTTATTAATTCGCGATAGTTCTTTGGTGGCATTTTGTCGGATGTCCTGTAACGAGTTAGATATGCCAAAGATTCGTCTGTTTGTTTCTACTCCTAATCTTTCAGCTAAGGCTTCGCTGACACTGCTTGAGGATATTCCTAACCCGCTAAGTTGCGCTATGTTACTTTGTTGGGTTTCTCGGAATAAGTCTCTGGCTTGTTGTAGGGCTGATTTGGCTCCGGTTTCGGCTGTTCCCAGTTGTGATTCCACCCCGGAAACATTAGTCGCCTGTTCTTGTCCAAGTTGAGACATGGTTCCCGTAAACTCATTACCAATTTGCTCTTGGGAAATACCAGCCTCGCTTCGTATCCCTTGCTCCTGGCCGGAAAGCCCTCCCATGATGATGTTATAGTCTTCTTCAATTAGTTTTCCATAATCACTAACACCTTGATCAATATTGTTAATCGGATTACCCGGTATAGACGCAGGAACATTGTAATTATTATCTCCTGCGCCACCGCCTCCACCACCGCCTGTATTAGCTCCTAATACCTCTGGTCTGCCTCCGGCAATAGGATAAGAACCTCCTATGTTTGCTAATGGGGATACATAATTCGAGGGCTTCATTAATGTCTGATAAGTGCCACCGGGATTTTGAACATATGGCTTGGTGATTACCGGGTTATTGGTTATTCTTTCAGACCATCCCATTTCCGGTAAGTTAAATTTCTCACCTGCTGTTGCAACCGCACGACCTAAGACATTTTGTAACCATGTACTCATATATTTTCTCCTATAAAAAAAGGCCCGCATTACAACCTGAGTTGTAAATGCGAGCCTCACTGGCAAAGTTGACTCGACTGTTTAAACCATAAAAAAACGCCACTCGGCGTCAGTTATTCACTTCGACTAAAAACAATTATAGCAAAACCTGTTAAGAAGTCAATAGTTATTTAATTGACCATTTGTCTTTTAGGCCTTTATTAATATCGTGATAGTCGGATCCATACCTCCATTTATCAGTTTCATCACTGGAAATAAAACCACCCTCGCTATTGATAGCCCAGTATTCAAAAGCCCTCATTCCATGGCTCCATTTATCATGAATGGGTGCTTCATTGTCCTGGTTAATTAAGGTGGTACTTTTGGCGGGATAGCGGTAGTTAAGTAAGCAATCCTTAAATCCTTCTGCTTTTTTGCTGACATATAGCCCGGGGATTTTAGTATGTGCTTGTCTGATCTGATCAGGGATCTGTACGCCGTCTTTAGTTCTAACATTAATCCCTTTGGTAGCCAGTATCTCAATCGGTGAAGTTCCGGTAGTTAATGACCTGGCTTTACCGGCCGGATCGCCGGTAAAAAGATCAGGCCTCTTATACGGCTTGGCATTGATAACGCTGATAAAATGTTCTATTGACGCGTCTGTCGCTTCGTAGTAATCAATCACTCTGCTTTCGGAATACTGCGGTTGGATCCAGACTAATGAGGTTGGATCATTAACTCCAAAGTCCATCGTAACATGAAGTTGTAGGTTGGGATCATACTCAAGGTCAAGATAATGTTTTTCAAAATCCCATTCCTTGTATACTAAACCTACTGGTTTTCGATATTGTGCTAATATCTCCTGAGAATAATAATCCTCACCGAGCTTTTTATATTCATCAATCATTGCGTCAAGTTCCAAACGGTCAAGAGTAGGATTATCATGACTGTTAAAGTGAAAGCATTTAAAGATTCCCGATTGTTCGAGTTGGTAAAGTAACCTAAAGCCTTTAGGTGTTCCCGCCATGATAGCCGGGGCTTTGTTGGTCATTAGGTTGGGCCTGATGATTGTCGGCCATATATCAAGTTCCCAGTCGTCAACTTCATCACCGGCAAATGCTCCCCAGTTTGATATTCCTCTTAAGCTTTCCGCATTCTCAACACCTAAGAGTTGTACCTTGCCCCCGGTTGGTAAGGTGATTGAAAGTTCAACTTCATTTTTTTTGTATGGTAAACCAACATCTTTAAAATGATTTAAGATCCTGGCGATATGATCATCCCAGGCGATATTCTTGGCTTGTACCCGATTAGGACAAACATAAGGGCAGGTAAGTTTTGTTTTAAAAGCCATTTCAAAGAGCCAGGAGATAAGCAATGAAGTCTTGCGCCATTTCCGGCCAGCTCTAAGTTGAATAAATCTTGTGCCGTCATCAAGAGCTTTTAAGACTTCTTTTTGACCGGGATGAGGTTTACTTGGTGCGAATACATTGACATCATAGTTATTCATTATTTTCTCCTCTAGTTACATTAACCTGGATATTGGTTTGTATTGGTTGATCAGTTTCGATACCTAAAAGTTTACCCAGTGTTTGATGATATTCTTTTCGAGTTTTGTGATCAGGGTACATCTCGCCGGAGAATTGATCACGACGTTCTGCTTTTACTCCATCCCTTAATTGTTGGAAGTAAAGCTCATGGTCTAAACCATAGGCTTGCATAACGGCGGTTTTGCTAATCTTTGCTAATGTAGTTGAACCTAAAACTCTTGCCGAATGATCATTACAGCCCGGATGCAGTTCCTTATAAGCTTTACTTGCGTTTAAGCCATTTTTAATCCAAGTAAGGTAAAAAAGCATAAGATCAAGATCTCCATTGAAAGCTTTTTCGAGTTCCTTAATATTCGGTGTTATTTTGTTTGTCATAGTTTTAAACAAAAGCTACATTGATATGATAATTATTAAATGTTTGATATAATCGATTGGCAAAGGTGCCGAGGGTGTTCCATTCTGAGACCAGCTCGCGCGCTGGTTCGACAAGCTCACCATGAATATAAATATATGGTACGTATATATAATTAGATGTAAAGATAATTCATTATATATTGGAAGAACTAGAAACATAAAAAGACGAATAGAAGAACATAATATCGGAAATGGTAGTTTATATACAAAAAATAAAATACCTATAATCCTTGTATATCTTGAAAAACTAAAGACAGAAAATGAAGCATATAAAAGAGAATTTCAAATAAAGGGTTGGTCTAGAATTAAGAAGGATAATCTTATAAAATACGGTAAACCAGTTTTGTAATCAAGACAATTCATCCTGAGTTTATCGAAGGATGGTGGCATTAGCTCAATGGTAGAGCGCTGCCCTGTGGAGGCAGATGTTGGCGGTTCAAATCCGCTATGCCACCCCAAGGAGCAAAAAAAAAATTTTGGAGTTAATGCCGTGAGGAAATTATGGATTTTTTGGTGGTTGAACGAATTTTCTTTCTGCCTCTAATCTAGTTAAATGCAAAGCATTTTGTTCACGCAATGACTTTATTGTTGCGTTAGCAGTTTGGTCAACTTTTTCAAATTCTCCTGGTTCGTCAAAAAGTCCCGACTTTTCTACGTAATTAATAGCTCTACCGATCATTCCCGCTAAAGACTCCCCCCTTTGCTTATCAAGACCTATTCTCTCCGGATTATTTAAAGCTAAATCTTCAGCTAATTTTAACTGAAGTAAATGAACCGCCATCGGATCCCTATATATATCCTTATTAAGCGCACCTCCTTGAGTGATAGCAATTTTATTACCCGCTAACGCCTCACTTATTGGACCTGGAGTATCATATAAATCACCAACTAATAATGGAAGCTCATTAGCAGCTTTTTTTTCCTCTGGTTCCATTACCTCAGACTCCATATCGAATGTATAAAAATATTTAAGTTGTTCGGAAATTTGAGATTCAGTATTTATTCCAGCATCCATATAAAATAATACTAAATCAATTTAATTAGTATGTCAATAGCATATTCAGCGAAATTCGATGCCCTGTCAACCACCTCAAACCTATTTTCTTTCAATCGTGTAAAGTTTAGGATGATAAAGAAAAATTGCTGGAGCTTCTTCAACTAAATATCTTTGAAAATCCTTATAAATTTGCATTCGCTTAACTTTATCAATGATCTTTCTTCCGTCTTCGAGAAGCTTATCGATTTTAGGACTATTAAAATTACTAATATTTGTTGTTTGTGTCGAATGCCAAAGATGATACTGATCCGGATCCGGAGGAATTTCTTGGCTTATTAGTAAAACATCATAATCGTTTGGCAAAGTATTAACAATTTTAACATCTGTAGTTATTCCATAACTCTTCCAGGCATTACTAATTTTTTGGGCCAGAGGTATAAAAGAAGAAAAAGTTGAAATAGTAAGGTGGGCGGAAGTGGTACTTAACCCTTCTTTACTTAATATACTTTTGGCCAGATCATGATTTGTCTCATATACTTTTACATTATCATTATATGCCCACGAAAAAGGGTTAAGTGGACTTGAAGATATGGTTTCATCTAAAGCCGGAAGGGCGTAAGCCAACCCTTGCCTAATAGACCTCTTGGAGAGAATTGGCAATTGGGTATTATAAAATAAAACAATATTATAATTATAATAAATACGGGATGAAATTTTTGTATTTGGTTGTGAAGATAATCCATTTATTGATGTTAATTGATCAACCATATTTACTTCTCCGAGCATATATGCAGTAATGGCTGCTTCTTCATTAGGATAAAAAATATATTGAAGCGGAGGTAAATCTTTATTTATTGGTATGAGTGATATTGATACTAAATTATCCCCTTTTAAATTTAATTTATTAACTTTATAGGGACCAACACCGATAAGTCCTTTTTTAAAAAGAGGACGAGAGAGAATTGTCGGTAAAGGACTAAACGGTTCCTTGAGTGAAATTTTTAATAAATTATTGGTGATAGCTTCGAATTTAACATCCCTTAAATTATAATTAATATCGCTGGCTTTAAATTGTGCTCCGTCATGCCAATAAACATTATTTTTTAGATTAAATAAATAAGTTTTTCCATCATCCCGTATCTCCCAATTGAGTGCTAATGATGAGGTTGCTTCGCCATCGTCACCTAATGAAGTAAGGCCTTGACTAATAATATTTTGAATATAACTTGGGAGTGTTGTTGGACTGTACAGACCAATAACAGCAATTTTTTTCTCTCGTGGAAATGTCGAATCTGACGTTACCAATGGATATAATTTTACTACCAGCAGAAATATTAAAAATCCACTAACAAATCCGGAGATTAAAAGACGATTATGCTTTTGAAAAATTCCCCGAACAAACCATAATGATAATCTTAACCATCGTACTAATATTTTCATAATTCAATTATACGATTAGATTAATAATTGAGGTTATGAAGAAGAGAACAATAAGAACTATTGTAGCTATGTATATAATTTTCTCTAATCCTCTTTTGGAATGGTAAAATTCTCCACCTCCACCAAAACTAGATGATAATCCTTGTCCTTTATTTTGTAATAAAATAGCTCCGATTAGTAATATTGAAATAATAATCTGAATAATAGTTATAATATTTTTCATATCAACAATACCATGGATTTTAAATTTACTTTTTTAACAAGGAAAAAATAATATCGGCCAATTTTCGACTATCATGGCGGACTAAGCTTCTAGATAAAACATCAGCTTTTGACTTTTCATAAGTTATCCGAGAAGTAATATCAGCCCTAATTACTTTATAATAAGAAGGCTTAGATAGATCATCAATGACAGGATATTCTTTGTATTTAGCATATACATCAAGTATGGACTTTCTAATTGAGCTATTACTCATAATAATATAATCGATGGATTTGCCAGTATAATTTTCTAAGATTTGTATATGATCACTAGCTTTAAAATTATATGTTTGACCATATTTTGTCATTAAATTCATAATATAGACAATTTTAGCCTTTGACCTTTTAAGACTATTGATTATACCATTAACTAATAAATTTGGTATTAAACTTGTATATAAGTCACCAGGGCCTAGAACTATTAATTGGGCTTCGTCTATTGCCTTGACTGCCTCGGGATTCGCGATAGCTTTAGGTTTTAGATAAATATTTATAATTTTTAGCTTACCATCGTGGCTTGGTTCGTCAATTAAATGCTCCCCAGAAACATATTGATCGTTTTCGTAGCGTGCACAAAGTTGAGTATTGGTAAATGATACCGGGATAATATTGCCGTGAATTCTTAAAACCTTACCAGTTTGTTTAATTGCTTCTTCTTGAGATCCTAAGATATCAGTTAAGGCAGCCATAAATAAGTTACCAAAAGTCATACCACATAGTCCCTCCCCTTTTTCAAAACGATACATAAAAAGTTTGCGTAATAATCCAACCCCTCCATTCTCTTCCGATAATGCCACTAAGCATTGTCTGATATCAGATGTCGGAAGTAATCCGAATTCATCACGAATTCTTCGATTACTACCTCCCGAGTCACTCATGGTTACAACTGCAGATATAGAACAGGGGTAATTCTTAAGACCTCTTAAGGTTACAAACGTGCCCGTCCCACCGCCAATACAAACTATTTTGGGCTTTGTTATCATATATTTTTATTACTTAGCTAACCAAGTTAAAAAATTAATAATACCGCTTAATACTAAGGCAATAATAATAAAAGCAAAAATTTGATTAAAAAAATATGCTGGAACAACAATACCTTGGTAAGAAATACCCGGGAATTGCCAACTTGATATGGAAACCTGTGGAACAAAAATTGTTAATATGTATAGAACGGCAATATTAATAATCCACGAAAGTAATCCTAACGATAATAAATTAACCGGAAAAAAAAGAATTTTTAAGATTGGTTTAATAAATAAATTAATTATCCCTAATACAATACTCCCAAAAATAATATTTTGATAACCTCCGGATATCTTTAACCCGTCAATAAGGTTTGTTGTTAACCATAGAGCAAAAAGGCTGAAAACGAATACTCTTAATATTGTTTTCATGGGCATTCTAATGCTAACAAAGTTATCATTTGATGTCAAACAAAATCTTAATAAATCAATCAGATTTCCATTGTTTTAATCTCAGCTGATGATGATAATTAAGAGCAAAACGATGTGATTCATCGCGAATTCGTTTAAGCATGTTTAAGGCCGCAGAATTACCTGGTAACCTTATGATATCCCATTTTTTTAATTCAGTCTGAAGAATAATTTCTTCGTTTCTCTTTGCCAATCCAATAACTGGAATATCGAGGTTAAATTTTTTTATAATATTTAAAGCTGTTCCTAATTGCCCTTTTCCTCCATCAACAATAACCATATCAGGATATTTCCATTCTTTATGTTTAAAACGCCTAATTAATAATTCGCTCATCATCCGTATATCATCCGGTTTATCCGTCAATTTAATTCTAAATCGACGATATTCATTTTTATTCGCAATACTATTAATAAATACTACCATTGATCCGGTAGCCATCTGTCCAAAAATATTGGAAATATCATAACATTCAATTCTGTTAATTTCATCTATATTTTTAAAATATTGTTTAAGGATTAATATTAAATTATCATTCTCCTTTTGTTGTTCTTCTTCAAAAAAATTACTGTTCTCAAGATATAAGGAAATAGCAAAATTATTATTTATCAACGAATTTAATAATAATATTTGTTGTTTTATTGTGCTGGCTCTTTCATATTCTTCACTAGTTGACGCCAGGATCATCTCTTGTCTTAGATTGTTAATTAATGCTTTCGATTTTCCGGAGAAGATCATATTCAGATTTTTAATATTTTTTAAATATTTATTTTTATGCAATTGCCTTCCCTGACCAGATAATTTATTTATTCCTCCGGGACAAGGGTTACAAAGACCAATGTGACTCCAAAAGCAGGGTCGGAGGTTTTGTTTTTGACTACAATATGGGAAAATTTTACGAAGGAATCTAAGTAAATCATCAACTGTTTTAGATGAAGTAAATGGACCATATCTATATTTTAAGCTGTAATTATCTTTTTTCCGGACTGATAAAATTTTAGGAAATTCTTCATTGGTTATACCAATATATAAAAAGCTTTTATCATCCCGTAATTTAAGGTTATATTTAGGCTGATATTTTTTAATTAATGACGCTTCCAATAATATGCTATCGAATTCAGAAAAAGCTTTTTGATATTTAATTTGTTTTACCTGGGAAAACATCAATTTTGTTTTTGTGTCGGTTGCATTTAAATAACTTTTTACACGATTGTAAAGATTTATTGCCTTACCTATATATATAATTTGGCTATTTTGATCAAAGAAAAAATATACCCCAGGATTTTTTGGTATTGTCTTAATTCTATCTTTAAGGAAATTCGTCATATTTTTAATGCATAATTTTATAGAATAGATATAGAATGGAGATGATAACAGCAAATAATATCAGAATTAGTTTTAATTGAAATATAAATATATTATGTTGAGCTTTTTGAAAGGAAATTATAGAAAGTTTGCTTGGAATCATCGGTATGCTGTCGGTAAAATTTACTAAAATATCCTTAGATAAATTATCATTTTTATACGCACCTGCCGGGTAAGGATTTGTTGAACTTAATCCTTTAATAACAAAAGCAAAATGGTTAAAGTCAAACCGATGAAAATAATTTAATTGACTTGTTTTTCCCCATGTCGGATCAACTTGAATCCAAATATTTTTTTTATTATCCCAATATTCAGGCCAAGAATGAAGAATATCAGTACTTAACGATAAGGGTTGTAAACGTATATTATTTGTATATGCATAACCATCAATTTCCCGGGCCGGTATACCGGCAGCACGTGCAAGAGCAATAAATAGATCAGTAAACTCTGTACAGATAGCCTGATCAGGAGTATTAAGCGCTTTAGTTGCACCAAGACGGTCAATTGATACACCTATTCTTTGATAATCATAGCTTAATTTATCAACAACAAAATTATAGATTTCTTCTGGTTGTTTAAGATTTCTAGCCAATGTGGTAATTTCTTTAGTCTGATCCCAATATTTTAAAGATTTAAGATAGTTTGCATATATTTGTTTATTATCAAATTGAAAATATTCATATCTAGGATTAATAAATATTTTAGCAAAACCGTTTACTTTTATATCAATTTTTTGCATAGGTAATAGTAAAAAAGAGGCTAATTTATTATTGTCTTGATCGTTAAAAATGTATTGAGGCTTAGGTGAAATATTTTCAAAAATAACATCTTGATATAGAGTATCCGGTGGTAAGGCGATTGTTTCTTCTTTGGGAATAAGGCTATAATTTTTTAGATGATAATTTAAGCCAAATTTATATCCTTGCCAGTCTCCAAAAGCCATGGTAATGCCTTGAGTTGACTCAGGGATGCTCCAGGAGAACTGTTTGTCGGTTTCTGGATAAATATATGCCGGTTGACCAAATTCATGGGGAATTTCTAAAGCTACATTATATGTAGATGGTTTATCAGTATCAGCTATACGTGGAATATTAATTTCCCAAATCCGTCCGTTTTTTTGGGCAATCTGTGTAGTTTGATATGAAAGCGTCCAGTTTAGGGTATTTCCCTGTCCAACAACAATATTGTTAAAAAAAACATGTATTTTCGTTAAATCAACATTGTTCTGTAAATCGTATTTAAGCGGACCGCTATTATCCCATGCTTGGATGTTATCAATTTTGCTATCATTTAACGTAATAATATATTCTTTTGGATAATAGTTGGTTGTTAGATTCGTTAGCTTAATGTTTTGTGTCACTAGGGCTATTCCAGAACTATTTATTTGATATGTTATATCGTAGGCTGAAGAAAAATTTGTCTCTGCCAATGCAGGCGGACAAGGTGATGATACTAAAACTATCAGCAATAAGAGTATAAAAAAAATAGATCTAAATATTTTCATTAATAATAATAAGAAAAGCTAAATAATTTTTGCTAAATATTGACCAGTATAAGATTTATTGTTTTGGGCTACTTCCTTAGGAGTACCTGCTGCGATAATCTGTCCGCCGTTATCACCTCCCTCCGGACCTAAGTCAATAATATAATCAGCGTTTTTAATAATATCTAAATTATGTTCGATTACGGTGACTGTATTACCCATATTAACTAATTTTTTTAAAACAATTAATAATTTTTCTAAATCGGCAAAATGTAATCCAGTTGTTGGCTCATCTAGTATATAAAAGGTTCTACCTGTTGAACGTCGTGAAAGTTCACTGGATAATTTAACCCTTTGGGCTTCACCACCAGATAAAGTTGGTGCCGGTTGGCCTAATCTTATATATCCTAATCCTACCTCTGATAATGTTTTTAATTTTTCGTATAATCCCGGTATTCTTTCAAAGAACTTTAATGACTCGTCGACGGTCATGTTCAATATATCAGCAATATTTTTATTTTTATACATAACTTCGAGAGTTTCACTGTTGTATCGTTTACCTTGACAAACCTCACAGTCTACATAAATATCTGGCAAAAACTGCATTTCAATTTTTGTTTGTCCTTCACCCTCGCAAACCTCACAGCGTCCGCCCTTAATATTAAAAGAGAATCTTCCTTGTTTGTAACCACGAATTCTCGCTTCAGTTGTTTGCGCAAAAAGCTCTCTTATATATGTAAAAAGGCCGGTGTAAGTTGCTGGATTTGATCTTGGCGTTCTGCCGATTGGTGACTGATCAATTAGTATTACTTTGTCAATATTTTCCATACCTAATAAGGTAGAATATTTTCCCGGTTTTTCTTTATAATATGGGTACAATTTCTGCATTAAAGCACGATAAAGTGTTTCCACTACCAAAGTTGACTTGCCACTACCAGATACACCAGTTACACATATAAATTTAGCTAAAGGAAAAGCAACGTTAATATTTTTAAGGTTAAATTGGGAACAGCCGACGATTTCCAGATTACTTTGTTTATTACTCAAAGAATAATTGATGATATTTATTTTTTTCTTACCAATCAGATATTGTCCGGTTAATGACAGGTGATTATTTTTTATTTGATCTGCTGTCCCACTGGCTATAATTTTGCCACCGTAATCCCCGGCTCCCGGCCCAAAATCTAATATATAATCTGCTTGTTCCATCATTTCACGATCATGTTCAACAACGATGACTGTATTACCTAAATCCCGTAATTTTTTTAATGTGTTAATTAGACGATGATTATCTCGTTGATGAAGGCCAATTGAAGGTTCATCTAGTACATATAAAACACCTGATAACCCCGATCCGATTTGAGAGGCTAATCTAATTCTTTGGGCTTCTCCTCCTGCTAATGTTCTAGTTGATCGATCAAGAGTTAAATAGTCAAGACCTACAGAATTTAAAAAAGTTAATCTTTCCTTAATTTCCTTGGTAATTAAGTTAGAAATTATTTTTTCTCTTGCCGATATATTTGTGGTTAGATTATCTAACCACTTTATGGCTTCGGTGATTGATAATGATGATATTGTAACGATAGAATTACTATTTATGGTTATTCCGACTGATTCTTTTTTTAATCTACCACCATTACAAGTTGGACAAATCTCTTCTCTCATATATTTTTCTATTTCCATTCGTACGTACTCTGAATCTGTTTCTTTAAAATGACGTTCAAGTTCAGGAATTATTCCCTGATAATTTTCCCATATTGATGTCATCCGACCGAATCGATTGGTACCTAAAACACGATATTCTTCTTTGTCAGTTCCGTATAAAAGAATACTTGTTTGCTTAGCAGTTAATTTTGCCAGAGGTGCTCGCGAATCAATACCATTTTTTTGACAAACAGTTAAGATCAATCTGGAAAACCAGGTATCATTAAGAAAAGACTTTGAAAAAGGGAGAATTCCTCCTTCAGTAATTGAAAGATTTGGATTAAAGATAATTTTTTCATCAATTTTTAATAAAGTACCTAATCCTAAACAAGTCGGACAAGCCCCATATGGAGAATTAAATGAAAAACTACGTGGCTCGATCGGTGGAAGACTAATATTACATATTGGACAAGAAAATTTTTGCGAAAAAAGGTGATCTTTAAAATTTTTAGGATTATCAGGAAAATCAAAAGACTGATCTTGGACAATGGTAACTATAGTTAATCCGTCAGCTAATTTTAATGCTTGTTCTATATCCTCATTTAGTCTTGATCTTAAACTGGCAATCAATTCTTTTTGTCTGATTGAGTGTTTGTCAAGGCTAATTTTGTCAATGACAACGTCAATTGAGTGTTTATTAGTTTTAATTAATACAAAATCATCGTTAATATCAAAAACTCGGTTATCTAGTCGAATTTTTTGAAAACCCTTACTTTTCAAATTTTGGAAAAGCTCTTTAAATTCTCCTTTTTTATCTCTTATTATCGGTGACAAAATCATTATTCTGACTTGCTTATTCGTTTCAAGTTCTTTATTAATAATCTGTAGCATTTGAATAATTATTTGATCTTGCGATTGCTGACTGATTTCACGACCACAATTAGGACAGTGAGGATGTCCAATTCTGGCGAAAAGTAATCTTAAATAATCATAAATCTCTGTTACCGTACCGACAGTTGAACGTGGATTATGAGATACCGATTTTTGATCAATCGAGATAGCTGGTGAAAGTCCTTCAATCGAATCTACGTCCGGTTTTTCCATAATTCCAAGAAACTGACGCGCATAGGCGGAAAGAGACTCAACATAACGTCTTTGACCTTCGGCATATATTGTGTCAAAAGCTAACGAAGATTTTCCACTGCCAGAGAGGCCAGTAAAAACAACTAATTTATTCTTAGGGATTTCAACACTAATATTTTTAAGATTATGAACGCGGCTTCC
>JAZDMI010000003.1:0-30002 GCA_043801155.1 Candidatus Gottesmanbacteria bacterium
TGATCCTTTTTGTTGAACATGAGTACCTAATATCTGCCTAAGAGCAGCATGCAATAAATGAGTTGCTGTATGATATTTGGTAACTTCCTCGCTATGATCAGCTAAACCGCCCTTAAACATCCCGGCTGAAGCCGTCCTTGAAAGCTCCTGATGTTTTTTAAATTCTTGTTCGAAAACTTTTCGGTCAACCATTAGTCCTTTTTCCAAAGCAATTTCTTCCATAATTTCAAGGGGAAAACCATAACTCTGAAAAAGATAAAAAGCTATTTTCCCATCAATATTTTTATATTTCTCCAGTTCTCTAAGACCCTGGTTTATGGTTTTCCTGAATTTATCTACTTCTTGAGTTAATGCTGCGCTGATTTGTGGTATACCTTCTGTAACATGAGACCATATTCCACTATAAGGAGAAACAAGTATTGGTAAAATATTAGATAACCACTCGTCATCGACCATCCCTAGGCTTCGTGTATACACCATGGCTCTACGAATTAGCCGTCGAAGAATGTATCCGCGATCTTTATTCGAAGGTTCCACTCCTTCAGCCGCAATAAAAATCGCAGCTCTTAAATGGTCAAGAATAATTCTGTATGGTTTAGGGTTTTCTTTATAACTTTGACCGGTTTTTCTTAGAGATTCTAAACTTTTTACTCCTTCTAAAAATAAATCTATTTGAAAAACATCAGGATTTTTTTCTGTGGCGGCGGCCAGCCGTTCTAGTCCACCACCAAAATCAACATTTTTCTTAGGTAACTCTTTAAGAGTTCCATCTTCTTTTTTTTCATATTGCATGAAAACCGAATTACCGATTTCTAAAAACCGACCGCACTGACAATTTGGATGACATGGTTTATCTTTGTATTGAGATTTTTCATGTAAGCCTAATTCTTTCCCGAAATCATAAAAGACTTCAGAATCCGGTCCGCCGATATCACCAACAACCATCTTTTCCGGGCTTCCACTAATTGACCACCAATTTTTTTCAGATCCATAGTAAAAAATTCTCTCTTCTGGAATTCCTAGGCTTTTCCAAATTTCAACTGATTCATTATCTTTAGAAACTTCTTTTGTTCCCTCAAAAACAGTTACCCAAAGTTTATCTTTTGGTAGATTTATTTCCTTTGTTAAAAATTCCAGAAACCAAGCCAATTGTTCTTTTTTAAAATAGTCTCCCAGGCTCCAATTACCCAACATTTCGAAAAATGTTGTGTGGCAAGTATCACCAACTTCCTCGATATCCGCAAGTCTGATAGAGGGTTGAGAATCCACCAACCTCTTACCCATCGGATGAATCTCACCTTTAAGATAAGGCACTAATGATTGCATACCGGCCGAGGTAAAAAGAGTACTTGGGTCATTTTCCGGAACCAAAGGAGCAGAGGGAATTATTTTATGTCCCTTTTTGGTAAAAAAATCAAGATATTTTCGGCGAATTTCCGAAGCTTTCATGTTGATAGATTATAGCGGAAATAGGCATACGCTTCAATTGGAAATTTTAGGAGAGTTTTCTACCGGATTGGGTAAAGAAGCGTTTGCGGATTTTTTCAGTCGCGTCTTGTGCTTGGCCTTGAACTTCTTCAAGTTTAGCTAAAGCATTATCTAGTCTTTCAATAGTTTCGTTGCCGACTTGCTCCTTAACTTCATTTATTTTTGTCGTGGTTGCTTCTTTAACTTCATTGATCTTTTGACCGGAGTCTTCAAGTTTTTCCTGTAATTCCTCACCCAGGTTTTCCCCTTTTTCCAAAAGCTGCTCAATAATCTTTTTTCCTTCTTTAGATCCTGCCAACATCAACATCGCGGCTCCTAAAAAGCCACCTATTAGTAATCCTAACCAAAATCCATTACTGTCTTTATTGTCTTCACTCATCTTTTTTTTCTTTTTTAAAAATACTTAACAGGGAAAAGGCTGTCCGTAAACCCGTTGTCACTCCGCTTAAACTGCTGATCGATTTAGCCATTGCTCCGCTAGCTATGCCGGTATCCTCCAAGATCTTATTTATTTTTTCGATTGTTCTTCTTAACTCTTTTAATATATAAACTATTTGAATTCCAATAACCGTCAAAAGGATTGTTAAGACGGTAATAACGGTTATTAACAGAATTTGTGTTGTATCAGTCATTTAATAATAGATTAAGTATTCATTATTAAGTATGAGATGTCAATGATTAAATTGCTATGGGTTCTCAACCCTAACTGTTCTGGTAGTCTCTTGTTTTTTCCCAAATTTATTAGTGGCACTAATATTAATCGTGTTTATTCCGGGTTTAACAGTAATTTCCTGATCAAATTTTCCGTCAATTAATTTAACTGATTGGTTATTAATGGTCAGGACTGCCCAAGGATCGGTTTGGCCGACAATTCGAATAATATCTCCTTTGAACACTTCATTTTCTTTTGGCTGTTCAATAATTATTTTCGGCGCCCAAACAAATGACTGGTATTGCCAAAAAAGCCAGGAGAAAAACACAAAGATTAAAAAAATAGTAAAAATGGCCAATATTCTTGACGGCGTAAGTTTCCAAAAAGGCTCGTTTAGGGGAGTTACTAAACCTTGGGGCAAAACCTTAGGTTTGTCCTTTACTGGTTGTGATTGACGGCGAAATACCGCCATAATCAGACTAAGATCCAGATTCAAAAACTGGGCGTAGTTCTTCAAAAATCCATGGATATAAGTAAAGGAAGGAATTTTTTGCCATTTGTCTTCCTCAAGAGCTTCTAAATATTTTTTTCTAATCTTGGTAACTTTTTCAACATCCTCAAGGGAAAGTTTTTTGTCTTCACGGGCGTTTTTTAATATCTCTCCAATGGTTTTCATGAGAAGTTTTTCTATTGGTATTCTATACTATTTGCTAATTATTGTGGTTGTTCTGGTTGCTGTGTTTGGGCTCTTTGAGCAAAATACTCATCGGCATTACGAACGATGACATCACGGGGTTTAGCTCCTTCTCCCGGACCAACAATGCCTTCTTCTTCCATTTGATCCAATATCCTGGCTGCCCGGGCATAACCGATGGATAGTCGACGCTGTAAAAGCGAGGCTGATGCTTTATCATATTGGCAAACAACTCTGACCGCATCTTCAAAAAAGGCATCTTTACCATCAGTTGATCCGCCACCGGGACCAGGTTTTTTCCAGGTTAATGGCATACTGGTGACTTCTTCGGTGTATTGAACCGGCGTGCCTTTGCTTTTTAAGAAACTTACTAGTTTGCTAATTTCTTGTTCGGAAACGTATGTTCCCTGAATTCTTGTCGGCTTTGCCTGATCTGGCGGTATATAAAGCATATCTCCGCGTCCAAGCAGTTTTTCAGCTCCGGGCATATCAATAATAACCCGAGAATCAACCATACTTGAAACGTTAAAAGCCACCCGAGATGGAATATTGGCCTTAATTAATCCGGTGATAACATCAACAGACGGTCTTTGGGTTGAAACAATTAAATGGATACCGGTTGCCCGAGCCATTTGGGCAATCCGGCAAATAGCATCTTCAACCTCAACGGGTGCATAGGCCATCAGATCTGCCAATTCATCAATAAAAATTACGATAAAAGGTAGTGCTTGAAATCCGGACAGTTCATTGTAACTATCAATATTACGAACGCTGTTGGCAGCAAAAAGTTTATAGCGGCGATCCATTTCTGACAGCGCCCATTTTAAAGCCGACAAAATTTTATCAACCTCAACAATCACTGGCACTAAAAGATGAGGAATATCATTGTAGCCTGTTAACTCGACTCTTTTAGGATCAACTAAAATTAACCTTAGTTCACTTGGAGAAGTCCGATATAATAATGAGGCAATCCAGGAATTAATTAAAACAGACTTTCCTGAACCAGTAGTCCCAGCCACAAGGACATGGGGCATTTTGGCAATGTCAGCCACCACTGCATTCCCAGAAACATCTAAACCCAAAGATACAGTTAATTTACTCTTAGCATTTCTCATCGCCTCTGATCCAAGCATTTGTTTTAAGGTAACAAATTCTAAAGATCGGTTGGGAATTTCTATACCGACTAGACTTCTGCCCGGAATTGGAGCCTCGATCCTGATTTGCCCTGTTGGGGCTGCCAAAGCCAAGGCTAGATCATTTGAGAGTGAGGTAATTTTTGATAGTTTAGTTCCTAGGGCAATCTCCAAAGCATATTGGGTTACGGCTGGACCTAGATTAATTTCGACAACCCGAGCAGCAATACCAAACGATTCAAGGGTTTTTTCTATAACAGCAGCATTATTTTTTAAGTCTCCCCTGTCTGCTTTTTGACCCGGACCTTCTGATAAAAGTGTTAATGGTGGATATTCCCAGATGGTTGAATTAGAAACGTTGGCCACCAGTGCGGTCCCTAGTTCCGTACCTGTTACTGCGGTAGTCGATGCTGCCGGAACAGGATTCGGGCCAACACCGGGTTTGACTAATTTTTCGTCTCCTCTGACTTTAATTGGTAGTTTCTCCTGAACAAATACCGGTTTTTTGCCTTTACCAAGATTTCCGAAAATATAAGATTGAAAGAATTTAAAGATACCAACAAAAATCTTTATTAAAAAAACCAGAAATTGGTCAAGCGAGGTGTTCAAAAGAATTGTCAAACCGATTACTGCCATTCCAAATAAGATCAGAAATGCTCCGGCTCCGGTAATTAAAGTTTCAATATTGGTAAAGATTTCTTGACCGATTTTGCCTGACCGAGCCAGCGAAATTAAAGCTAACCAAAGTAAACTAAAACCCAAAGTAACATTAGGTTTAATAAGCTTTAATTGAAAGAATAAAACCCCAAGAAGGATTAAAACAACTGGTAATCCAAGCATTCCCAAACCAAAAAATTCAACTAAGGTATTATAAATTTTTATTAGAAGAGGTCCCTGTTTAGTTAAAGATAGGGCCACAATACCACCAGCTCCAATAAGTCCGATCGCCATTAGGCTATAAATCGTCTGTTTTTTAAGTTTAAACTTAAAAAGCGATCGTGAATAATATCTGCGTCTCACAACAATAAATTATACCATGATTTATTAATTATTTCGCGCCTCAGAATATCTGCATTACATGCAGACCTGAATGAGGCAAGAAAAAAGGAGCACCTACTGGAGCGGACTTATAACAGTCTTTTTACCAACTTGGTAAGAAGTCTTTGATGTTATCCGAGGTAAGATTAAACTGTCTACCTTTACCTTCGACTATTAATTTGGCAATTTTACGGCAGATGCCATTAATTGTTCGCTCAAGCGTCCGGACTCCGGCATCAAATCCCAAAGGCCGTACGATTTTTGGCCAAACATCTTCATCAATTTTGATAATCTCATTATTTAATCCTGACTCTTTGATAATTTTTGGCAGGACATAATCCCGGCCGATAGCAATTTTTTCCTCGTCAGTATAGGACGGCATTTGTATCGGCTCAAGCCTGTCTAAAACGGCGGTTGCAATATTAGTCGTATTGTTGCAGGTGGCTATAAAAAGCACTTCTGACAAGTCAAATGGATAATCAATATAATGATCAGTAAAAGCCATATTCTGTTCAGGATCTAAAAGTTCAACCAAAACACCCATGATATCTGCCCGGGCATCTTCGGCTACCCGGTCAATTTCATCTAAAAGAATTACCGGGTTTTTTGTTTGCGAGCGACGCAGTGCTTTAATCACCAACCCAACTTCAGCATCGGGCCTGACTCTAGCCTGTCCCCGCAGATCCAAAGGATCTCCCATACCTCCAAAAGGAATACGCGCCATTTTCCGGCCCATCGCCTCGGCAATTGAATAGGCAATCGTTGTCTTACCGGTACCTACTAAACCAACAAAACAAAGAATTGGCGCCCGCATAAATTTTAATATGCCTACCCCTTGATTATCTTTTTTTTCTTGGTCTCTTCGTAATCTCATGACTGAAAGATATTCGAGAATTCTTTCCTTAATCTGCGTTAGATCGTAATGGTTTTTATCCAGGGTCTCTTTGGCAAATTTTAAATCTAAAATATCATCACTTCTTTTCCCCCAAGGAAGATCACTAACCCAATCAATATAGTGAGCCACATTATCAAATTCATTAGTAAAACCAGAAGAATTAGCCATACGAGTCAGACGGACGAGAAGTTCCCCAACTTTACCCTCTAAATCTTGGGGCAATGGGGCTTTTTTAACCTTTTCTTCTAATTTTTTGATTTCTCCAGTTAATTCTTCTTGGGCAGGCATAAAATTAGGGTTTAGTAAAAATAAAACAAATCCCTATTGCTTAGTCACTAGTCCCTAAATCAATTCTATCATCAGCTTGACTTAAATTACAAGGTATTATAGAATTAAATATGGTTGGCAAAGAAATATTTTCCCCGGATGCCAGATCCCCAGAAAGAATAAACAAACGCGGCCTTTTAGTTCTTCTCACCGGACCAACAGGCGTCGGCAAAGATACAGTCCTAAATTATCTTAAACTTCATCATCAACGGATTGTTACCTATACCTCAAGACCCAAAGGAGAATTTGAGACTGATGGTTTTGATTATCATTTTGTCAGTAAGCAAGAATTTTTAAGAATACGAGAAAGAGATGATTTCTTTGAATATCAACCTATCCGTGATGATTATTACGGAACGACTTACAAAGAAATTGAATCGAAACGGAATAGTGATTTAACAGTCTGGCGACTAAATCCGGAAGGGGCATTTGACTTATTTGACAGTCCTGAAAAAAGACATTATCTTGAGCCTTTTATTATTATATGTCTTGTCGCCGATCTGCATGTATTAGCAACGAGGATTAAAGAAAGAGGCAGAGAAAAAGGGCTTTCCGTCATCGAAAGAAGTAAACAGGCATTTAAAGAATTGTCTTTAATCGAAGACCGGAAAATTATCGCCGAGGAAGATAAACAAAATATTGACCAACGGTTTGGTGGTATTGGTGATGAGAGATTAATGATTCTCAACGGACACAGTTGGACCGATAATTTATTTTCATCCAGTAATTTTAGAGTGGCTATAAGATTAATTGAGAATCGTCAAGGCTTAAGAACCATAAATGGTTTTCCCAGAACTTTATATCTTGTGGAAGAAACGATTAAAAAAATCAGTCATCTTTGGCAATTACTTGACAATAATAACAAGATGATGTAGAAAAGATAATAGTCTGCCCGGCCTAGTGCCGGGTTTGTATTTAAGGATAAGCAAATATGCCTCGTAGTCCAGAATATATTGATCGTGAAATTAATCAAGCTAAAGAATTTCTGCGCATGGCCATTATTGATAATGGCGAGGTATCTCCAAACGGATTAATCTTACGTCTAAAAGATATAAACAGAGTGGTTGATAGCGAACTTCTACAGGCAGTTAGTCAACCAATTACCAAATGGCTTAAAAATATATTGGGAAATATAAATTATGATAAAACCCGGCTAGCTGTAGTTGAAGGTTCCGGTGATTATCTAGCTGCTCATATTGGAAATACGATGCGTTTAAAAATTATTACATTTAAAAAGGGTGGTCCGTCAGAAACCATGTTTGGTCAAATAATTACCGGACAGATCGAGTCACCCAACCGCATCCACGGACCGCAAATAATCTCTGCTGAAGCTAAAGATCTTCAGAAAAATGTTATTATTATTGATGATTTTATCCGCGGCGGAAGAACAGTAAACAAAGCTGCGCAAATGGTTACTGATGCCGGCGGACGTGTTATCGCTGTTTGCGCTGCGATTGCCAGATCTCAAGCAAGAGAATCAGGGATTTTAAAAACATGCTTCTTTTTACCTATTATTGAAATTGATGATATGATACCCGGGACTAGTACTGAAAAAGCAAAAATTAAGTTTGCCGGCGAAACCTCTTATCGCGAGCTTCAGAGAAGTTGGGGACAAGATTAGTTATTTTTAAATTTCCCTGCATGGCCGAGACCGAAATAGATAGTAGTAGGTAGAAAGTAGTCGGCAGAAAGCTTTTCCACATTTTTCTTAGCGTCAGAATAAAATTCATAAAATTTCTTTTTATCAAATAATATTGATTTAATCTTTAGTAAAAGCTCGGGATAATGTTTGATTAAGACATCTTCAACACCGGAAAAATTACCACCATAGGTATTAAAACTCTCGGTAAAAACACGAACAACACCAATTTCTTTAAATTTTTTAAATAATTTTTCCGGATCAGTAAAAATAGGCCAATATGGCCCCATCATCACAAAGACATGGATATTATTATTGCTTAATTGTTCAATTGTTCTTAGACGTTGGTTTATGGTTGGAGCGAACGGCTCAGTCAACTTGGCCCATTTTTCATCTAGAGTGGTAATGGTAAAATTGACATCAACATTTTTTAATTGTTTCAATAAATCTAGATCCCGAAGGACTAAATCAGATTTTGTCAGTATACTTACGGGATTATGGAAATCTTTTAATACTTTTAGAATTTGTCTGGTCAACAGATATTTTCTTTCTACTGGTTGATAAGGATCGGTAACTGTTCCTATATAAATCTGTTGATCAGTAAATCTTCCAGATCTTAACTGCTTTACCAGAACATCGGCTATATTTTCTCTGGCATCCACAAATTCGCCCCATTTTTCTTTATGTCCAGTAAATCTTTTAATAAGCCGCGGTTTCCCCGCGTCTTGAACGCGGCTTAGTAGCGGCTAGCGAAGCGCCGCGTTTAAAACGGGCGTAACAATAAACACAAGAATGGCTACAACCCACATAGGGATTAATCGCCAATCCACCTCCGGGAAAGCCGCATTTACCAATGGCAGATTTACATTTTATTTCTCGGATTATCATATACCTATTATATCTTTACTTCCCTCCTTGACAATCTTACAAAATTGGTGTACATTTGTAATGTACATATGAATAGTATTATTTCAACCACTATCTTAAGAAATAATTTAGCAGACGTCCTCGAAGAAATTACTGACAAACGTGACTATCTTTTGGTGACTAAAAAAAGCGATCCTATTTCCGCTATTGTTAATCTTGATTTCTTTGAAGATCTTTTGGCTTTAGCCAATTCAAAATATCTAAAAAACATTAAAGAAGCTCGCCAACAATACCAAAAAGGCCAAGTTTATACTTTTGATGAGGCTTTTGGTAAACTTTAATCAATGAGTTTCCATTTGGTTTTCACCAAAAATGCTTTTAACGATATCCAAAAACTCGATCGTGTCGCCCAAAAACGATTAGCTGTAAAACTTCAACATTTCCAGGAAAAACCTATATTTTATGCTAAAAAATTAACCTCACCAATTCTTGGCCAATACCGCTGGCGGGTTGGTAACTACCGTATTATTTTTGATCTTCATGGAAAAGACATCATCATCTTGAAGGTCGGCCACCGAAAGGAAATTTATAGATGAGAAAGGCTCAAACAATATTACAGAATACTTTCCCTGAAACTAATTGGACTCTGGAAAAACCCAAAGACGGTCTAAGAAAAGAATGCTATATTGCTAAATCCAGCAATAAGTATCTATTTATAAAATTTGATGTCCCCGTTAATTTATTAAAAAGATTGGGTGAAATTGGTGTAGCTCCCCGTGTCTTATTTGACGGTAATTTTAATGGTATCTCCTATGTGATACAGGAATTTATTGATGGCCAATATCCTGACCGCAAATGGATAAAACAAAACCTATCTAAATTAGCCGACTTAATTAAAACCTATCATGGAGACCAAACTCTTAAATCCTTTTTATCCCAAAAAAATACTACAGATTTTACCAACCATATAGAAAAAAATCTAAAAGAAATTGAAGAAAAAGTTTATCTCTTAAAAGACGAGGAATTAATTTCGGATTTTGGAAAATTGAAAGAAATTTCTAAAAAATTAATTTCCACTTCCCTAGTCCCAGTTCATACTGAACCAAACATAAAAAATATTCTAGTGGGTAAAAATCGATTTGTCATAATTGATTGGGATGAAATAACGCTTTCCGACCCCGTACGAGATATTGGTCTCCTCCTTTGGTGGTACGTACCAAAAACTCAATGGCAGGATTTTTTTGATTCTTATGGTATGGTGATTAGTGAAGATATTAAAGATAATATATATTGGTGGGCAGCCAAAAGTTCTTTAGCAATTGCTTTATGGAATCTGGAACGGGGATATGAATATAAAAGTTTTTTATTAGATTTCCGGGCGGCCTTAGATAAAAAAGATAATCCTCACGCTACTAGAAATTAATTAAGACTACCCCACCGACAATTAAAATAATGGCCATTGCTTTTTGGAAAATAGTTTGTGGACTAATATTTTCCTTAATAAATTTTGGCCAAAAAAGACTCAAAATTATGGATATTCCAAAAACAAACAACGGATTGGTTCCTCCAAATCCGGCGCTAACTAAGGAAACCGGTCCAAGACTTATCGCTAAATAAAAAGTAATCGTTCCCAAAAACCCCAGCAACCCCCTAATTAAAAAGGGAAATATGATCTTTTTATTCTTAATAACTTCAACAACTTCATTAAATACTCCTTTTTTGAGGAAAAGTAGCAAAAACAGTGGAATAGCTGCATAAACAGCTACAATGTCAACAATAAAAGGGTGCATCGTTTGCATAGCCGCCTTACTGACAATTCCACCCAGGGATGAAAATAAAGCTGCTAGAATAACCAATAAATACATACTATTGAAACCAATTGATTTTCTGGCCGACGTTTTTTCATAAGAACATAGTATTGAACCAGCAATAATTGCCACAATGGATAACCATTTTATAAGGGATAATTGTTCCTGTAAGAAAACAACTGCTAAAAGTGCCGTATAAATCGGAGCGCTGCTATAAATAGCAATTGATCTGGAAACTTCTGTTTTTTTTAAGGCTTTTAGCCAAAAAGCCCAAAGGAAAAAATAGAATATTGCTGAGATGGCGGCGAAAAATAACGGCCAGCCCCAGCTAATTTTAAAATCAACAAAAAACAGCAGAAATGAAGTAAAAACTACGCTGATAATATTTGTTATAACCAAGAAGGCAAAAACAGACTTAATTTTATTACTGCAGAGGAATTTATCCATTACGTCAACAATGGAAAAGAAGAAAGCGGAAAAAATAATTAAACTTAACCAATCCATGAAGATTTAGAATCTTCTTCCGAAACGGTCGTTGGGACCGCGGCTTGGACCGCGAGAATATCTGGCGTCTGGTCGAGGACCTCTTTGGACTGGCTTTTTGGCATCTTCGCCAAAAAGCATTGACAGATTAATTCTTCCCTGATCATCTATTTCGATAACTCTGACTTTAACTTTTTGTCCAATAGTAACAACTTCCTCCGGATTATTAACAAAACCGGTTGCCATTTGCGAAACATGAACTAATCCTTCTTTGCCCGGTAAAACCTCAACAAAAGCCCCAAAGGGTAAAATCCTTTTTACTTCACCCTCAAATTCTTCTCCTGGTTTTACTTCTCTGACTAATCCCTTAACCCAATTCACGGCATGCGCTAGTTCTTCCGGAGCGATTCCGCTGATTGTTACCTTACCATCATCATCAACATCAACCGTGCAATTTGTTTGACTAATAATTTGACGAATTACTTTCCCTCCCGGTCCAATAACCTCACCAATTTTTTCCGTCGGAATATGTAAAACGGCGATCTTTGGGGCAAAACGAGAAATCTCGCTCCTGGCTTCGGGTAAAACCGACAACATTTTTTCTAAGATAAAAAGCCTGGCTTCTTTGGCTTTTGTTAATGCATCGATAATAATTTCTTTTGATAAGCCTTCAATTTTAACATCAAGTTGTATGGCGGTAATGCCATTTTTGGTTCCGGCTACTTTAAAATCCATGTCGCCGGAAAAATCTTCAATACCTAAAATATCGGTTAAGGTTATAAATTTTTTCTCATCAGTCATTAAACCGATAGCTACTCCGGCCACTGGTTCGATAATGGGAACCCCGGCATCCATTAATGATAATGTCGAACCGCAAACCGAAGCCATTGATGTCGATCCATTAGACGACATAATTTCCGAAACGACTCTGATTGTATAGGGGAATTTGTCTTCGGGCGGGATTATTGGTTCCAAAGCCTTTTCTGCCAAAGCTCCATGTCCGACTTCACGTCTTGACGGCCAACCCATCCGGCCGGTCTCACCGACTGAATAGGGCGGGAAATTATAATGGTGAATATAACGCTTTGTTTCCTCACCGGTAGGCGATTCAATCAGTTGTTCAAGCGATGGCGACCCAAGAGTGACTACTGTTAAGGCTTGGGTTTGTCCCCGTTTGAAAACAGCTGAACCATGAGTTCTCGGCAGGATACCTAACTCGATGGAAATTGGCCGAACTTCATTAAGTTTTCGTCCATCGGGCCTTCTCCCTTTATCGATTATTTGTTTTCTAATAAATTTTTTAAAGGAATAGTCTAGGGCTTCTTCTATCTTTTTCTTCTCAAATTTTTCCTCATATTTTGTAAAAATCTCTTCTGATAGAACAGCCAGCTCTTCACCTTCCTCTTCTTTGGCGATACGCTTGATTAAGATGTCATCAAAATGTTTTTGGTAATCTTTTTCCAGGATACCAAGAAGTTCTTTATCGATTTCAACCGGTTCATATTCGAGTTTTTTCTTGCCTGCCTCATCGACTAATCCATTGATTAATTTAATAATTTTCTCAAATCTTTCTTGAACAAATTCAATTGCACCGTTAACCGTATCCTCGGAAACCTGTTTACCTTTCCCTTCGAGCATATTGGTTATTTTTTGTTTCCCGGATACGACTAAATCAAGTTCGGAAAATTCCATTTCCGGTATGGGTGGATTAACTAAATAGTGACTCTCTTGCCCATCTTTCGGAGCCATCCATCCAACCCGAACTGCAGCAATTGGTCCATTCCAGGGAATATCGGAAATTGCCAAAGCGGCTGAAGTGGCTAATATAGCTAAAATATCCGGCTCATTTTCTCCATCAACTGATAAAACCGTGATGGTTACTTGAACTTCATTTTTGTAATTTTTAGGGAAAAGGGGTCTGATTGAACGGTCAACTAATCGAGCGGTTAAAACTGCATCATCTGATGCCCGTCCTTCTCTTTTAACCCATCGGGAACCTTTGATGATTCCTCCGGCATATAATCTTTCTATATATTCAACACTTAAGGGAAAATAATCAATATCAGGCCGGGGCTTGGCAGAAACGACAGTGGCTAATACCATTGTCTCACCATAAGAAGCCAAAACGGCAGCGTTGGCTTGTTCGGCGAATCTACCGATTTCTAGTGTTAGTTTTCTTCCTCCAATTTCGACTGATTTACTTATAACTTTTATCATATAATTAATAGGTTATTTTATGAGACCTAATTTCTCAGAAATAGTTTTATGTCTTTTTTTATCTTTCTCCTGTAAATAATTAAGTAATCTTTTTCTTTTAGAAATCATGGTTAATAAACCACGCCGGGAATGAACATCATGATTATGGGTTTTAAGATGCTCGGTTAACTTTTTAATCCGCTCTGTCAGAATCGCGATTTGAACTTCGGGAGATCCGGTATCTCCACTACCAGTGGCAAATTTGGCAATTAATTTCTTTTTGTCATTCGGGTCTAACATATATACGATTGATTTCTTTGAAGATATCTTGTTCTAACTTCAAAAATATCTAATTACATTTATTATTTTATCACAACTATTCCTAAAATTAAAGTAGGCTTGATCCATCCTTGGGAGTAACGTCTTGGGGCGTGGTTCCTTTTTTAGAATTAAAAATCTTTGGTTGCAACCAATCGGCTGGTGTTTCCTGACTTAGATAGTCCTGTTTCTTGGTTGTTATTCTTTTACCACCAGCTTTTAGACAAATTGCCGCTGCCTCAAATGCTTCAGCTGAAGTAGTCTCTAACATAAATTTATTTGTGGCCATTTCAATACCATTTAACAGATTAGTAGCCATATCCTCATTAAAAGGTAAACCTAAACTTTGTATGAAAAGCGTAACAATTTCTGAAGTTGATGACATATTAGGATTTATGAGATTTATTTTACCGAAATTAGTATTATTTGGATGATAATCAATATTAATAGTTACTGATTTTGAGTATAATTCTTGTCCATCTTGGTAAAATTTACCCAATTGTTGGAGATTGGCGCAATCAATCACGAAAATTACATCCGGAGAAGCCGCTGATGATGAATAATGAACTTTTTCTGGTGTAAATGCTGGCGCGCCCGGCCGCGGTTCAATCACCAGATTAAATTTATTACCCTCAATATTATAACTGACTTTATCAATTGAACCTTCAGTATAGTCGAGGGAAATAATAAAGTTACGTCCTCCCAATACTTGGCTTAACTTATCTATGCCAACTAAATTAGTAAATTCGACTGTCGATGGCGTTGGACAAGCAATCGTGACATTTTTATTAGCTGCTTTTAAAGACAAATATAAAGCTAGTGAGGCTCCCAAACTGTCCTGGTTGGGATTTTCATGAGTTACAATTAAAATTTCTTTAGCTCCGGTTAGGAGGGTTTGAATTTCGTTGTTATTTGAAAAAATCGGCATAAGTCCAAGTGTTCCTTTTTTCTTGCCTCAATTCACCCTCGATGTGATCGGGGGATCTTGAGGCGCAAAATAATCACTTTGGCGATATTACTATATCACCAACATTAAAGTCAAGCTGGGGCTCTAATAAAATCCCACATTCCTGACCCAATTCCGCTTTATTAATTGATTCTTTTTTAAATCTTAATGACTTTATCCTTGCCTGCCCGATTTCTTTATCAGCCCGTAAAACCTTGATTCTGTCACCCAGGGCTAACCGGCCCTCAATAACTTTGGCTCCGGCGACTCTTATTTTTTTATTGACAAATTCGGCAATAATCTCGGCCTTGCCTAATATTTCAATTTTTGTCGGCTCGGCCAGCGCCGTCGTCACATCACTTAATTCTTCCAGCAATTTATAGATAATCTGGTATATTTTAAATTTAACCCGTTCCGTCTCGGCTAATTTAGTTACTGATGGGTTGATTTTGACATTAAATCCGATAACAAAGGCACCGGTAGTTCTGGCTAAAAGAATATCGCTATCATTAATATCGCCAATATCGCTTTTTATAATCTGTAAATTTCCCTGATTTAAACTGGCTAAAATTGCCTCAAGAGTTCCCTGGACGTCGGCTTTAAGCATGACTTTAAAAATCTTTGGTGGTTCTTTTGCATCAGTATTTTCATCCACCACCGGTGTCGTTTCAATTTTTTCCGTTTCTTCAGGTTCTGCTATTTGACCTATGGCGGAAGTGATAATACTTCCCACTTCCGGAACAATTTCTAAACCGGAAATTTCTACCGGTGTACTCGGCAAGGCTTCTTTAATCTGCTCTGCCTTATCATTAATCATCGCCCGGATTTTACTTTTTTTATTATCAATAAAAATCTCGTCTCCCTGGTGAAGTGTCCCTTTTTTAACAATTATTGATGCTACAGGCCCGCGATGCGGATCCATTTTTGATTCAATCACGACGGCCTCAAATGGGCTTTTAGGATCAGCCGATATTTTTTCCATTTCCGCGATTAAGATTATCATTTCTAATAGTTCATCAACACCCTTGCCGGTTTTGGCAGAAATTGGCATACTAACAACATCCCCACCATAACCTTCAAGCAAAATATCTTCTTTAACTAATTGTTTTTTAACTTTTTCTAATTTAATCTCCGGAAGATCAATCTTATTGATGGCAACAATGACGGGAATCTTGGCTTGTTTAATATGACGGATGGCTTCCTTTGTTTGCGGCATTACCCCGTCATTAGCAGCCACCACCAAAATGGCGATATCAGCCACAGATGCACCCCGGCTTCTCATTTTGGCAAAAGCTTCATGCCCCGGAGTGTCTATAAATGTGATCGTGTGTATCTCGTCCACACGATCATCCTGAGCTTGGACTTCGGCTGAGCTCAGTCGAATGCCTCGAAGGATCTTTTTCTTATTCTTTGGGGGGATCCCTCGACCCCTTTCGGTCGCTCGGGATGACGGTTCCACCGTCACCTGGTATGCTCCAATATGTTGCGTAATGGCACCTGCTTCTCCAGCAGCCACATCAGTCTTGCGGATATAATCTAGAAGCGTTGTCTTACCATGATCAACATGGCCTAAGACAACAACTATTGGTGGTCTTGTCATAAATTTATACTTTCAGGCGGTCAGAAGACTCGGAGAATCAGAATATCTAACAATCAGAGACTCAGAAAATCTGATTAACTGGTTTTCTGACTTTCTGACCGTCTGGTCTTCTGAGTTTTCTGATCGTCTGATTTTTTAGTTGTTTTCTTCGTAATCTTCTTAGTTGAAGTTTTTTTAGTAGTCTTGCCACTATCATTCTTAGCTATTGGAGTTTTGGCTGCTTCTACCTTCTTGTCCGCCGTAGCTTTAGCGGAGGCGGATTCCATTTCTGATTTGCCTTTGATATCGATCTTCCAACCGGTTAATTTCGCTGCCAAACGGACGTTTTGGCCATTCTTACCGATGGCTAAAGATAATTGATCGTCAGGAACAATAGCCGTGGCTGTTTGGCTATTTTTATCAATATTAACATTAATATCTTTGGCCGGAGCCAAACTTGAAGTAATAAAACTAGCTGAATCATCATTCCATTGGATAATATCGAGTTTCTCTGTTCCTCCTAACTCGGATATAACCGCTTGGACCCGAACTCCTTTTTGCCCGACACACGAACCAACCGGATCAACTCCGTTTTGATCGGAAAAAACAGCAATTTTAGTTCGGTTACCGGCTTCGCGGGCAATCGTTTTTAGTTGAACTGCTCCGGAAGCAACTTCGGGAACTTCTCGACGAAATAATCCTTCAACTAGACCCTTGTGGGCTCGGGAAACGATTATTTCGCTGCCTCTTGGTCCTTCGCGGATTCCTTCAATATAAAAAGTTAGTCTTTGATTAATTCGGTAATCTTCGTTATGAATCTGTTCCGATAAGGGCATGACTCCTTCGGCCCGGCCGATATCAACAATAATATTGGAATTATCAAAACGAAGAATCATCCCATTGACAATTGTGCCAACTTTAGCTGAATAATCAGTTAAAACGGCGGCTTTTTCTGCTTCACGGATACGCTGCAGAATAACTTGCTTGGCGGTCTGAGCGGCAATCCGGCCAAATCCCGGTGGAGTAATATCTTTACCTTCTTTAAAGATTTTCGCCTCGCCGGTATTAGAATCAACTTGAGCATCTAATTTTTCGATATCTTCATCACCAAAATCCTTGCGGTAAGCAGCCAAAATGGCCGCTTTAATTGTGTCTAAAACCACCGACGGATCAATGCCCCTTTCGGTGCATACCTGATTTAAAGCTAACGCAAATTCAGTTCTGACTATCGCTGGCATAAGTCCAAGTATTCCTTTTTCCTTACCTCAATTCAGCCTCGGTGTAACCTCGGCATCTTGAGGTGCGGAATAAATTTTTACTACTTATATTAAAAAAGGTGGGCTATCCCACCTCATAATTCCCGAAATCCTTAATTCAAAACACTGAAATTATATCACGAAGACTATTAGTAGTCAATTGCCGGGAAGATTAATTTATATATTAGTCAGTGAATTTAAAAGTAGAAAGGATCTGATCAAAAACTGTTTGATAATCTGATTTTGGATTGTCAACCGGTCCCTTAAGAGTAAGATGATAAGTTTTATTATTGTGTTGAACAAAGACATGCTGACCTCCAAAACCGCAACAACCACCTTTGGTTAATATCCCATTTACACCATTAATTTGAATTTGTTTAACAAGAGTATAAACCTGGCTGTTTTTTGTTCCAGTAGATGGGTTAGTAGCTTCCATGAATTGTTCGAGACTACCATCAGAAGCGTTAACATTAATAAAAATTCGGCCCTCCCCACCTAGTCCTTCGGTTGGAGGAATTATCTCTAGAGTAGTAGTATCTAATGTCCAATCTGGTGGGTATAATAATGAATAATTATCTTCTGTATTTATATATGTTTTCCAGTTGGCCGTTGGATCTGGGGTTGGGGTTGGTTGGACTATGACTAGAGGTGTAGGAATAGGAGTTATAGTTGATTGGGTTTTTACGCCTAAAATATAACCGGCAACACCAATGATGATAATAATTGCCAGTAAAACCAATAGATTTATTAGTTTTTTTTCAGTATTAGGTGTCGTTGGTGAAGCCGGAGAAGACTGTTGCGTAACTGGACTAACGGGTGGTGTTTGATTAATATTTCCATTCTCCATATTATTTTTATTGTCTCATGATACAAAATAGATGTCAAAAATCATCTTAAAGTGAAGCTATGGCCGGACAACTCTTCCATAGACCTTTATTTTCTTCCCGGGCTTGACGTTCGGCTAACAATATTTCTTCCTGATATTTCACATCCGGCGGATATGTATAGGAATGGGCATACCCTTGTTTAACTAATTCCAGATTGACAAATAACTCTGCGCTGCCACTTGATACATAAACGTATCTAAGCAAACGTCCGTATTTATCTTTATCGGTTATGTCTTTTTCCAAACGAACAGTTTTTCCCTCAACTAATTCTTTATTTTTGGCTGATGCTTCTTTTCCGTAGCATTGGACAGGTTTTCGCGGATCAACTGTTTCCGGAGCATCAATACCAATATATCGTACATGTTGACCATTGGCTAACTCAATCGTATCGCCGTCAATCACCCGGTTAACTTTAATCTTAAGCGGGGAAGAATTTGGCAACATTTCTGGATTTGCAGAAGTTGATATTTGTCCAAAAATAAAACCTAAAACGAAAATTAGAATTCCGGAAATTATATTTTTCCTATATCTCATTTTGCCGATTTGTTGAAATTTTTCAAGACTTGATTTAACCGCAGTTCAAAATTAGTATTGCGGCAATAAGTTCGTAAGCTTGTTGATTCCTCACTGGTCGGTTCAATAATTTCATTTGTCCACGGATACATAATCGCATCCGGGTTGTCAATATGGGGCAAACCTAGAGCATGACCCATTTCATGGGCCAGGGTATGAATTAGTTCCCGATTGCTATCGGTCAGATAAATATCTATCTTAGGAACTGAACTATCATATAAACCTGCTTCCGGTTTGGCGGCGATAGCTTGTTTAAATGTTCCCAAATCTTGATTAAACTGCCCGACTTGGGAATTATATTCACTAACCGAGAGATTAAGTTGGCGGGCTAGATTATTCAGTTGATCAGCCTCACTCTTAAGCTGTGATTGTTCGGCCATTAAGCGGTCATAAACATCCTGGGGCGCACCATGCTGCCCGTTCCAATAGGCCACCTCCTGATTGAAAGCAGCCAGTTTTTTTTCAAAGTCGGCTTTAGCCTGATTATAATCATTTTTAAGTGAATCAATTGATTGCTTGTTCCCTTTTAAATCATCTTCAATTCGGTTAAGATTATCTGCCATTGACTGGCGGTCACTATAAATAAGATTAATAATAATTTTCCCCTTTTGCTCAAAACTGAAAAGATTTTTGTTAACAACCGAACTCCAGACTTGATTGGCTTCGTTAAGATCAGCTAGGAATTGATCTGAAGTTAGATTATAGCCGCTGTCAATTTCGCCCAAACGATAAGTGATCGGAAAATCACATGGACTGGAGGTCAAAAAACGAAAATTATAGAGAATACTATCTTTTTGCCAAAAAAGAAAAAGAAAAAGACAACCCAGAATAATTAAATCAAATATTTTTCTCATAATCTTAAGTTATCCCAAATTGGCGGCTTGGCGGAATATTAGAAAAATAAACCAGTACTTTATAAGTATCATCCCGAAGTTCAATCATTTCAAAATTTGTCCTTTGGATCAGTCGGAATCTTCTGTTGTCTAAATACTTTTCTTTAAACTTTTGATAATCGGTAATAAAATCGACATCGCCTAATTGCGGCCGGGTTGGGTCTGGTTTTCTGATTTTTAAAACCTTAGGGCAACCGGCAGCTGTTGATAAAGGTTCATTAAATTTAAAAATTGGTCCGCTTTCAGTTTCGCTGACAATTTTACCTATTGATGAAGCTTTCTTTAAAAAGTCATTATATTCTTCTTGATAGTGGGAAAAAATGCAAACATAATCTATTTGCAGGAACTCAAGATTAGTATATTTATTTTTCAAAGCCACACATTGATTAACGATATTCGTAATTAATTCATTGATTTTTTTCATCTAGGCTTAATTTTACCATATTAATGAAGAGTGAAAAGTTATTTTGAGCTTTCTTTAACCTTATCGTTTATAACTCCCAGCCAAACCCTTACAGCTGTTGCAGATCCGGTTAAATAACAATTATTATCTTCGATGTGTACTGTGGCTCCACGACCTGATTGACCCTGGGCGTTTTTCCACTTTTTATTAGTCATCAATTCGGCTACCCGCCAAGCGTCTTCTTCTGTAATACTGACATTTTCATTGCTAGATCCATTGTGCCAAACTCTCCTTGCTTGTGATTGTCTTTCAAATTTATTCATAAGTTTTTAGTTAAATTTATTGCCCAGGTTTTGGCTCTTTCCAGTTCCCCATCGACCAACGGCCCTTCCTTACCTCTAACAGTCTTGCCATTAACCACTTAGGCAATTACCTCGGCAACTTTTTGGGTATTACCATATAACGAGTCATAAATAACTAAAGTATCCATAGGTTATATTATATATGCTCTGTCGAGTTCTAAGCATTTTCTCATATTTATGTGTTATTTTTGTAGTAAATCATTCCCGATTGGAACAAATCCTTTCAAAAATTAAACAAGGATTGCCAACTTTCCGGGAATGATTTTTTATTCGGCGCTTCAAGATTCCCGAGGTTACACCGAGGGTGAATTGAAGCAACAAAAAAGGAGCATTCGCCGAAGGCGAAGCGGACTTATATGATTAGATTTTTAGCTTTTCGACCAATATTCCAGCCAGAATAATTAAGAATCCTCCAAGAATCTGAATGGGAATTAAAGATTCTCCCAAAAGAGGGATCGCCATTAAGGCTACTAAGACCGGGGTAAAGGAAAAAACCATAGTTACGTAGGATGCTGATGCTAATTTCAAGGCTTTATATCTAAAAATGTTCAAGACTATATAAGAAAAAGCAATAATCATAAGAAGGAAGGAAGACTCCGGAAAAGTTATACCATTGTTAATATGAGCTACTACGCCTGTAGGAATAACACTAATCAGAAAAACAGCAGAACCCGTTAATAAAGGACTCGTCCTGGTAACAGAAACCTTGGCCAAGATATTACTAATACCGATTAAAAACGCTTCTAGTAAAGTAAAAGAATCTCCCAAGGTTAAGGATAGACTCTGGGCTTTAGTAATTAACAAATAACTACCAATAATAATTAAAAGGGCTAAAATATTTTTCTTCAATGTCAACTTTTCTCCTAAAAAAATCCAGGCTAATACTATCGTAAAAAGGATAACGGTTCGATTGATAAAGGAAAAATTCATCGCCTGGCTGTACTTTAAGGCGAAAATTTCCACTATATTTATTGCGGCATAAATTATTCCTAAACATAATAAAATACAAACAGTATTTCTGGATAAATTCTTTAATTCTTTTGATTTGTTTAATAAAACTAAAAGCCAAAAAGGTATTGCAAAAATGACTGTCCAAAAGGATACTTGGTAAGCATTAATACCAGCGTTTAAAAGCATCCGGACTATAATAATACTTATAGCCCAGGCAAAAGCTGATAAAAAAGTATAAATAAAACCTTTGCTTAATTTCATTTTAAATGATAAACATCTAAAGCCACTTCCTCGTATGGATGAACTTTCTTGATGGCTTTAATAACTTAATCAGCATGGGTTTCCGGCACAAAGACAACCAATTTAACAAATTTATTCATATTCTAATTCTAGCATAGAATAATTACTACTTTAGGTACTCAACTATTTTCGGTTTAGCGAAAACCAGGAGGCGGTTAATGGTTGTCCCCGGCGGGTCACAAGTTTGTAAAATTAGTTCTTCATTAATTCCCGGATTATTTATATAATCTACGTCTTGAGCATTGACAATTTTCTTATCGTTTACCTCATAAAGAATGCGTTTGTTTTGATAATAGATAACGATTTGATCTCCCAACTCTAATTCTCTTAAGAGATAAAAAACGGCATTATATTGAGCTACAAATATGGCTGACGAGGTTGAATGGGCAAAAAGATACATCCGGCAGTTCATCCCCGGAAAACACGTACCCTTAGCTTGGGCGACACCTTTTTTCAAAGCCTCACCGTAAATGCTTTCATCACCGGCATCAACATTAGGGATAATTGCTGCTCTAGCATCGATTTTGGGAATGATAATGGAAAAATCAGAATTAACCGGATCCCACATATAATTGCTGGGTAAATTAACAGAATCAGCCACCGTGACTACCGGCTTTCGGGAAATTACCAAATGATACCGTAATTCCTCAATAATTACCGGCCAAAATAAAAACATAAAGCCCCATAAGGAAAATATTAAGTTGACAGCAAAAAGGATTAACAAGAATCGTCTCAGAGTAATCCGCCGCCGATTAGGAAGTGGATTCTCCCTATTCGGGACAATTTTTGGTATTACCGGCGCAATATAGACCGTTCCAAAACTGTCGCTGCCGTCATATATAAGACCGAATTTATTTTCTTCCATATTTTATGTTTTTTTGTTTTAAATAAATAACCACGAAATAGCCAAAGAAACCTAATAATAATAGAAATCCGGCATATTCTAAAAACTGCGGCCAGAAGAATATAACAATTTTTTGGCCCTTATTAATAGTCAAACCATCAAGTTGCCAACCGTTCTCCCAATTATTGACTAAAACGTGATTATCTATTTTCTGGCCAAATAGCGGAGATAAAAAATGCGGTAGCTTTTTATCTAAAATAAAGGCTAGCCAGCCGGAGTGAAACGACTGGGATAAAACCAGAGTATTGTTTTTATCAGATATTTCTTGTGGATATATCTCATAAAGACTCGGGTTAGGATGAACAGCCGTTATTGCCTGATAAATTGTCGATGGAAGTTGTTCTTTTTTAACCAGTTTTATGCCGGTTAAGAATCTATAAGGAATTAAATTAACGGTTACTCTGCCCAAGTCATTGATAACTTCATTCCTGCCTATGGAAATATTGTCAAAATGCAAACTATAACCTAATCCATCTTCGGTCATCGGTGGCTGAATGAAAAATGATTTAGTCAATCCTGGGCCTGTTGGTAAATATGTTTCCATATCAGCTTTTTGGCTGCTTATATTCTCCAGCCAAAAGAGCAGACTTTTTCCTTTAATATTTCGACTCTCAACCGTTATTAAGTATGCAAATTGAGTCGGTAAGTTAGGCAGCCAAAGGACTGTCGAACAATTAGTCGCATCAATTGATTTAAGCCTGAACCAGTTTTTATTATTATCCGTAATGACGTCGTTTTTAACTTGACCCTGGTTGAATTGGTCACAATTTTTTGCCTCTAGCGCCGACAACACCTTAACTGGTTCAATATTCGCACTTAAGTAACCTGGGGATTTTGGGACAACAATTTTAGTCTGATTCTCTTCTAATAATACTTTTGGCTCTAAATAGTTCATTTCCGCCAGGTCTTGTGGATTGATGTCTAAAAGTTCATTATTATTATCTGGCAACGCCAAAGTGTAGTCATTTAAATAAAACGGCAGGCTTTTTTTGAAAATAAATTCTTTATCTGAATCCTCGACGGTAAATTCCAATTCCTCTTGTTTTCGGTTGGTAAAAAGAGAACGGAAAGGATAATAAATATCGGCGTCTCGATTAGATACAAAATAATTCCCGTTTTCAAAATATCCCTCATCCAGATTACTCCATTTATAAGAAGGTCCTACCTTAGGTAAATTTTTTGCTAAAAAAATGTAATTATCAATTGGGGAAGAAAAACGAAATTCATAAACATCGATCTTCCCGAATTTTTTGGCTAGCTTAGTCCTGGACGAAGAAGACAAAAGCTCTTCGAGCTCTTCAATATAGATAGCCTCTGGCGATGACGGATTAATAATGTTTTTATCAATCAATAGCCATCTCACCTGATATTTATCAAAAACATTTTCCAAAAGTTTTAGATTTTTTGCATAAACAGCATAAGAAACTTCCCAATAATAATTCTCATTGGTTCTGCTCCAAACATCAAAAGCACGATCGATAATTGGCTGACTGATTCCATACCAGATAAATCCTGAACCCCGATAATTCCATCGATAAAAGTTCCAACCCCAAAAGGTATGTTGGGGAAAGTCAGCAATTCGTCCTTCCTGTTGATTGTTATTAAAAAAACTAAAGAGAGAAAAATATTCTGGTGGGATATTTTCTTTTAGAGGTTTATAAAATAAATTTCCTTTAAATAATGGCAGACTATATAAAAATATTAAAACGATTAATATTACTATAAGAGATCGTTTAAATAGTTTTGTCTTCTTCCCAAATTTTTCGATTAGATTAAATATGTTTAGTATCCCCACGGCAAAAAGAATAGCCAAGGAAAATGACAACAAAGTCGAGAATTTGGTGAATGGAGATCTTAAAACCTGATTCAATAAGGGTAATCGATAAAAAATACTGTTAATAAAACTTATAATCGGGGTGTTGTTAGCTAAAAGAACCAGAGAAAACAACCAACAAAAAATAGGAATAAATCGATATTTATTTCTCCGTCTGAAAATCCCGATTAGTCCGTAAAAAGTAATCAAAGAAATAATTATTCCGATTCCCCGGATAAGGGGTTTGTGAAAATGTTCTCTCCATGGTAATAAAGAATATTGCCAATTATTGTTATAAAAATCTATGTTCTCAAACCAAAATCCCTTAAGCAATAGAACATCTTCTATATCACCGAATTCTTTATTTTGCAGCAACACCTTTTCTGTAGCCATCTGATTAATCTTACTTTCGATGGTGACTTGAGAATTTGTTAAGGAAAAATATAAGAAGGGTAATAACCAAAAGGCATTAATAATTAGTATCAAAAAAGCAATATTAATTAGCCTTTTAATTTTATTTTGTTTATTAAATGAATATATAAATAGGCTTACCAATAAAGCCACAAAATATATAAGAAAAACGGTCGGAACATATGCTTGAGGAATTGCGAGAATATTAATAACGACAAAAAAAAGTAGATTTCTAAAATTGTAATTTTCAAATAGTTCTAAAGCTGCCAAGAAAAGCCACGGAAGAAAGGCAAAATGAACAATAAAAGGAGAAAAAGGTAAATAGAAAGTTTGCATTGTAGCTAGATTAATTAGGTAAAAAACTCCTCCAAAAAAACTAGTCAATTTTCTTTTGTCCTCATCGGTATCTTTAAATATCTTTTTTTCCAACAAAAAATAAAGACCAAGAGATCCGACAAATAACAATATAAATAGATATGCTTGTCGTAACCAGTTAATTGGTACAAATGAAGACATAATAAAGAGAATTAATTGTCTGGGAAGATCTGACGCATGACCCATTCCTCCAAGTAACCCCAACCCCTGATATTCCTGCCAAACAGCAAAAAAAGATCTAGTAATATTCAATTTAAAATTAAATTCCGGATGTAAATTATCCCATCCACTTACCCAACCAGTGGAAGAAAAATTAACAATAAATATAATCAACACTAATATCAGATATAAAATTACTGGCCAGCGTTTTTTTAACATAATAGTTAGATTAATTATTTGAAGAAACGACCTTGATAACTTCGTAAGAAGAAATAGGGTTGACACTTTTGGCCTTAGACTGGCTTAAAAGTCGAATATACTCCAGAGCAATCACCTTAAAATCCCGCTTTTGGGCTAAATTTTTGGAAAATTTAATTAATTTGCCCATCTTATCTTTATTAAATGAATCTGTTAACTTTTTTATAAAACGTTTATCGGAGCAAGAGAATAGAATTTCTTCTTTATTTAGTCCTGTCTCCGCAAGGGATAAGGCAAAATCAGCAGATTTAACGTAATCTTCTAGTGCCGATGATAAAATAAAGGGTTTATTAAATGAACAGGCTAATGATAGAGGACCCGATGATGACATAAACGTCCGATAGGGTAAAATAACTAAATCAGCTGCCGAGAAATATAGAGGTATCTTTTTTTCCTCGACGAAACCAGTAATAAGTATATTCTTAGTCTTTTTAAGACTATTATAGATTCCCTTAACAAATTTTTTATAATGGATTTTATTAGATTGAGTAAAACTTTCTCCTCCGGCTATTATTAACTTGACAGACCGATTATTTATTTTAATATCCGGTAACGAAAAAGCCTTAATTAAAAGATCAACTCCCTTATACCAGGTCAAATATCCAAAATAAAGACAGATTAATTCGTCATTTTTAATCCTAAGTAATGTTCGTGCCTGCTGCTTATCAATAATCCTTTGTTGTTTATCAACACCGTGTGGAATAACTTGAATTTTTTGGGCCCATCCGACTTGATCAACAAGTCTTTCCTTGAGTACTTTTTCTAAAACTATTGCCTTTTCGCAAAATAATAATAAAATCCAATAAAAGGCTTTTAATCCTAAATCAAAAAATTTATTCTTAATCCCCTTATTCTTCCAACCAAGGTGTCCATAAATCTCATTAAGATTAGGTACAACCTGATGTATCACTAAAAAGGGGGTCTTCCCCAACAAACGTAACCAAACTAATGTTAGTGGGAAAAATAATGTAGTTAAGGTATCGCCAAAGGATGCAAATTCAAACTCTAATAAAACATTTTTAGTCCGCTTGAATCTATTAATTGCTTTCCAAAGATGCAAATATGAAAATGGATTATTTCTCTTGAAAATCCGCCAGATTAATATCCCATCTTCCTTATATAATTCTTCCTTACCTAAAGAAATGGTCAAAACAATAATTTTTCCCACCATTAAACCGCCAGATGAAGAGTTTATTGCATCAATGGTATTCTTAACAAATCCGCCAACTGCGCAAACCTTTCCGCTATATTTAACCCCTCTCTCCGGATAAGAAGATATCACCAATAAGGAATCAGGCCGATCAAAGTCGTCGGTAATCATAAGACCTCGTTTCACAAGGCTCTAATACTAAAAAACTTATTTTATCGGCCTTTTGGTGCCCTATAAACCGGTTCAAATCCTACTGCATCAGGTCCAAGTTGTTCTCCGTTTTTACCTGTATAGTGAGGATGGTCCATTCCTGCTGTATAGACACTTTGTCTTAAAGCAATTGAGTTTGGATCGGTACCCGGCTCCCAAACTGAAAATCCTTGCACCTTTAAACGGAGTGCTTGTTCGATCACAATTCCTTCTGCAGATCTTACTCCCATAACAACAACTGATCTATCATCTTTGGGGTCTAAGGTTTCATTTGCAGTATAACCCTCTAAAACCTCATCCGGTCTTAATCTGACACATACGTCTCCATGATTATCTTCCGCATAGTGCCATTGGGTTGGTAAACCAGTTTCGGGATCTTCCCAGTCTGTAGAAAACTTTTTTGGATCTAATTTTTCCGCACCGGAAACACTAAAATGTTCGGCTGCCTCCTCCGGAGTCATTGGCCAATTATACGGTTTTTTTTCAACTGTATAACGCCATTCTCTCATCTCATAATCTTTAACTCCTAGAGCTAAATTTGTGATCTGACGTTGGTCCAGTCTCCATTTGGCTTTGTCTCCTCCGTAACGTTCGGCTGCTTCTTCTGGTGTTTTTGGTTGCCCCCCATCAAATACATCTCCGTCTTTTGCTTCAGTGCGTGTAGGAAATAATACTTCCGCGGTCAAAACTCCAGTACTAGCTCCTGCAGTAATTAGTCCTGCACTCTTTAGAAAATCTCGTCTACTGACATTATTTTCTGTATTTGCCATAATTTTTTACACCTCCTTTCTTTTTTAATTTCTTTTAAATAAAACTGCTCCTAAGCCAAAAAGTGAAAGGATTGAGGCGGTGAAAAAGACCAGAAGTAAATTTGCGGGGCCGGTTTTAGGCTGGGTTGTTACCCCTAAAACTTTTTTCGCTAAGCAAATCTGGGCCGTATCTTTGTCTTTCTCATCACCCGACCAAGCCTCGGCCGTATTAACCACACATAAAGTGGTATTGTCGGCTAAACGTTTATCCGCAACCACTCTGGCTTTAATATCCCGCTCAACGGTTTCTCCCGGGTCCAAATCCTTAATCTCAAAAGAAAAATCTCCGGCAAGGACTTCTAAAAACTCCGGTAAATAATCTCTGACCTGAACGGTAGCAAATTTTTCGTCGCCGACATTTTTAATTTTTAACTTAAATGTAATTTCTTCGCCGGCAGAAAACTTATTAGAGTTCAAAAAAAGATTATCAACAAATTTATTGTTCTGCGGATCTAAAACTTCCTTATCTATCTGCAGTTCTCCGGTTCTAACACAAGTTTCACCACCACCATATTGTGTCTCACACCTAACAGCTGCCCAGGATATTTTTGTTGAATAAAAAAAGACGGATAAAAAGGTCAGAAGAACTATTATTTTTTTCATAAGTATTACTCCTTTAAAAACAAAAAACCTGCCCAAGGCAGGTCGGTTATCAATTTAACAGAAAGCAAACAGTCTGTCAAGTTAAAAAATTAAAATAAATATTACTCCCGAGTCAGGTTTTTCATCTCTTCAATAATTAATTTTTTAATTTCTAAAATAATTTCCCGAGGGGAAGTGGTAGTATAATCCCCATCATTGACAAAATAATTTTTGGGCGCCAATAATAATTTCGGTTCTTTATAGTTAAAATGATGGTGGGCGATCAAATGCATAGCCGCATGAGGGGTTTCGGCAACCTCATTTAACATAAACTCAAAGTCATGCAAACATTCCATATAGTTATAATCATAATAACTGTTTCTTTTTTTATAGACTCTGCCTAGTTCTTCGATAAGTGATATGAAATAATGATCCATGAGTTTAACTGCTTCTGAATTTTCTAATATACCAAAGGTCCCCTGAGCAAATCGCTCATGGAATAGATTATATAAATTACACGTATCTTCCTGGCAAAACTCATAAGGTTGTTCCCCCTTTTTGTCTTTGGTTTTATTAGGATTATCTGTTTGAGTTTGTCTATCAATAATAATGTTGTTAAGGCAGGCTTCGACCGTTTCCGTGATGGTTTTGTTAGATCTTAGTCTTCCGAAAGGGTTACGCAGTGACAAAACGGCTGATAAATGTTTTTTGAAAAATTGATCATCGGCCTTTGCTCCATTAGAGGCTAACCAATGACCAATTAGAACTGATTTAGCTATTTCCACCCGGACATTCCTTTCTTCTTTCTTATTTTGGCTATACCAATTATCCATAATTTCCAAAGCCGCTATTAAATTTTTGGGCAGATCAATTTTACTTTTAATTTCTTCATTAAATTTATGGAAAAAACCATAGACACCATTAACCGAATCGATACCGTATTTGGAATCTTTAGGATGAAGAAAAACAAGGAGTCCGTTAACGTGGTTCTTATCGACATGTTGCTCAAAAAGCAAGGCATTTTCTTCCGGTTGATTACCGGAAGTAAAAACCACCAGACCGGCATCATTACCGGTCAGAAGATTTAATAAAAGCTCCTCATTAATAATCGACTGGCATGCTTGGTTTCTTTCCTTAGTATAGGTAAGTACTACTCTTACGGAACCGCGTTTATTAAGAACTGATGGAGAAACAGTAATATCAGCCTCACCGATGTCTGTTTGAATCATGGCTAATCGGTCATAGTTAGAAAAATCTACCACTGAATGTGATTTTAACGACTCTCGTTCCGGTTCGGTTAAATTAACATAAGTTTTAAAGGATAAAGTAGATCCATGGGAATCGATGGTAGCCAAATTATTTCCTTTACCGTATAGAATAGTCACGATACGCGATATCGGCTGTTGTTCAATCAAATCACGGGGAGGTAAATCCATCAAAAAACGGTTTTGTTCTGTTGTTTCAATTTTATCAGCCATACTGGAGCAGAATTATAGGATAAAATCTAATAATTTACAAATTTGATGATCGCGACGATGGTCTTCGCACTATTTTGATATCTTTAATCTCTCTTGACTAAACCTATATAAAAACTTATTCTCCTATCAGTTTGAAAAACCCATTAAATTTTCAGGGTTTTATCA
>JAZDMI010000010.1:0-56290 GCA_043801155.1 Candidatus Gottesmanbacteria bacterium
AATTTTGGCTCGCGTTAAGAAAACTAAACATATGAAAAAAAGTTATCCTATATTAGCATTTGCAAAGTCGATAAAAATCTATTAATGTATTATTAGTGGTAATTTATAATGGACAATACTGATTTAAAAGTTTCTGGAATAACAGAAGAGAAAGTTAATAAATTTTCAACCAGAAAAAAAATATTTACTTTGGTTTCTCTTTTTGTACTTCTCTCGTCTCTATTGATTGGGACCCGTCTAGTGCAAAAAAGCCAAGAAACCCGTAAGGGAGCAGCCGGCGAACGGGTCGATTTATCTTTTGCTCCACCATCTAACCCTGTTTCCGTCGGACCCAATACTGAATTTACGGTTGATGTGGTTGCTGCCCCTGTTAATAGCGTAAAAGTTACTGCAGCAACGATTGTGGTTAATTTTCCTTCCTATATTAGTTTAGTTTCGATTACCCCGAAAACCTTTTTTAGTTATCCGACCAATACGGAAATGTTAGCTTTAGGTGTAAGCTGCAATACCGCTTCAGTGCAAACTGATTGTCGAACAACAGCTAGCGGTATTACCTGTTCGGCATCACCTGGTTTTTGTAAAAATGCCACTTATCCGGCTAATACATCAACTCAATTAAGGTTTGATCTGGGGGCTGCCTGTGATGTTACCCATTTGGGATGTTTAAATAATACCTGTGCAGTATTAAAAGGCAGTGGTACAGATAGTTGCACTGATGACAGTAGCTGTTCCGGCCAGGCTGGGTCTGGTACAGTTGCTCAATGTTATCCAGCAACCACCAGTAATGTTTTAGCGACTATCCGTTTCAAATCTGGAGCCAATACTGGATCTGGCGGCAATATTTCTTTCAATGCCACAACTGAAGCAGCTGGTTTAGATTCCGGCGGTAATGTTATTTCAACTAATATCGGAAGTATTGGTCCTTTGATTCCGGTTAATGTAATCGTTGGGCCCAGCCCATTACCATCCGTATCACCAGTGCCAAGTGCTAGTCCTTCACCTGGAACTGCTACTTTGAATTTTAAAATTAAATTCCAAGGCATTACCTCAGCAAAACCAAATAAGCAAGTAACGGTAACGCTTAAAAATGGACCAACGTATAATAATGTTAGTGTTGCTAGTGACGCTAACGGAATCTATTCGGGAACAATTACAAATATTTCTACCGGAACATATGAGGTATTAATTAAAGGCTTTGTACATCTACGAAAGAATCTTGGCAGTGTCACTTTTGGCCAAGGCCAGACCGTTGATAAAGATTGGTCGACTATTGATCTAAAGGCCGGAGATATTGATGGTAATAATACGATTAATGCCGTTGACATTGCCCGGGTAATCCAGGATTATTTCCCCAATAGCCCAACTAACAGTCCGGCGGACTTTAATCTTGACGGAACAGTCAATGCCGTTGACATTGGCTTTCTTATCGGTAATTATTTCCAAACCGGAGATCAATGAAAAAGGTTCTAATATTATTAATGGTCGTTTTTATTATTGGTCTTTGGTTAATTAGTGGCTTGTTTATCTTATCATCAAAATCAAACAAACCAGTCAGTACCTATTTACCACCTCTGACAACCTCGCCTATTCCGCCAGCCAGCCCGGTTGTTGCCGACGCAATTTTAAGTATCAATCCCCTGGTTATAAAAACCACCAAAGACCAAACTGTTAAGGTTGACATCATGTTAGAATCTACCGGAACGGCTTTAGCTTGTGATCTTGATATTAACTATGACCCCAATGTATTAACTTTAGAAAAAATTACCCCGGGAACTTTTTTTAATCAACCAATGGAATTTTCCAAAAGTATTAATGAGGCACAGGGAAAAATTTTCTATGCCCTTGGGTCGGTCTTACCCAGTTCCGGACCTAAAAAGGATATTGTTGTTAGTTTAGAATTTAAGGGTAAAAGTACCAGCCAAGCTCAATTACGTTTGGGAGATAAAACATTAGTTTCCATGAAGGATGTTGATAAAGTTAATATTATTCTACCTAAATAATTTATTATGAAAAAAATTTTTCTATTCCTCGGTCTGGTGGTTATCTTTGGTTCTATAGTCATCATTTTTCTCTCGGTTAATCAGGTCAAACGCCAAGAGCCGCAAGAAATCCGTTCACAAGCTGCTCCGGCGGCATCCCTCTCCTTATCTCCCGGCGCAACAACTTATTTTACTAGTCAGACGTTTACTACTAATGTCATGGTTGTCACTGGTACCAACCAAATCGTCAGCACTGATCTGGTATTAACTTTCAACCCATCAGTATTACAAATTACGGGAGTTTCTGCCGGTAGTTTTCTTACTAATACCTCTGATCTCCAGAAAAATATTGATAATACTAATGGCAAAGTTACATACAGTTTTTACACCTCTTTTGCTAATGCCAGACAGGGACAAGGAATTTTAGCCACGATTAATTTTCAAGCTAAGGCTGCTGGAGTTAGCACCATTGCTTTTGATCCGATGACATCAATTGGCGCTCTTAACGAAACCCAAAATGTCGTCATGTCAACTTCACCGACAACTTATACCGTGCAAAACGATGTCATACCCCCTGTACAAATAACCGACTTGAGAATGACATCCAATACGATGAATAGTCTAGCTCTTGCCTGGACAGCCCCATCTGATATTGGTCTAGCTGGCAAAGCAGCTAGCTATGACATGCGTTATTCAACCAACCCAATTAGTGATGCTAATTGGTCAACAACAACAGCCGTAAGTTCGTTGCCAACTCCCGGAGCACCGGGAACAACTGAAACAATAACTGTTTCCAGCCTTAGTGCCGGGACAACTTATTATTTGGCGATCAAGTCAAAAGACGCTAATAATAATATCTCCGTATTGTCTAATCTCTTATCGACGACAACTATAAGTCGACCTAGTCTAGGATTCCAATTGAAATTTCAGGGCATTACCACGCAAAAATCCGGTTCAAAAACAATCACACTACTACTTAAACAGGGTAGTACGACAAAATATACATTTAATCCGAGTGTTTCCAATAATACTGCGGGTCTTTATTCTGCTACGATTGCTAATATCGATCCCGGGACATATGATGTATATATCAAGGGCTGGGTTCATTTGCAGAAAAAATTTACTAATATTACTTTAAGTCCAGGACTAAATTCTCAAGATTGGTCAGCCACGGAAATGAAGGCCGGTGATTTTGATAATAATAATTTTATTAACGCTGTTGACATTGCCCGGGTAATCCAAGATTATTTCCCTAGTACTCCGGCTAATAGCCCGGCTGACTTTAATCTTGACGGAACTGTCAATGCCGTTGACATTGGTTATCTTATTGGTAATTATTTCCAAACTGGGGACCAATGAAAACTGCTATCCTGATCTCTTTATTAACTCTTATCATCTTGGCAATTCCGGTTTCGGTTATTGTTGTTAAAAAAAGTCAAGAAACCCGTTCATCAGCTGCTCCGGCTACAACTCTTTCTTTGAAGCCTGCCTCTAATACAAATACAATCAACGTAAATAATACCTTTACTGTTGATGTCCATGTCAATACTGGTGGTAATCAAATTGTCAGTGTGGATTTGGTTCTAATATATAGTCCAAATATCTTAGAAGCAACTGATATCTCGGTGGGTACATTTTTATCTGAAACAACCCAACTGCAAAAAAATATTGATAATAATACCGGAAAGATTATTTATAGTTTTTTTATCATTGATAGAACAAAAGCCAAAAGTGGTCAGGGTACCCTGGCCACGGTTACATTTAAAGGTAAATCTACCGGCACGAGTACAGTTACTTTTGATTCTACAACTACGATCGGAGGTCTTGATGAAGGCAGTAACGTCATCAACTCAACCATTCCCGGATCCTATATTATTGGTGGCGATAATAACAGTAACCCCAGTCCAACACCAACTTCCTCACCACGAGTAACTCCCTCATCTTCACCCAGGGTAACACCAACACCATCAATCAGCCCTTCACCAACCTCATCAATAATAAATTCAACAACTATTACTGCTCCCAAGGCTGGTCAAACAGTAACTAAAGATATGCCGACAATTAGCGGAACAACAGTCCCCAAAGCCACGATAACGATTTCCATTAATTCTCCAACCGTGGCTGCAACCGTAACAGCTGATAACTCGGGTAATTGGTCTTATACGCCAACTACTTCATTGGGAAATGGAAGCCATACGGTTGTAATCACTGCCAAGGATCCAACAACTGGCCAAACAACGACCAAAACTTCATCATTCATTATCGCCGCCGCCAATAACTCGGTAGCTACTATGGCTAGCCAAATCGTTACCGGTAACTCATGGCCAACAGTTTTCTTAGCGATATTTGGACTAATGTTATTAGTTATAGGCCTGGCTCCAAAAATTCTTTAAAATTTCAAGAACTAAATTATGAAAAAAATCAGTCTGATTATTGCACTGTTAACTCTGCCGTTCTTACTTCTGCTTGTTCAAAAAGCACAACAGTATTTATCAAGGGCTACCGGCATACCGGCTAATATTATTATTGAAACAAAAACTGATCTAGGACTCTTGCCCAAACCCTGGCAAGCTTTAGCTCAAGGCGGTGAGGAAAAAGGTCAGTTATTAACTGAAATTGTTCCCTTAGTAAAACCACTAGCCGCAAAATATATTCGTATCGATCACGTCTTCGATTTTTATGATGTAGTGCAAAAAAACCAAAGCGGACAACTGGAATATAATTTTTCCAAACTGGATTTAGTCATTAATAACATTCTTGCCAGCGGAGCTAAACCTTTTATTTCCTTATCTTATATGCCACCGGCGATTTCCTCGGGTGATATTACTGATCCGCCAACCAATTGGTCAGATTGGCAGCAAGTAGTTAAAACCACAATTGAGCATTATTCAGGCACTAACCATCGCAATCTTAATGAGGTTATTTATGAGGTCTGGAATGAACCAGACCTTTTCGGTAATTGGAAAACTTACGGTGACCATGATTACCGATTGTTGTACTTATATGCAGCCAGAGGAGCTAATGCCGCTAGGGATGTTAATTCTTTTAAAATCGGCGGACCAGCCACCACTGCTTTTTATAAAAATTGGTTGGAAGATGTTATCAAATATATTTACCAAAATAATCTCCGTTTAGATTTTTTTTCCTGGCATCGATATTCTCTTAAACCTCAAGAATTCCTCGATGATATTAATTTCATTGATTCATTATTAACTAAGCAGGGCGGGTCTTATCTTTTACCAAAATATATTACCGAATGGGGATCAACTCCAGAAAACTCTTCCCTTCACGACAGTAATTTTGATGCTGCGCATACCGTGGCCGTTCTCCGCCAGATTCTTGACCGAATTGATCTGGCTTTTACTTTTGAAATTAAAGATGGTTTTTCACCGACCGGTGAAAAATATTGGGGCAGGTGGGGTATTTTAACTAATGAAAAATCAGGGTTGGTAAAAAAGCCCCGCTACTTTGCTCTTGCGCTTCTTAACCAGATGAGCGGACAGAGAATCAAACTTAGCGGTGAAGGAACATGGGTAACATGTTTTGCCACCAAAGATTCACAAATAATTAAAGCACTTTTAGTTAACTATGACCAAGAAGGAAGTCATAGTGAAAATGTACCAATAACATTTACTAATCTTGAATCAGGGAATTATACTTTAACCCAAACAGATCTATACGGTAAATCGATTATAACTAAAGAAATTGTCAACAATAAGACGTTGGGTAAAAACGTCTTTATGCCGGTTAACAGTGTTATTCTTTTGGAACTTGCTCCCAATTAAATTTCTCCGCCGACACCATTAACAACTTCTTGCGAGGTTTCGATCAGTCGCGTTGGTACCCGGGTTATTTTTTTAGCTAAATTATAAAAGATGACTACTTCTTCAATTTCTAAAAACCAGGCTAAAAAAAGATAAACAACTAATCCGATAAAAGTAGCTATTCCGGTAAGAGCAATTAGATTTATAGTTCTGGTCGTATCAAATACTAATTGGTCCAATAATTTCATCGGCACATAAAGGGCAATACCGGTAATAAAACTGGCGATAAAGATTTTCACTGCTGGTAGAATTAACCGTATTCTGGCAAACTGATGAACTTTCCGATCTAAAAAGATTAACAGTAATCCAGCATTGGCAATGCTGGCGATTGACGTTGAAATAGCTAATCCCCAAATCGGTAAAACTAAGTTGTTTATAAAAAAGATACTTAATACCGTATTTATCAGAACGGAAATTATGCCAATGATAACCGGCGTCTTACTATCATAAAGAGCATAAAAACCGCGGGCCAGGAGCTGAACTACGCTTTGAGCAAAAAGAGAAACGGCAAAAAAAGCTAGGGTTTTGCCAGTTAAGACTGTCGCTTCCCAATCGAAATGGGATGCTCCGAATACTAACCGGACAATGGGAACTCGTAAAATAATAAGCATGACCGAAACCGGTAATACCAAAAATAAAATTTGGTTAAAGCTGGCCAAAAAGGTATTTTTAAAGTCATCAAGATTCTCTTTACTTTTTATTTCCGCCAGCGTCGGCAGGGCTGCCTGGGCAATCGTAGCCCCAAAAAGTCCTACGGGCAACTGTTGTAAGTGCTGGGCAAAAGTAAATATCGTTACCATACGGGCTCCTTGGGCCAGAGTTGTTGATAGAATTAAGTCAACAGTTGTGTCTATCTGGGCAACAGCTAAACCAAAAGTTCTTGGCAGCATTAACTTACCGACCTCTTTAACACCCGAATCAGAGAGATTAAGGCATCGATAGTGTTTATAACCCAACGAGAAAGTCAGTGGTATCTGTATTATCATGAACAAAATGGCGCCGATCACCACTCCATAAACAGGTGCATAAAGTCCAAAAAGGGGCGTCAGAAAAAATATTCCTAAAATAATTCCAAAATTATAAGCTACCGGCGCCAGTGCTGGAATAAGAAAATGTTTAAATGACTGTAAAATACCCGTGAAGAAGTTTCCGATAATAAGAGGAAAAACTTGAGCCAGCAACATAATCCTGGTAAAAGTAACCATTTTTAAAAGTTCTGCTTCCTTAAAACCCGGAGCAATTAAACGACATAGCTCATAGCTATAAATAAAAATGGGAATCGTAAAAATAATAAATAATAAAATACCAATATTGATGACTGACGATGCCAGTTTCCAGGCTGCATCCTTACCTTTTATTGTCTGATACTCGGTAAAAACCGGTATAAAGGCTACGGTAATTGCCCCCATAACCAATAATTCGAAAACAAGATTGGGAATTCTAAAGGCAGCAAAGTAAATACCCAGTTCATCAGGCGAAAAACGAGCTGCCAACATTCTATCCCTTATTAATCCTAAAACCCGCGAGGTAGAAACCATCACCATAATGACAAAGGCGGCTCCTAGGATTGATGTTTGTCTTAATGAAAAAATTTTACCAAGGGTGATCATTAATTTCTTGATCATAATGCGTATAAATTATAGCGAAGATAGAATAAGGATACAATCAGATTTTAAGGTTTTAACAAATATACCATAATGATATCTTGACCAGTGCTATTTAATTGACTATACTCAATCTAAGGAGAATATTATTTTATGCCTATTACATTATCGGCTAAAAAGAAAGTTCGTCAAGACAAGCGGAGACGAAATACTAATTTATCGACTATTTATAAAGTGCAGACGGCTTTATCGTCGTCAAGAAAAACTCCGTCATTACAAAATATTAAATCGGCAACATCAATCATTGATAAAGCAGTTAAGAAAAAAATTATCCATAAAAATAAAGCCGCCAGACTGAAAGCAAGATTAGTCAAAAAGTTCAACAGCCAAAAACCTAATCGAGCTAGTAAAAAAACTAAAGTCGATTAATTTAATTTATGATCGAAATCAATCTGCTCCCTGGTGTAAAACAACCACTAGGAAAATTTTTAACGTGGATTTTAACTTATGGTCGTTATATTATTATTGGTACAGAAATAATTGTTCTGTTAGCTTTTTTGTCTCGTTTTAAACTTGATCGGGAACTGACAGATCTTCACCAATCGATTACCCAAAAACAAGAGGTTGTTATCGCGGCTAAAGACTTAGAAAACGAAGTCAGAAAACTTCAGAACCATCTTCTGATTATTAAAAAATTACAAATTCAAAGAAGTTTTCCGCCCAAGCTTTTAGCGGCTTTTGAACAACTGACTCCTAGTGAAGTTACTTTAAAAAGTATGTCCATTAATGCTGATATGTTACAAATTTCAGCTACGGCAGTATCAAATCAGGCTTTCACAACATTTCTTAATAATTTGTCAGCCTCTGCCTATTTTAGCGATATCAGCTTAGATAACGTTAGCAAAGCTGAAAATGGAGGTGTCGAATTTACTATTAGTACCAAAACTAAAAAACCATGATAATGAATGAATCAACATTTTTAAGTCCCCGCTTAAACCGATACTATACAAAAATACAACCTTTAGTGGAAAATCCTCAAGTGCAGGCCTACTCAATGTTAATCCTGTCGTTTTTTGCCATTGCTTTTTTTGGCTTTTTTGCTATTAAACCAACTGTGGTTACTATCGCTCAATTGCAGCGGCAAATCAGTGACTCAAAATTAGTGGAGCAAAAATTGCAGGAGAAAATTAATGCCCTGTCCCAAGCACAAGTTGCTTATGAAGCAGTCAAACCAGATCTGGGAGTAATTATGTCGGCTCTGCCGTCAAATGCCCAATTTCCTACCCTAATCAAAGGATTTGAAAAAATTTCCGCCGAGAGTGGGACAACGCTGGTCAATCTTAATTTTCAATCAATCAACCTAACCGATGTCTCAAAAGAGGCTACTGGTGCTGCTACAGAAACACCAGTTACTTTTAGTTTAACTGCTGCCGGAGATTATAACCAATTATCCGATTTTATTAGAAAACTTAGTTTTTTAGATCGATTAGCTACCATTGAAAGTCTCAATATAACAATGCAAAAAAAAGAAGAGAATATTAACGGGGTGATACGACTTAATCTTAAAGGAGAGGCTTATTATGTCCAGTAAGCAAATTCTATTTTTATCGATTTTTACCTTTTTAACTGTACTTGCCTGGATTATTTTTGATGTTTATCATACGATTACCGCATCAACTATCAGTCCAATTCAGCAAGATCTTATTAGACCTTTAGATCCCAAGTTCGACAACCAATTGATTCTTGAATTAAAAAAGGGAGACCAACCGTGACCAAACGCCGTCTTCCTACTCTCCTGGGCCTTTTTATAATTGTTGTTAGTTTGGTTAGTCTTGTCTTTCTTTTTAAGAATGCCCGTAATTTATTAAGCATTGCTACTGTTGATAATGAACCAGCCGAAGTCAAAATTACTAACATTTCTGATAATAGTTTTACTATTTCGTGGGTTACCCTTAGTAAAACATCAGGGACAGTAAATTATGGTGAAGATCTTTCGTTGGGTAATATTTTGGCTGATGACCGGGATCAGGTTGCTGGCCAAACTACACCATATTTTACTCACCATTCAACCCTTCGTTATCTTAAACCCAGTACTAAATATTATTTTAAGATAATATCTGGTAGCGGAACATATGATAATGACGGTGAACCATATATCGTAACGACAGCACCATCAGTGGCTGCTTCTAATCAGGTATTTCCTGTTTATGGAACGATTGTTAACTCTGACGGCAGTCCCGCTGTTGACGCTATTGTCTATCTCGATATCGGTCAAAGTCCACCGTTATCAACTTTAGTTAAATCATCTGGCAGCTGGCTTATTACTTTAAATAATGCCCGGACAGCCGATTTAACCCAACTTGCTCAAATCAAAGAAAGTGACAAGATTAATATCTTTGTCCAGGCCGGGACAGAAACTGCTCAGGCTACGGCTATTATTAATCACGACTCGCCGATTCCCCAAATAACTCTTGGTAAAAATTATAATTTCAGTCAAACTGCTATCGTCACCCCATCACCAAAAGCCTCACCGATAGTCATTGCTAGCGCGTCCCCTTCAGCTAGTCCAAAAACATTAACAGCTAGTCCGAGTGCATCGCCGATCAGCGCTGGATTTCAATTGCCGGCAATCAGTTTTAAACCTTCGATAATTTCTCCTGCCAGTGGCAGTTCGGTTCCGTCAGACCGGCCGGTCGTCCGCGGCACTGGTATTCCTGGGAAAATTGTGACGATTAAAATCGAATCGGATAATCCGATTACCGGTACGGCTACTGTCGATCAGAACGGCAACTGGAAATGGACTCCCCCTGAAGGTCTTAGCCCCGGAAACCATACGGCCACAGTTAATACGGTTGATGCTAATGGTAAACCAATAACCTTAACATATAAGTTTATTGTTTTGGAATCAGGTACATCAGTTATTGAATCAGCTACGACATCAGGTTCGCTGAAAGTATCTCCTTCTCCCTCACCGACACCAAAAGCTTCGCCAACGCCTAAAGTTTCACCAACTCCAAAAACCACCACGAAACCAACAGCAACGACTTCAGCGTCAGTCCGAGCCGGCAATATTATGTGGACAACTGTTCTTTCATTGTTGGGTTTAATTTTTATTAGTCTCGGGCTTGGACAGTTCTTATGGATTCCAAAAAGAATTGACAAGGAATAATAAATTGTATACGATGGATTTAGGATGGATTCAATAAATTTTATTTCTGCCATTCCCAAAATTGCTCTTTTTTTACTGCTTATTATTGGCAGTGCAATTGTTCTGGAAATCTTTTATTTCCGTAAAAGAAGAAATATCAATACTCCTAAAGAGGTCATACCAACACCCCCACTATCCATGAATGATGAACTTGCTCAAGATTTAGGAACTAGTCCAGCTCCTAAGTTAACGACCGAAGTTGTTAATCCGGTAAAAAAACCGTTGCTGCCAAATAGAAAAGTTATGGCCGCTTTGGTGATTTTTTTAATCGCCGTTAGTATCCCTGTAGCCGTAATCGTCAGCAGACAAAGACAGGAAATTAGAAAACAAGCATATCCGGGAGATGTTTGCCACTACGATCACGATTGTACCGGTTGGCCTAACGAACATTGTACCAATGGCGTTTGTACTGCTCTACCAACAAATTGTTTGCCGGCTGATGGCAATTGTGCCTTAGGCGGCGACGAAGATACTATTTGTTGCTCTGGCGTCTGCAGTTATGGTTTATGCAGGGGCAACGATCCTACCATGGGTTGTGGAGGGTTCGGTGAATCTGAATGCTGGACGCATAATAATTGTCATTATATTAATGATTCCTGCGAACCAAGGCCACCCGGACCTCCACCTTCTCCTAATGGAGATGTGACTTGTTCGGCTAACTCCTCCGGAGTTGCCATCAGAAATAATTCTACCCAAACAGTCTCCGGTGATGTCAGCTGGTTTGCCAGCCGTTGCGGAGAAAATGATTCTTGTACATGCGGGGGACAATCGTCATCTGAGAATGTTAGTCTGGCCCCGGGGGCTTCGTGGAGTAAAGGAATGACTGGTGCCGGCTGCGCCTGGCAAGCAGATGTATCTGGTTTTGTTAGTTGCTCCGGCAGCGGTTGTGAAGATTGTAATGGTAGCTCTAGTCCTGCTCCATCACCATCCGGCACCCCTCCAACATTTGCAGCCCAATGTTTATCTATTGGCATCTTTAATAGTAATTGGACAGCCGTCCTTACCAATCAATTGACAGTTAATCAAGCTATTTACTTAACTGTCCGTGGCTCAACCAATGAGCCTGGCGGAATTACTAAAGCACGCTTTAGATTTGACAGTGGCGCCTGGCAGGAAGTCACTACCAAACATGGAACTGACTATTATATTCAATACACTGTTCCGACGACTGGTATTTTCAAAGTTGAAGCAATGGTTTTTAATCCAACATTAGGTTGGCATTAAAAATAGTATGAAGAAAAATATTACCATTATTGCAATTGTTTTAATGACAACCGTCTTAGGCTTTTTAACGGTTATTATCGCTTTAAGGCTTCGCCAGGTAAAACCAGTGGCTCCGACTGTACCGCAAACAAGACCGCAAGCCCAAGTTGTTACCACTCCGAATCCTAATTGTGTTCTGACAGTCAATATTTTAGCCACACCGACACCTACTCCAACGCCAACGCCGAGTACGACACCTACTCCAACGCCAAGCACAACACCAACGCCTACCCCTAGCTCAACGCCCACACCTACTCCGGTAACTGGATGTTATAAGGATTGTTCGTCGGTTAGTTGCCCAAGCAGTTTGTCTTGCCAGGATATTAGTGGCAGCAAAAAGTGTGTTAATCCGTCATGTCCATCAGAAAGCGATTGTGTGTGCAATAATCTATGTTGGTCTATATGTACTAGCGACAATAGTTGTGCTTCTGGTCAGTCATGTCTACAAACTGGAAACGACAAACGATGTGTTAATCCAGCCTGTATTCAAGAACAAGACTGTAGCTGTGCTACTACGACAACTCCAACACCGCCGACAACTCCACAGGCAGCTACTATTTGGCCGACATTTGCAGTTATTCTCGGAGGATTACTCTTTCTTACTTTAGGATTTGTTCTTTGAGAAAATTGTGGATTTGGTTAAAGTCACCACTTTGCGGAACAAGAACCCATTGATCATCATATTCACTTGGCGGCGGATTAATTAAGAACTTCTCTAAATCAAGCGATTTAAGTTGGCCTAGATCAATTTTAACTAACATTTTCCCTAAGAAAGGAAAGTCTGACTGGGGAATGTCAGTTTCTAAAATCTTTGCTAGTATATTATTGAGATCAATTAATTTTTGCGGATCAAACAAAAGCGACGCTGAAAGAATTTTATCCTTAAGGGCTAATATAAGCCTTTGTTGTCTGGCCGAACGGGCAAAATCAGTCCCCTCATCTCCCTGTGCATCTCGGGAACGAATATATTGTAGAGCTTGTTCACCGTTTAACAAATGACGTCCTTTATCAAAGTGAATATGTTGGTAACGACATTTATACTCGGGATCTCCATTGCATAAGTCATTTTCCTTGCCGGCAATGGGAAATTTATAATCGTCAAAAGTCCTTTGGATATCAACTTCTACCCCGCCTAATAAATCAATAATCGTCTTTAACCCGGCCATATCGATTTTTACTACATAATGAATTGGTAAACCAATAATTTCCTCCGCGACTGACTTGGCTAATACCAAACCACCACCCTTATTTTCCTCCTCGCCGTAATGATAAGCAGTATTGATTTTAGCCATCAATAAATTTGACCAGATATCCCGCGGCAAGGAAACTAAGGTAGCTTGGCCTTGTTTTTGATTGACACTTAAAAAAATCATTGTATCAGTCAAATCTGCTCCGGCATTATTCCCGCCGGTAACTCCCAGCAGTAAAAAGTTCGTGTGATTATTGGTTTGTTTTAAACGGTTATCAAATATCGTCGACCAGTTGAAATAAGGTCTAATTTTTTGGCCGACTAACCAAGTTATACCAATTAGACAAATAAGACAAACAAATCCCAAAAGTCCGACAAGAAATTTTCTTGAGGTAATAAGAGATTTTAGTTTATCTTTAAAGGTTAGAGGCATTTTTAATGATCTCTAAAAATTTATTAGGATCCAAAGAGGCATTACCAACAGCGACACCATTAATATTTTTTTGTTGGCAGAAAGAACTGACATTTTCCGAACTAACACTGCCTCCATATAAAATTATGGTGTCTGATCCTGAGATTTCCCTTAGAGTCTTGGCAATTTCGTTTGCCTCTTGCGGAGAACCAGCTATGCCAGTACCAATGGCTCCTGATGGTTCATAGAGAATGATTTTTACTCCCTCTGGAATGGGTGTAGTTGGCCCCTGGACACAATAGATGGGAATTAATCCACTATCCAATACTTCTTTAACTTTATTCGCTAATAACTGGTCATCTTCTTTAAAATATTTTCGTCTTTCCGAATGGCCGATCATAACATACCGTACCCCAAGATCTTTAAGCATTCTGGCCGAGATTTCTCCAGTATAGGCTCCGTCGGGAAAAGGAGACACGTCTTGGGCCCCGAGCGTGAAGTTTGGTAGTAAGCAGTTAATGGTAAGCAGTGAGCAAAAGATAGGAAGACATGTAAACGGAGGACAGATAACTGTTTCTATATTGCTTTCTACTTGCTGCTTGCTACTTGCTACTTGTTTAAACCATTCTTCGGCTTCCTCAACTGTTTTATTTGATTTCCAATTCCCTACTATAAATATTTTTTTCATATGGTATTATTATAACATTCTAAAAACGAAGAGGAAACACATGACTGATCTTCTCAAGGATTTAAATCCACAACAACAGGAAGCAGTTTTAGCTACAGACGGACCGGTACTTATTTTGGCCGGTGCCGGTTCGGGAAAAACTAAGGTTCTGACCTATCGTGTTGCCTACCTAATCCAAGAAAAGGGTATTCATCCGGAAAATATTCTCATGGTTACCTTTACTAATAAAGCCGCCGGCGAGATGAAAGATCGTATCAAAAAATTATTATCCTATCCCCTAGACCCTAAACCCATTAGTTCGAAGGACGCAAGCGATGTTAATACCCTACCGTATGCCGGTACATTTCATTCTTTCTGCGCTAAGGTTTTGCGAAAAGACGGACAATATTTAGGTATTCCGCCAAATTATTTAATTTATGATGATAAAGATAGTTTAGATGCGATTAAGGATGCAATGGAAAAATTAGACATACCTCCAAAAAGATTTAATCCATTATCTATATTAGGCACAATCTCCCAAGCTAAAAATGAATTGATTGGTCCATTGGAATATCCGCAATATGCCAGGGGATATTTTCAGGAAACTATTGTTAAAGTCTATCTTGATTATCAAAAAATACTTAAAGACAATCAGGCGCTGGATTTTGATGATCTACTGATGGAGACAGCCAGGCTTTGGCAAAAAGAAACTTCAATTTTGAAGAGATATCAGGATCAATTTAAATATATCTTAATTGATGAATACCAGGATACCAATCATGCTCAGGCAGTTTTGGTTGAACTACTGGCTCACCGCCATAAAAATATTTGTGTCGTCGGCGACTGTTCACAATCAATCTATGGATGGCGCGGGGCAAATTTCAGAAATGTTTTAGAACTTAAACAAACCTTTACTAATCTAAAAACATTTAATCTTGAGCAAAATTACCGTTCCACCCAAAGAATCCTCGATTCAGCTCATGCGGTTATTTCTCGCAATACCAGCCACCCGATATTAAAACTGTGGACAAAAAATTCTCAAGGAGAAAAGATTAGTCTATATGAAGCCCTTAACGAACAAGACGAAGCTAACTTTATTATCGAAACAATTAAATCATCCCAACCGCAAACTACTAGCTATAAACTACATGATTTTGCCATTCTTTACCGCACTAATGCCCAATCCCGTATTTTTGAAGAAGCGCTCTTAAAAAACGGTATTCCTTACCTTTTGGTCGGCGGTGTCCGATTTTATGAAAGAAAAGAGATTAAGGATGTTCTTGCCTACTTAAGACTCCTAGCTAATCCTAAAGATATGGTTTCTTATAAACGAATTGAGAAATTGGGCAAAGGCAGACTGGAAAAGTTTTTAAATTTTCAAGCAGAAAATCGAGTTTTACAGGCGCGGGGAGCCACAAATTTTTACGAGGCTTCATTTGCGAGCGCCGATGATAACCATTTAATAAAAAGCGGTTTTACGCGAGGGAATCTGAAGTCGAGCAAAAATTTTGTGGCGACCTCAGCGCCTAATATACAAACTCTAGAAATCATGGATCAGGTTTTAAAAGAAACCGGTTATTTAGATCTTTTAAATCCTGACATTGAGGAAGATTTATATCGACTTGAAAATATTAAAGAACTCCGTTCTGTAGCTACCAAATTTCCTGATATTATTGAATTCTTAGAAAATGTTGCGCTGGTTGAAAATGAGTATTCATCAAGAACTAGCTCACGGCTAACTGCTAATAGTTCACCGAATGCTGTTACGCTTATGACCCTACATGCAGCTAAGGGCTTAGAATTCCCGGTGATTTTTATTGTCGGCATGGAAGAGGGTTTATTTCCTCACTCTAGAAGTTTACTCGATCGGGAAGAACTTGAAGAAGAACGCCGGCTCTGTTATGTGGGTATTACCAGGGCAAAAAACAAGGTTTATCTTACTTACGCTAGGAGGAGACTTTATTTTGGTCAACACACGAGTAATATGGTTTCTCGCTTCGTAGAGGATATTCCTAAAGAACTTATAGAACCAATTTGGGAAATATGACGTGGTTTACTTCGGTATAGTATCAGGAGATGGTGCACTAATATTTTGATTTGAGGTTTGATATACCTTAGGATTAGGTAAGATTGTTAAAATAAGTGTACCAATCACTGCCAGAATAGCCAAACAAAATTCACAATAAAGAGCGATCCTGACCCAACGGGAAGTTGGCAGCTTAAAAGAAAAATCAATCGGGAAAATACTGGTATCTATGGGAAACCAATCAAGTTTTTCAGACATAAGTAATTTTATATAAAATATCTTATTTCGCCCCTCAAAATCCCTAAGCTTTCAAACAAGGGTGAATTGAGGTAAGAAAAAAGCTTTTACTTATTTCTTCCTAATTCTATCTTACAATAAATTTAAAACTTTGTAAAAGCTTATCATAAACAGGGCTGACAAATTGACTGCTATCAGTAGCCACGGCATTGATTAAATCCTGTCTTTCTTCGATTAATTCGTATAACTTATCATCTTTATTAAAGAAGATATATAATATTGGTTTTTTCTTTGAGGTAGTTTTTTGTAAATAAATTATTGCTGGCAAACCGGCTAAATAATAATTTTCTTGGGCTGGTAAATCCTTCAAGATAAGGTCTTCGTGTCGATACCAACTAAGATATTGGTGTACTGAGGCTTTACTTTTATTTTGCCAAATTAATACTTCAAAATGTCCCTTATCAGCTAATGGACTAAAAAATCTTCCTTGATAAATAATCGTTCCATCAGTAACCTTTTTAAGGTTGGCCGCCTCCTCAATATCCCATTGTTCTACCTGCCAATCGCCTGGATACTTAAACTCAAATCCATATTTTGGATTAGAATAGGTTTTTTCTGTATTTGGGATAATTCGTCGTTGGATCGTTGGAGCGATCAGGGGCTTAACGGTAAATAAAAGAATAACTAAACCTAAAAATATTCCCAGAAAAGTAATCTTTTTCTTCATCCTTATACTAGTATATAATATATTGAGAGAATTACAATCGTATAGATATTACGATATGAAGATACTGTGATACTAAGTAACAAATTAATGTCTGCGGGGAGCCAACAAATTCGCCCTTCTGTTGGCGACCTCAGCAGACATTTCAAATAAACCAATATGCTAATTAGGGAAGTTTTAGAATCAGAAAAAGAAACTTTTAATAAAATCGTTAACCACCCGCTCCAGTCATGGGAATGGGGCCAGTTTCGCCAAAAGACCGGTGTTAAGGTTATCAGATTAGCTAGTTATGATAACGATCATATGATGAAAGGTTATCAACTGACAATCCATTCCTTGCCTCACCTTCCCTATACTATTGGTTACTTCCCCAGAGGCCCCCTGCCCGACCAGCCTCTTATCGACTCATTGATAAAAATCGCTAAAGAAGAAAATTTATTGTTTATTAAAATTGAACCGAATATCTCTCCTCATCCGCAGACAGAAAGTTTTCTGCTTGCTAATGGATGCCGAAAAGGCAAACCATTATTTCCCAAGTATTCCTTTCAAATAGATCTGAATTTAGAGGAAGAAGAATTATTTTCTAAGATGAAAGAAAAAACACGCTATAACGTTAGGCTGGCACAAAAATCAGGTGTAGTTGTAGAAGAAGATAATTCTCCGGCTGCTTTTTCCAGATACTTAGAACTGACTGGGGCCACCACCCGCCGCCAAGGATTTTTTGCCCATAACCGGTACTATCACGAATTAATGTGGCAAACTCTTCAACCAGCCGGTATTGCCCACCTTATGACAGCTACCTATCAAAATAAAATATTAGTGACTTGGGTTTTATTTTTATTTAATGGCGTACTTTATTATCCATATGGTGCTTCATCTGATGAAAATCGTGAGGTAATGGCATCAAACTTAATGATGTGGGAAGCCATGCGCTGGGGAAAAACACATAATGCCAGACTTTTTGATCTTTGGGGAGCTCTTGGTCCGAATGCTAATCCAAAGGATCCTTGGTATGGTTTTCACCATTTCAAAGAAGGCTATGGCGGAAATTTAGTCGAATTTATCGGCACTTATGATTTAGTTATTAATCCTCCATTCTATTCTCTCTATAACCTGGCAGATAATCTCCGCTGGAAACTGATAGATTTAAAAACAAATTTTCCGATACGATTCTCATAGGAAAAAGTAGTTTTTGATTGGGATCTTAATCTTTCAAAATCTTTTTGAGTAGCTGGCATTATTCCACCCCATATCCAATAATTAGTTCTCTCATTTAGATCAAAAACTATAATTACTATAAATACAGATTTAAAAATTCCGTTTTCTAATATTCATATTTGGATTATGTTATCATAAATATAAAATAGTCACGCATGTTAAAAATATTTTATTTAATAATCGCATTAGTTTTCCTATTCTTTCCTCGATCTCCAATTTTGGCTGCTGAACCGACACGGTGGATAGTTCCGAATTATCACCGTGTATTAAATCCCGCTATTAATTCAGGTTCAACTTCTTGGGGAAATTATTTTTCAAACGAGTCTCAAATAGAGGGAACTCTTAATCGTGTTGATGTTTATGGGCTTTTTATTGAAGAAATCGGATGGAATGATGGTAACTTTCTGTCTAATTTAGTCCCTATCCTAAAAAAGAAAAACATTCCGATTGCAACTGAAGGATCCGTTTCTGGATGTAATCCAAATCTCGTTGATGGAACTGAATGGGCCAATTATCTTCTCAATAGCGTCATAAAGCCTCTATATGATGCTGGAGGAGTATTAAACTATTATGCAATAGATGCTTTTCCGGGGGGATTAATTACTCGGTTTTCACAGCAAGGTTGTATTACCAACATTGATCAAGCTCTTCCAGAACTTATTAAGTTCATGAAACGTTTCCACGAGGTTCATCCGGAAACTAAGTTTGGCCTTATTTCAAATTTCCCTAATTATGGATATGGCAGTAATATGTCTTATTGGTTAGCTAACGACCCGCTCGGAGATTTCCGTTCCCATTTTGAAAAAATTCTCCAAGCAGTAGAGGCGACCGGAGAACATCTATATTTTTTGCATGTAGATAACCCGTATGATTACGCGATAGGTGCCGTTCCTAATCCGTATGGTCCTTCGCAGACAACTGATTGGGTACAGCGGATTCTAGACTTGGAATTTCAAGCTAAAAGCCACGGCCTTAGATTTGGCCTAATATACAACTCAGAGAGAGGCGGACAAGGTAACTCCCTAGTGAGTGCCGACGACAAATTGTATTTTGAAGACACGCTGGCATTTATTAATCTTTATAAAAACCGGGGTGGGAATCCTGACGATATGATTGTTGAAAGCTGGTATCCACACCCGTCAGCTCTTTTCCCGGATAACCAACCATATACATTTTCTTATCTTGTTAAAAATGCGTTTCCCATAGCACATACAGATATTAGTTTACTTCGACAATTTTTATCCATATTTACCAATATTTTTGATTACAACCAGTTAGTAATTAATTTTGGAAAATGATATATCAAATTGACCAGTCTGGAAAAATTGAAGATACGAGTAAACCTACCGTTTTAGCCTTATCTAACAGTAAAACATATTCTATTTTTATTTCAGCTAAAGTTAAACGGGAAATCCAAGAAATTTATCGACGTCATGGTTTAACCAGATTTTATATTTATGAAACTTTTTCTTTAGGTATTTATTTCCTTTTAAGACATTTAAAAGAAAAGGTTGAAGTAGTTATTGATGTTGAATATGAGGGTTGGGATAAGTTAATTTCGCAGCTTATTTCTATTTTCCTTAAAACAAATAAAAAACCGGCTCATGAAATTAGTTTTGCTTATATTGGCAATACACCAAAAGTTCACTATGCCGCCCATGATGTATTTGTTAAGAAAAACAGACCAGATCGAACAATTACCAAGGAGGAAATTTTACAAGAATTAAAAAAGACCGGTGGGCGTTTAAGAGAGTGTCTTTCAACCCTGGTCGACGCTCGGCCCCAGTCTTATAGAAGAATAATAGCACAAAAACCAAAAAAGTCAAGGTAAGAATTTATGACCGATCTTCGACAATCAGAAAATTATGCCCAATACATGGAAAAATTGGGATGGAAAGTCGAAAAATTGCGAATAGCGAATAGCGAATTGCAAATTTTTATTAAAAAAATTCCACTTTTGCCGTTTTCGATAATCAAAATTCAGCGGCCGGAGAAAATTGATTTTGATCAACTCGACCGAATAGCTAAGAAATATCATGGTCTTTTTATCAAAATCGAACCTACCTCAGACACTGATCCTCAATTATTAATTACTAATGGTTATAAACTAGGTCACTCACCTCTTCTTCCCACTAAAACTCTCCAGCTCGATTTAACTCCCTCGTTAGATCAAATTTTAAATCAAATAGCAAAAGAAACCCGTTATGAAATCAGAAAAGCCGAAGAGAATCAATTAAAAATTATAGTTTATTCCGAGGGACGCCAGGCTACAATTTTTGACAACCCCGCAACTTATGCCGATAACTGTTCTTTCGATGCTAAACAATGTACTCGTGCGAATGACAATAAATTTGGAAAGCCAATGCGGGGTGAAAATAATATCGATAATTTTATTTCTCTTTGGCAAAAGAATGCCTGGTCCCGCGGTTTTTGGATTCCGATAAAGCAAGAGATAAAAAGTATTTACGAAGCTTTTGGTAAAAATGCATATCTTGTTCTGGCCAATTCTGAATTAAGAATTAAGAATTATGAATTACTTGCTGGAGCGATGATTATTATCCACGACAAGGTTGCATACTACTTTCACGCGGCTTCTTCTCCCGAAGGTCGAAATCTCTCCGCTCCTTCACTTATTATCTGGCAAGCCATTAAACTAGCCAAAGAAAAAGGTTGTCAAGTTTTTGACTTTGAAGGCATTTATGATGAACGTTTCCCGATTAAATCCTGGCAAGGCTTTACCCATTTTAAAAAAGGTTTTGGGGGTAAAGAAATAGAATATCCTGGAACTTTTACCAAATTTTATAATCCCCTTTATGCCATGCGCTAACTGCTATCTGCTATTATAATCACACTGCTTCACATAATAGGTTGTACTCGCAGTTTTTGCAGCGATCATTAAGATGACATTTAAAGTCCGACGCGGAGATTTTTTTCTGCCAGTCCAATAGTTCTTGTTTTGTTTGTTCCAATTGTTCTTTCGTTTTAGTTGTTTTTAATTTCTCACCTGTTTCAAAATAATAAAGGGATAATCTTATATCTTGCGGGGTTTTACCAAAGGGTTTATCCTGGACTTGGGTTGCGGCTAAAGCATAAATAGACAGTTGTAAATCTTTATCGACATCGGCTTGTTTGGAAACATTAGCACCCGTCTTGTAATCAATAATCTCCACGGTATCGTCTTCCTGTAAATCCATCCGATCAACTTTACCGGCAACGGTCAAATCGCCCAGACGAAATTTAAACGGTTGTTCAATCGCTACTGGTTTGGCTAATAGATTTTCTTTTTCTTTTAGGAAACTTCTTAAAAACTTTTTACCCTTGGCGAATGTTAATTGCTCATGTTTTTTGTCTTTATAGCCTTCATTAATCCAGTTTCTTTGATAAAGGTCCATCAAAAAATCTTCATCGGATTTTTGGTTAGTCGATCGCAACCGATAAAAATCACGTAAAGCCGCATGCAAACTTGATCCAAAAGATAAAGCCGATGTTGGAGGAGTTGGAATACCTAAAATATATCTGGCTTTAAAATGCATCGGACATTCTTTAAACGTTTGGATCATGGAATAGGTCAAATAATTTATAGGGTTTAGGGTAGAGGGTTTAGGGTCTAGGATTTTAACTTCGGATTTTTTCCATTCAAGAAGAGATAGTTGTTTATTGCTTTCTACTCGATACTTACTACTGACTACTTTTTCTCCTAACGTTTCGATCACGAACGGCGATATCTTTTTCTCTCTTTTCCCCTCTCCGTAATAGTCAGCTGCAGTTAAATATAACCGGTCGCGAGCCCGGGTCATACCCACATAAAAAAGCCGGCGTTCCTCCTCAAGATGAAAATCACCAACCGGTAAAATTTCCTTTATCAAGGCATCAGGAATGGGAATCTGCTCACGACGCTCAATCGTCGGAAACCTTTGAGAAACGAGATTAACTAAAAAAACAATTGGAAATTCTAAACCCTTTGATGAATGAACGGTTAAAATATTTACCGCGTCAATTTCATTCCAGTCTATGTCAGCCGCTAGCGGCGACTCACCCAATTCCATTGATAAATCAATCCAATCAGAAACGACAAAGACGCTGGCATCTTCATGATTAACTTCGTAGGTTTTTAATTTATCAAAAAACTTGGATATATTTTGAGCTTTCCGTTCGTCAGCCGTATTATTATAATTGGTGATTTTTTTAAGAAGACCTGTATCTTCTAAAAAATAATAAAGAATTTGTCCGGCGGTTTCTTTTTTGATTAAGCTAAGATGATGGTTAATCATTTTTACTAGGATTTCGATTATATCTTTGGTTTTTTGCGTAACAAATATTTTCCCGATTTGTTCACAGGCTTCGAAAAGTGACAGATGGTATCGGCGGCTATAGTTTGAAATCGCTGCTAAATCCCGCGGGTTAATATCAAAAATTTCCATGGCTAAGATCCTATACGTGGCCACCGAGTCTTCAAAATTTACTAATAGTTTTAAGTAAGCGATCAGATCTTTAACTTCTGCTTGACGGAAAAGCATGCCCGGACCTAAAAACTGATAAGGAATATTGTGCCGGGCAAAGGAACGTATGAATGAATCTGCTTGATTATTAGCTCTAATCAAAATAGCAATATCTTTATAAGATAAACCCCTAATTTCTTCGTTTATCAATTTATTAATTTCTCTGGCGGCTAGTTCGGCTTCATTTTCCACTCGGTCTGTATGAATAAAATCTATCGCTACTTCTTTAACATTTCTTGTCTTTTTAAGGTTTTTGGAAATCCCCAATTTTACTTCTAAAGTATCCGGGTCATTATTTTTTATTAATTTATATGCATGATCTAAAATCGTCTGGGTCGAACGATAATTATCATTAAGGACTACTTGTTTAGCCTTTTTAAAATCATCCATAAACTGCAGAATATTAGAAATTGCCGCACCGCGGAATTTATAAATTGATTGTGAGTCGTCACCAACAACTGCTAAATTAGGATGTTTGTCGGGCGGAGCTAATAATTTAATTAAAGCGTACTGGGCAAAATTCGTATCTTGAAATTCATCAACTAGCATAAATTTGAATTGATTTTGGTATTGCTTTAAGACATTTGGTCTGGTGCGGAAAAGTTTTAAGGTGTTAGCAATTAAATCGGCAAAATCCATCACCCCTTCCTTAATCTTTAACTCTTCATATAATTTATACGCATTTGCAAGTTCTATATATTTTTCTACTTCATCATTGACAAAATTTTCCGTGCCGACCTCAGCGCGCATTTTGTTTGTTAATCCATTAACCCACCTTAGATATTCATTGGGATTTACGTCCTCATCTTTTAATCTTGAAAAATGCTGTAGCATTCCATCAATAAATTTTGTCGGATTACCTAGGGGTCTAAAATATTGAAGCTCAAATTTAAATAAATTTTGTTTTAAAAATTGAATGGTTTCTGCCTGGGTCAAAAGATTATATCGTGGATCAAGACCAATATGTAAGGCTTCGGCTCGCAGGATCCGGTCGCAAAAAGAATGAAAAGTTGATATCCACATTTGCGTAAAACCCATAGGCATAGCCATATCAACCCGCTCTTCCATTTCCCGAGCTGCTTTTTCGGTAAAAGTTAAAGCTAGAATTTCTGCTGGCCGAGCTTTCCCTTGAGAAACAAGCCATTTGATTCTTTCAGTGATAACTGTGGTTTTACCTGTTCCGGCTCCGGCAATAATCAATAACGGACCATTACCGTATTGGGCGGCTTCTAATTGTTCTTTGTTCAGCTTTTTTTCTTCGCTCATGGTTATCATTTTACCATAAGTAATTAAGTGACTTAAGTAACCTACTTTGTTAGAATCAACTTATGAAAAAACAGCAATTTCCGGAACCAACGGTTGGTGCCTTGATTTTTAACCCCAAGGGAGAAATCTTTTTAATGAAGTCTCATAAATGGAAGAACAAATATGTCATGCCCGGAGGACATATTGAATTGGGAGAAACGATGGAAAATGCCTTAAAACGAGAAATTAAAGAAGAAACAGGATTAAAGATTTCTGATATAAAGTTTCTTTGTTTTCATGAATATATTTTTGGTCAATATTTCTGGCAAAAAAAACATTTTATATTTTTTGATTTTATTGCAAAAACAAAATCAACTAAAGTCAATCTTAATCATGAAGGTCAAGAATATATTTGGGTTAATCCTAAGAAGGCTTTAGATCTTCCAGTTGAACCATATACCAAAAAAACAATTAAAATTTATCTACGAAAATAAGAATCTTAATAATTATTCCTTTGTTGGAGATTCATTAGTTAAGTCAACGAAGATCGGCGGCTTGGGTTTTTGTTGCTTAATTAATAATAATCCGATTAATACACCGACTAAGATTATACTGCTGATAATAATCGTTCCTTTAAGTATCTCGGAAATTACTGCATCTGATACAATTGGGCTAGGAGTTGGTTTAAGAGAAACAGTCGGAATTGGTGATGTCAGTAGAGCCGGTGATTGCGTAATTAACTTTGGAAAAACTTCAAAAGCTGGTTTATATGGCGGTGTTGATGGTACCGGTGTTGATTTTTTCGTTCCGGTAGTTCCGGAGGCGATGCCTTTTGCTCGGGCGCTGGCTTCTTGTGAAAATCCGCTAGAGGCACAACCATGAACAGCCGTAATCGCAAAATAATAAAGCGTATTTGGCGCCAGACCAGAAACTTTATAGCTGTTACCGTTACCAATATTGACTGCTCCATAGTCATATTTTTTTGAAGCAGTTCCAAAGGCCAAACTATAATAATCAGCATTTGTGGCTTTTGTCCAACCTAAAGTTACCTGACCGTTATTCGGTCCGCTGGTGGCTGTCAGATTTGTTGGGGTACCCGGTTGCGTATCATTACAACTATATGATCCGGGTGAGGTATTATTTGTACCCGACGAATTATTGTTATTTGATCCATTTGATGGCGGGGTTGACGCTGGGCTGGCAACCACTCCCAGCTCTGATATAGAATATGTCCCCGAGGGCAAAGCATTACAGTCAAGAAGATTGCCTTCTACCCCCAGTTCCAATATACCTGAGTCAAGACAGACAAATGCTATGGTTGCCTGTCCCGCAGCTTTGGCTTTAAAATCTAAAGTTACCCAATCACCAGAGCCTTTATAAAACGTGGCTTGTAAATCTTTACCTGAACCAATTTTTGTGCTACCTAAATTATTATCAATTAATTTAAAATTTTTTGGAAAAAGGTCAGCAAAATTAATACCAGTATTTTCAATTAAATCTTTGGAGAAATTTAAAGTTGCTTGAATATTACTAACATTTTTATTATCAGTATCCAGACTAATCGTTACAGAAAAAGTATCGCCGACATTTAAAGATTTAGTGGTCGGACTTAAACCATATCGGGCAGCATAAGCTTTATTAACACTGATAAACCCAGTTATAAAAAATATTAATATTAATGTAAATAATATTCGTTTCATGAGCAGTTATAAAAACTTTTTTTACTCAAGGTCGTATTGTACTGATAAGGTATCAAAAATTTCTTTCCGATCAAACATATCAGCTTCGTTATCGTAATTAACATCAACCTTAGCAATCTCAATTGGATCAGTAGCAAATATTCGATCATTTATTAATGTCATATCAGCGGCGTCTAATTTCCCATCCTGATTAAGGTCTCCAGGACGAAGAGGTCTTGAGGTTAAATCAAGCTCAACTTTTTGTTGGAAAACTACATTAGCAAAAACTTCCTGCAGATGTTTTGGACCCTTAAGTCGCAATCGGTAATGATGATTAAGAAAGTTACTACTAGATAAAGTTATTGATCCATGATAAACACCGCTATCATCAACGATTACATCAACAACACCCTTATTGGTGTCCGAGGCTAGGTCTGGCCCTCCGTCAAGACTAGTAGCATAATATTGTACTGGTTTTGCTGAATCATCACTAGGTCGAATAGTCACTCCATTAAATTTTATTTTAAACCGAAGAATTGGCTGAATAGGACTAGGACTCGGTGACGGTGACGGACTCGGTGTCGGTGGAACCTGAACAACTATCGTATAAGGATAATCACATACAGCACTCCAAACGTTATTTACACCATGAACCTGATATTTTGGGTGATAATTACCTGGTTGATTATAGATATGAGTAACCGGATCAAGTAAAACATTAGTATCCCATACACCATCTCCCTCAAAATCCCAACGGTACCCATCAAATCCGGGTCCACTTCCAGACCCTCCGGCACCATGTAAAGAGACTGTAAGGGGTGCATAACCAGTATTGGGAGGTATCGTTGATTGTCCGCACACGGGCGGATTTGAGTTTGGGCTTGGTGATGGAGTAGGACTACCACTTGGTCCTGGCGTTGGGCTGGCTGGAATCGTACTAATAGTATACGATCCGGGAATAGTTTGACTAAGAGCCGATTCAGATTCACCTAAAGCGCCAATCCCTGTTTGTGGATCAAAAATAACACCGCTTGTCCCAGTACTTATTCCTTCAAAATTAATTATTGCCAATGTGCCTTCACCGCTTTTGGCATCAGTACGGTTTGGAGTATAGATACTATAAATAACCTTTCCGGCGCCATTATCAATTGTTTTATTAATTTGTTGCGGGTTAACAAGAAAAGAACCGGCAGTAATATTATTTACTTTAAGTATGGCCGGGTTATATGTTAAGACCAAATCAACGGCAATTATTTGGTTAGCACCGCTATTAATATGAACATTAACATCAAACGGCTGATTCGGGGCTATGGTTGTTGTTGCTGGCTCAAGCGATAAAACAGTTGCCGGTGCAGCTCCTTTTCTGGTTTCGAATCTTGCTTTTTGCAAGGCAATAATAGTAATCGGCAAAATGATAAGCACGGCAAAGACAAGTCCCAAAGAAAGCCAATGACGATATTTAAAGGATAACGGTTGTTTTTTTATTTTAGCTGTAGTTGGCATAGTCCTATTACTAGAATAGACTTAATGACTATAATATGTCAAGACGCGAAGTAACTCGTTTATATTAATGTATTTAACGGTGGCGGTTCTTGCTTCTCCTCTCCATTATCTAAAGAATGGGTTGAAGTCAGTTTTTGCCCCAAAAGAGAAAAACTGGATAAGACATTGTTCATTTGGTTATAGGCGTTTTTAACATGATTCCCCAAGATAGAGAGATTACCATCGATTTTTTCATAGTCACCTTGTATTGCCCGTAATAGCCTAAAAACTTCTCTTGATCTGGTTTCCAATTTTTTACCTTCAAAAGATAAAAGAATCATCTGTAAATGAGCATATAAAGTTGTTGGCGATACAGGATAAACCCGGTTTTTTTTAGCAAAGTCAGAAATTTCCGGCAGTTGCACTAATTCATAGTAAACTGCTTCTGAAGGAATATACATTAAGGCAAAATCCATCGTCCCTTCTTCGGGCAAAATATATTTACGGGAAATAGCGTCAATGTGGGATTTAACATCCCTGATAAAATCTTTTTTTGCTTTCTCTTTATCATTCTCACTTTCTGCCCTGGACATCTTTTGAAAGTTTTCCATGGGAAATTTTGAGTCAATTGACAAAATACCGGCATCAGTCTTAATCGCCGCATCAACTTTGTCGCCTGATTTAAATTGGTGCTGTAAAAAGAAACTATTTTTAGGAAACATTTGCGAAATTAAGTCCTGGAGGACTTCTTCACCAATATTTCCCCGGAGCTTCGGGCTTTTTAAAAAGTCTTGAAGTTCTTTCATACCCCGGCCGATCTCGCTCATCTCGCCAATATTTTTTTGCACTGCACCAATAACCCTGGCCGCATTATCCAGACGTTCATTTAAGGTTTTGGTTGATGATTGTAGGGTTTGCGTAATGTTTTTGCTTTGTTCATCCAGCCTGGTATTGGTTGTTTTAAGATATTCTAAAAGATCATTTGAAGGTTTGGAGTTTTCCGCTAGTTCAGTTAATTTTTTATTAATAAGATATACTGCTCCGGCAATGGCAGTGAGTATTAAAGCAGCGATCAAATAAATATCTTTGGACATACTCAGATTATATCATACAAGAATTATTCCGCGCCTCAGAATGCCTGCTTTACAAGCAGGCTTGAATGAGGCAAGGAAAAAGGAGCATCCGCCATCGGCGGAGCGGACTTATATCACAATTTACGATACAATAGAATTGTGGTTAAACGAAAAAATTTTCTACCAACATTGCTTATCGCTTTATTTTTCTGGATTAATATCGTTTTTATCGTGTTATATATTCCACCTTCTCCATTGGCTATCTGCTATCTGCTATCTGCTATTTTTATTGCCTTATTATTAACTTTATCCTTGGTATTAGGTAATAGTCGATCAGGATTTTTAATTAGTCTGGGAATAACACTTTTTTTATTTTTGCGATTAACAAAAATGGTTAACAATTTAAATTTAATTCTTTTAGCCGGAATTTTATTTTCCCTTGAGCTTTACCTAAAGAAAAGGTAAAATTCTTATTACAACTCTCCCCTGGATTAATCTTTTACCTAATAATTTTACTTCTTATCCATAAACTGTTATTATCATAAGATGAGGCCAATTTTAATTAAAAGGAAAGATCTTGAGTCTTTTTACTGCAATAAACATTTGTCCTTAAGAGCTATTGCAAAAATTTATAAATGCGATTTGGGTGTTATTTCTCGTAATTTACGAAAATTTGAATTACCAGTAAGGAAGCCCGACCAAAAAATTAAAATCCCTAAAGAGATATTACAAAAATTGTATATTTTAGAAAAATTATCAACCTATAAAATAGCTAAATTATGCCATTGCGATGCAAAAACTGTTTACCGTAGGTTAAAGATATATAAAATAAACACTCGACCTAGAAAAATTATAAAAATAGATAAAGAGGTCTTGAGTGATTTATATCTTGGGAAAAAACTGTCGTTATTAACGATTAGCAGAATGTATCATTGCTCCCCTGCTGCCATTTTTAGAAAAATGAAGAAAGAAGGATTTCTTTTACGTAAAAGTTGGGAAACATTGGAAAAACATAAGAAGTTTAATTTCGCCGGTGATTTATTAGAAAAAGCCTATCTCTTAGGATTTAGAGCTGGAGACCTAGGAGTTAGAAAAGGAAGTAAATTAACAGGTTCTATTAAGGTAGGTTGCAATTCAACTAAACCTGCCCAGATAAATCTTATTGAGAATCTTTTTAAAAGTTACGGTCCTGTTTGGATTGGCAAACCTAATAAAAAAGGAGTACGTAGCATAGATATTTTGCTTGATAGCTCTTTTTCCTTTCTGCTCCCAAAGAATGATAAAATTGAGAACTGGATTCTTAAAAGAAGGGATTATCTTGCTGCTTTTTCTGCTGGTTATATAGATGCAGAAGGAAGTATGGGTATTTATAATAAACGTGCTAAATTCCGTTTAGGATCATATGATATAGGTATTCTTAAAGCTATTTACATAAATCTTAGGAAATTAAAAATAAAATCTTATCTAAGATTAGAAAGAAAAAAGGGTTTCATGGATACAAGAGGGGTTATACATAACGGAGATTTTTGGAGAATAACAATTGATGAAAAAAGTAGTCTGCTTTGTCTATTTAAAGAAATTGGCCTTTACCTAAAACATGCTGACAGAATCAGAGCTATGGAAGCAGCAATTAAAAATATATTAACTAGAAATAACAAAATCATCGCTAAGGCAACTAATTAGCTAGATATTGTCTATCTTTTAGTATATTATTAAAGAATAAATTAACATGACTAAGAAATTTTATCTCACTATCGCCATTCCTTATGTCAATGGATCTCCGCACGCCGGACATGCTTTAGAGTTTATTCAGGGAGATACAATTGCCCGTTATCATAAACTTTTAAAAGAAGATGTCTTTTTTGTTTCTGGTTCTGATGAAAATGGTCTAAAAATTGTTCAAGCGGCTGAAAAAGAAAACATCACTCCGCAAGAATTAGCGGACAGAAATACAAAAGTTTTCCAGGAGTGTGCAAAAGTTTTAAATGTTTCTTTGAACGAATGGCGCCGCGGCTCCGATAAAAAATATCACTGGCCAGGAAGCAAAAAATTATGGCAGCTTTGTGAAAAAAATGGGGATATTTATAAAAAAAGGTATGGGGGGTTTTATTGTGTTGGTTGTGAAGAATTTTATACAGAAAAAGAATTAATTGAAGGAAAATGTCCGGAACATTTAACTAAACCAGAATGGGTAGAAGAAGAAAATTATTTTTTTAAACTTTCTAAATATCAAAAACAAATAGGAGATTTGATTAATAGTAACAAACTTTTAATCATTCCAGAGACTAGAAGAAATGAAGTCCTTTCTTTTATTAAATCAGGCCTTCAGGATTTTAGTATTTCTCGCTCAAAAAAAAGAGCAAAAAATTGGGGTATCCCTGTTCCAAACGATGAAACCCAAATCATTTACACTTGGTTTGACGCCTTAAATATTTATCAAACTGCTGTAGGGTTTGGTTATGACGAAAGTCTCTGGAAAAAATGGTGGCCAGCAGATTTACATGTTATTGGTAAAGGAATTATAAGATTTCATGCAGTCTATTGGATTGGCATGCTCCTTTCCGCTGGTTTTTCCTTACCAAAATCTATTTTTGTTCACGGATATATTTCTTCTAGCGGACATAAAATGAGTAAGAGTCTGGGAAATGTCATTAATCCTTTCGAAATTGTTAAAAAATATGGCACAGATGCCACTCGTTACTATCTTTTACGAGAAATCCCAGCCTATTCAGACGGTGACTTTTCTGAAAACAGATTCAAAGAACTTTATAATGCTGATTTGGCTAATGGCTTGGGTAATTTAGTTGCCCGCGTGGCTAAATTAGCCTCAAAAGGAGTCACCTTTCAGGGCTATGAATTTAATAATTATAAAATATATACCAAGGCTCTGGCTGAATTTAGATTTAATGATGCTCTTGTCTTTATTTGGGGAAAAGTAACCTTAGCTAATAAAGCAATTGACGAAACCCAACCATGGAATTTACAGGGAGAAAAATTAGAAAAATTTTTATATAAAATTATTGTCGATATTTTAGAAATCGCTTTTTTACTTAAACCTTTTCTTCCACAAACCGCTGATAAAATTTTTAATCAATTTTCTAAAGCAAAAGTTATCATCGAAAAACCCTTATTTCCGCGTCTCTGATACATTAATATATGATATATCGATATATCATATAAAACTATATCATGCTTATTGATACTCACTGTCATTTGAATTTTCCAGACTTTGAAAAAGATTTAGACCAGGTTATTAAAAATTCTCTAAATGCTAGCGTTGAAAAAATTATTAATGTTGGTGCCGATTTAAACTCCAGCCAAAAGGCAATCGAAATTGCTCAAAAATATGAAAGTTGTTTTGCGGCTGTCGGAATTCATCCCCATCACGCCGATAAAATAGAAAAAGGCTGGGAAGAAAAACTAAAAGATTTGGCAAAGCAACCGAAAGTCGTGGCCATTGGTGAAATAGGACTAGATTACTACGAGTATGAAAGTAACGGTATTGTTGATCCAGAAATACAAAAAGAAATTTTTAGTAAGCAAATGGGAATTGCTCAAAAGCTTAAGCTGCCGGTCATTTTTCACTCCCGCGAATCAGCTAACGAGATGTTTTCTCTTATAAAACCACCAACTACCGGAGTTTTTCATTGCTACGCTGCCGGTAAAAGAGGCATCGAGAAGGTAATAAATCTTGGTCTCTTTTTTGGTCTTGATGGCAATTTAACTTATGACCAAGGGTTACAGATTGTGGCTCAAAAAATTCCGCTGGAAAGAATTATTTTAGAAACCGACTCTCCTTTGCTTACTCCGATTCCTTTCCGCGGTCAGCGTAATGAACCAAAAAATGTTACACTTATATGTGAATGTCTGGCAAAGATTAAAGGCGTAAGCCAGGAAGAAGTAGCCCAAATCACAAGCCAGAATGCCAATAATTTATGCTCGTTTCCGTAGTTATTCCTGCTTACAACGAAGAAAAATATCTCGCTAAGACTTTAGCGTCATTAACAAGTCAGAATCATCCCAATTTTGATTTTGAGATAATCGTCGCTAATGCGGAGTCTACAGATAAAACAGCTGAAATTGCCAAAAACTATAGCGTTAAAGTTATAAAAGTACCAAAAATTAATCCGGCAACCGCCAGGCAAAAAGGAATTGAGGCTTCCCAGGGAGACATTATTGCTTGTGTTGATGCGGACACACTTGTTCCTTCTGGCCATTTGCAGACTATAGTTGATGAGTTTAACCGTGATCCTAAAACCGTTGGTTTAACCGGTATTATTGAAGGTTGGGGTGGCCCATTTTGGCAGAATTTTATTTACAAATGGATTAATACTATTTTCTGCAAATTTAATTTTATTTTAGGCGCATATGGATTCCAGGGTCAAAGTTTTGCTTTTAGAAAGTCGGCTTTTTTAAAGATTGGCGGATTTAATACCCAGCTTCATACCGGAGAAGACTTTGATTTAGGCCAACGTATGTCAAAAGTCGGTTCAATTAAACTAATTCCTAAAACTTTCGGCATTTCCTCAATCAGAAGAATCAAGGAAGGACCGATCAAAACCATTAGCCGCGGTTTTCTTTCATATCTAAAAGTTGTTTGGAAAATTCCCATTAAAAGAAAACTAGAAAAAGAATCTTTCCCCGCTATCCGTTAAAAGCAGATAAGTCGACTATTTGTGGTAAAATGTTCTAACATGAAATGGATATTTGAACGTTATCCGGAGAAAACCAGTCGTCTTTTGGAAATTCTTTTACCGGCAATTTCTTGGACTATTATTACCATCCCGTTCTGGTTGTCCTTTCGACACCCGGCAATCGTAGCCTATTTTGTTATTGCCTTTGACGTTTATTGGTTTTATAAATCAGCAACTTTGGCCATTAATGCTGTTAAATCTTACTTAACTTTATCAGCCCACGTTAAGGTAAACTGGTTAAACGAAGTTAAAAAAATTCCTGGATGGCAAAAAATTTATCATGTAATAATTATTCCTGAATACAAAGAGCCGGTCTCGGTTTTACAGGAAACACTAGAAAATCTAAAATATCAGGATTTCCCTCATGATAAAATATTAGTTGTTTTAGCAACTGAAGAAAGAGACACTGAGGCAGAAAAGACCGGCAGAATTATTGAGTCGCAGTTTGGCAAAAGCTTTGGCCAGTTCTGGATTAGTCGCCATCCGGTTATTCCCGGAGAAGTAGCTGGAAAATCATCGAACATGGCTTGGGCTGGCAAATTTGTAACGGAAAAAATTTCCAAATTGGGAATTGATATTAACAATGTTACCATTACCTCATCTGACAGCGATGTTTTACTTCACCCTAAATATTTTTCTTATCTTACTTTTCAATTTTTAGGAGACTCTGATCGCTATTTTCATTTTTACCAACCAGCGATTATGTTTTATTCTAATATTTGGCGTGTCCCTCTGCCTGGCCGGGTGCTTAATACAATTTACAGTATTAACAATTTAGCTAATCTTAGCCAGGATTCATTAAGATTAGTAAATTTTTCAACCTATTCTTTAGCACTAGCAACTGTGGTTGAGGTCGGCTTTTGGGGTGTCGATATTATTCCCGAAGATTACCATCTTTTTTTCAAGACGTATTTCAAAAAAGGACAACGAGTCAAGGTTTTACCGATATTTTTACCGGTTTCGGCTGATGCGGCTGAATCTCATGGATTCTGGCGGACAATGGTAAATCAATATGAACAAAATAAACGATGGGCATGGGGTATTTCTGATGATCCAGCTCTGGTTAAGAATTTCTTCATCCACACCGAAATTCCTCTTTGGGATCGAACTATCCGTCTGCTGACTGTTTTAGAACAACATCTAATGTGGCCGACAAACTGGTTTATCCTTACCTTAGGTTCGACTCTTCCACCACTAATTAATCCTTACTTTGCCATGACCGTATTAGGACATAGTTTAGCCAGGATTTCTTCGACAATCTTAACTGTTTGTTTTATCTTTCTGTTAATTGTTATTATTCTTGATTTTAAATTAAAACCATCCCGGCCGCGTTCGTTTGCCAGATGGAAAATTCCGATTCTTTATCTGCAATGGTTAACTTTACCCGTGATCTCTCTCTTCTTATCTGCCTTACCAGGACTGGACGCCCATACAAGATTAATGTTAGGAAAAAGATTAGAATATCGAGTCACGGAAAAAGTATAATATTCGCCGAATAAAATTTATGATTTATAATTTGCTAACTTTTCTGAATAATCACAGTCCCTTACTCTACTTAACCCAATCGCTTTGGCGAGATGAGGCTTTTTCTGTCTTTATGAGTGAACCACCGCTTATTAATATTACTAAATTAGCTATGTCGGATTTTAATCCGCCTTTATATTATTTTATATTACACTTATGGATGAAGATATTTGGTGAAAGTGAAATAGTTCTTCGTCTTCTTTCTTTTATTTTCCATTTACTTTTGCTTCTAATAGTTTATAAATTTTCCCAAAAACTTAAATTTTCTCGGCTTAATTCTTACTGCTTACTGCTGACTACTTTTCTTAACCCCATGCTTATATATTATTCATTCGAGATACGCATGTATTCTCTATTGGCTTTATTAGCCACTTCATCGATGTATTTTTTCTTTACCAAAAACTGGATACTTTATATTCTATCTTCGGCTTTAGGTCTTTGGACTCAACCATTTATGGCTTTTATAATTATAAGCCAGTATTTTTATCTACTAATCACCCGCCAGTTGGTAAAGAAACATTTCTTTTATCTTTTGGCAATAATTATTTTATTATCCCCCTGGATACCGGTAACCCTACACCAGTTTTCCGTCTCCGGACCAATGTGGATTTGGCGAATAAATCAAACAACGGTTACCACCATCCTTGGCAATCTTTTCACCGGCTATGAGGGAACTCCCTGGGGTCTATGGAATAAAATGGCTTTCCTTTCACTAATCATCATTGCCTTATCAATTTTTTCTATCATCAAGTTAAAATCTAAGAGTAAAATACCAAGCCCGATTCGACAATTCGTTCCCCTAGTAATAACCTGGCTTTTTTTACCGGTAATTTTAGTTCTTATCATTTCTTATTTTAAACCGATTTATGTTAATCGCTATATAATTTTCGTAACTGTCGCCGAGATATTTATCATAACCATCAGCCTTAGTCTTGTTAAAAACAAGTATATCCGTAATCTTTCTGCTGTCTGCTTTCTGCTATTTACTATCTGTTTCAATGTATGGTTTCCTCCTTTACATCGTAAAAGCGATATCCGTTCGACAATTAAAGAAATCGTTGCTTTGGCTAAACCCAGGGATTTAATTTATTCACAAACTCCGCTAACCTTTTTTGAATCAAAATATTATGCCGATGATCGTTCACGGGTTTTTCTTTATAATCCTGATCTTGTTAGTGTACCTCTTTATGTTGGGCAGGTAATTATGCCTCGGAAAGTAATGGCGACACAACTGCCAAGATATCCAACCAGGGCTTTTTTAGTCCATGATGATGCTAGCTATGAAGTTATCTCTCAAAAATAATATTACAAATTTAATCATTAAACCAAAGACTATTTTCGAGCCTCTTTGGCAAGAAAAAAATTTTCGGATAGTCCTGTTAATTACCCTGGCAATAATCATATTTTCCCTGGTTTTCCTGCTATTTTTCTGGCCAAAATTACCTTCAGAAGTTCCTCTTTTTTACTCGCTTCCTTGGGGTAAAGAACAGCTTGCCAATACTACTTATCTTTTTATTTTACCCTTAGGTTCGATACTTATTGGATTTATAAACTTATCCTTAGCAGGTATTTGTTTTAACCGAAAAGAGAATTTGGCGGCAAAAACATTAGTTTGGGCATTTCTCTGTTGGACTTTGTTAGCTACTTTTACTTTAATTAAAATTGTTTTATTAATAATCTAATAATGGAAAAATTTTATATTTTTTTAAGTTTAGTTGCCTTTATTACTACCTTTCTCTTAACTCCAATCGTCGCTAAATTAGCTAAAAAATATGGTTTAGTTGATGATCCGCATAAAAGACACCATCCCGCTCATACTCATAAAGGAATAATTCCCAGGGCTGGCGGTTTGAGTATTTATCTGGGTATTTTCATCGCCTGTATGTTTTTACCACTCAATAAAGCTCTAATTGGTATTTTACTCGGGGCAACTTTAATAGTTATTGTCGGTCTATGGGATGATAAGGCCGATCTATCGCCATATTTCCGCTTTATTACTAATCTTTTAGCGGTAATTCTTGTCGTCGGAGCAGGTATTGGTATTCCTTATATCACCAATCCACTGGGTGGGATTTTACAATTAGATACCTGGCGGATTAGTTTTGATTTCTTTGGTCCACATTCAATTTTAGTGTGGGCTGACTTATTTGCGATATTTTGGATTGTCTGGACAATGAACATTGTGGACTGGTCTGGGGGAGTCGATGGTCAACTCCCAGGATTTGTAGCTATTTCAGCTATAGTAATCGGTATTGTATCCTGGCGATTTTCTGCCCATGATATTTCACAACTATCGATTATGGCTTTGTCGTTTATAACTGCGGGTGCGTTTTTGGGATTCTTACCATGGAATTTTTATCCGCAAAAAATTATGCCCGGTTACGGAGGGAAAACTCTGGCTGGATTTTTACTGGCAGTATTGGCGATCCTTTCCGGGACAAAAGTAGGGACAGCTCTTTTAGTTCTTGGATTACCAATGATTGATGCTTTTTATATTTTTTTTAGAAGAATAATTAAAGGAAAGTCTCCGGTTTGGGGTGATCGCCAGCATTTTCATCATCGATTATTAGACCTTGGATGGGGAAAAAGACAAATCGCCTTGTTTTACTGGATTTTTTCGGCTATACTGGGAACGATTGCTTTAACTGTTAATAATCGACAAAAAGTCTATACGGCGATACTTTTAGCCGTAGTAATCGGAGGATTAATACTTTGGTTAAACTGGCTTACTACCTTATCAAAACCGCCAGACCACGACAATGGTTAAAAAATATTGCTGTTTTTACGGCGATTATATTTACTGGTCAGTTTTTTAATCAACAACAATTATTAACAACTATAGTAACCTTCTTGATTTTTTGCTCTGCTTCTTCGGCTAATTATTTATTTAATGATTGTTTGGATGTAAAAAGCGATCGTCTTCATCCATTTAAAAAGAACCGTCCTGTCGCCAGTGGTAAAGTCCCCCCCAGTGTTGCCTTAACGGCTGCTTGTTTTTTAGTTGCCTTTGCGCTTTTAGCAGCTAGCTCAATCAGCAACGGCTTTTTTTTAATTGTTTCGCTCTTTTTGCTTTTAGAATTTTCTTATAGTCTCTTATTTAAAAAATTAGCGGTTATCGATATTTTAGCTATCACGGTCGCTTATATTTTGCGAGTCTATGCTGGTGAAGTGGCTACCGGTTTTCATATCTCTGTCTGGCTTTTCCTCACCGTATTGTCTCTGTCGCTTTTTTTAGCTATTGGTAAGAGACGAGCCGAACTAACCTTAATTGAAGGATATGAAGGAATTGTTCCTAAGGATACCCGCGTCTCTCTCTCCCATTATTCAGAAAGACTATTAGATACTTATATTGCGATGACGGCTGCCTCAACCTGGATTACTTATGCCTTTTTTGCTTTTTTAGAAAGACCTGTTCTTCTTGGTTTATTTTGGCAAAGTCGGTGGGCTAACTTTTTTGGTGATCTTCCAGAGAGAAAATGGCTAATGTTAACAATTCCTTTAGTTCTTTTTGGGATTATGCGTTATATGCAGCTTATTTATGAAAGTCATCAAGGTGAATCACCAGAGCGGGTTTTAACTTCTGATTTGCCACTGATGATAACGGTTTTGACCTGGGGTTTAACCGTAATCTTAATTATCTACGGATTAGGGGGGTAAGTCCGCTCCAGCAGGTGCTTCTTTTCCCTTGCCCCGCCAAGGCGGGACGCGGAATAATTTCTACTCGTATTTTTCGGCGTATTGACCGGAGATCCAACCAGTTTCATTCCCGCTGTATTTTATCTTATACCAACCATTTTGTTGGTCTAACAATGGATAACTTTCGCCGGGTTTAATTTGAGCTGCCTCGGTAGCTGAAGTTGATGGTTCGATTCTAACTCTTAAAAAACCGGTAGGAGTATCCAATACGGTAATATATGGCCTAGCCAGTTCTGCACTAGGAGAAACAGTTGGCTTGGGTGATGCCTTGGGTGAAACCTTAGGTGAAGGCGAAGGCGAAGCTTTGGGAGTTGCTTTAGGACTACCCGATGGTGATACTTCAGGGAGCGGACTGGCTGAAGGCGAGGCAGTTGATAACGCCAACTGAAAAGAAACTACCAATTTGTAACCGGGAGTAGTTTTTACTTTTATACCTCGCGAGATAAATCCGGAAGCGCTGACACTGATTTCATGATCCCCGGGTTCAATATCTGCTAGCATTAAAGGTGTATTCCCTCTTGATATTCCATCTAAACTCACTGCCGCGCTCTCGGGTGTAGAAATTACCGCAATTTCTGCTTTTTGACCAGTAATCTTTTCTAAAGTTAAAATTTCTCCTGCTGATGTTAATTCTTGGGTATTAAAATCATGGTTAATAAAGGTTAAAACTCCGGAGGTAATTTTTATTTTTGTTTCCCATGACGGATATATTCCGTCATCAGGAATAAGTTTTAAAGTATATTCTCCACTGGTTACTTCTTTTTCATAGGGGGTTTTACCTAGGTGTTGAGTGTCTAAAAAAATTGTTGAAACGGGGGTTGATGTTACTTTTAACCGAGCTGGTCCTTGAGAGGAAAATGATTGAATACCTAAAAAAATTCCTCCGGCTAATAAAATTACTCCAATAATAATGAAAATTATCTTTTTATACATAAGAACGGAAAAAATATACCATATAAAACCTTATATTGCAAGAAAGTCATCGTAGTCTCTAAAAATAAGTCGAGAATTTGACTTAAGTATCCTTTTATGTTAAACTTTTCCTGTTCTCCCAAGTAGTTTGGGAGAATTTTTTTTGTTCAAATAATGATTAAAAATCTCAAAAAAATCTTTAGGTCTTATCAAGGTAGACATTTTCTTTCTCGTTGGGCAAGGAAATTTTTTGAAAGAAAATATACTCGGCAGACTCTGGGACTGGGTCTTGTTTTGGCAGCTTTTTCTTTTACTATTGTTACACCACAAGCTTTAGCCTTGGTCGAAACAAATCAAATTAGTCAGATATCTCCGGTTGAGGCGCCAATCGAAACTACCACTGAGGTTACTTTTCAATACCCCTTGGAAGATTATGCTGTTTCTCAAGACTTTTCTTGGCACCATTGGGGTGTTGATTTGACTGCTAGTGAGGGAACAGCCATTCACCCAATTGCTAACGGCAAGGTCATTGAAGTGGCCACTGCTCTTTTTGGCTATGGCAATTACGTTCTGATTGATCACCAAAATAGCCAAAAATCATTATATGCTCATTTATCAAAACAAAATGTTAAGACTAACGAACAGGTAACTAAAGAAACAGAAATTGGTCTTATCGGCCATACCGGCTGGGCGACTGGTGATCATTTACATTTGGAAATTTATCAAAACGGTCTACCCATTAATCCTTTTGAGATTTTGTCAGAAAAATAATCTGATTCTCAAACTTGAAAATATATTTTTTATCAACTAAAATCAAAAGATAACCGAGATAAAAAATGTCTGTATCTAAAGTTGAAAAATCTCCTAATCCTACTAAAACTCCAGATCAGTGGAAAAGCTATGCCCATCAAGTTATCGCCAATACTAGATATTATCCTTTAACTCCCCAAGAAGATGCCAACGGTTGGATCGAGGAGGGAATTTCCGCTAAGGTTAATACCTTTGGTGAGGTAGTCCGTGATAATATCGATCCTTGTTCACAAATTGAACTAGATATTCCATTAGATATAATCAGAGTCAGTCTTGATCCGGAAAAACTAGAAAAAAGTTTGGAACGAATGCATCGGGATTATTTTTTCCAAAGGGTATCCCGGGATCGCCGTCCAACCTATGTTCCTCCTCCTTTAAAAGATACAATTAAAGAATATCAACATTCTTCTCAAGTTAGAAATATTCGAGAAATTATCGCCCATAAAAAATTAACTAAAATTGAAAGACTTGCCTTTTATCACCATGTAATCAGTAAGGTTATCGAACAGGCTCTACTTCTGGATATCGATCCAAAATACGCCTTAAAAAATCATTGGAAGATCCCAGAAATTAATAAGTGTTATCGGGAAGCTAAGCCAGCCTTTGAATACTGGCTATACCTTTGGCGAAGCCAAAAACAACGGGAACATTTTAAAAAGATCTCTCAATAAACCTGCATATTATCCACCAAATAAATATTTAATTATTTTTTATTGACATTGATATTTTTATATATTAAATTTGTATCAGTGAATTAATTCATTAATACAAAAGAAGAAAAAATTATGAACCAGGAAAATAAGAACGAAGATTTAGAAAAACCTAACCCACAAAAATCCGTATGGTACAACAAAGACTATTTTGATCCTTCACCGGGAAAAGTAATATCAGGATATGATACTGGTTACAGCGAAAAAAGCATGAAGCTAAAATTTAATTTAATAACCCATCTTATTCGTAGATATTGTCTTGCTAAACTGATTAGAGGAGGTAAAGAAGTAAAGGTACTAGAATTAGGAGGGGCTAAAGGGCTTTTAACCAAAAGACTCAATAAGCTTCCTCATACCCAGGCTGTAAATATTGATTGGAGTGAATATGCAACTCAAAATTGTGACCCAGAAGCTCCAACCGTAAGGGGAGATCTTCAAGCTTTACCTTTTCCTTTGGAAACTTTTGACACTTTAGTTTCTTGTGATGTTTTCGAACATTTATTACCTGAAAATGTAGATATTGTTCTAGAAGAGGCTCATCGAGTGCTTAAGCCCGGAGGCAATGCTTTTTTTATGGTAAGTATTAAAACTTCATATTTACCTATAGAAGAAAAAAGCCATTTAACTTTAGAAGATATAAATTGGTGGAAAAGAAAATTTAAGCAAGCAGGTTTTATTACTCATAAGAATCTACTGACCAGGGTTGCTGCAACCTTAACTTCAATTCAGCCAAAACTGAAATCTCCCATGTATCCCTGGCCAGAGGGTGTTTTTATACTTTCTAAACCACAATAAGTAATGTAAGACTATCTACCAAGAATCCCGCCATTGGCGGGACTCTTTTTTATAATAGTTTTTTTCTAAACCCTATTCCCCATACCCTAATTTAATAGTCCATTCCGCCCATTCCGCCGGCGGGCATAGCCGGGCCTTTTTCCTTTTCCGGAATATCAGTAATTAATCCCTCTGTTGTTAAAATCATTACCCCAACACTGGCCGCATTTTGCAATGCTGACCGGGTGACTTTCAAAGGATCAATAATTCCTTTAGTCACCATTGATCCATATTCCCCAGTCAATGCATCAAAGCCATAATCGCCGGTTCCTTTTCTAACTTCTTCCAAAACGGCGTCAGCTTTGGCTCCGGAATTTTGGGCAATCCACCAAAGAGGTTGACTTAAAGCTTTCTTTAAGATTCTAACCCCAATCTTTTCATCTTCAACATCAACATCTTTCTCAAGTTTGTCCAAAACCGGCATCACCCGAACCAGGGTCACACCGCCACCGGGAACAATGCCTTCTTCAATGGCTGCTTTGGTTGCGGCTACAGCATCTTTGACCCGTTCCTGTTTTTCTTTAAGTTCAATTTCGGTCGCAGCTCCAACCTGTAAAACCGCTACTCCTCCGGAAAGTTTGGCTAATCTTTCTTCAAATTTTTCTTTATCAAAATCAGATGTAGTTGCTTCTATCTGTTTTTTAACTTGAGCAATCCTGGATTGGATAGTGCTCTTTGTACCTTTACCGCCAATAATTCGACAATTTTCATTGTCAGCCCAAACTTTATCGGCTTTACCGCATTCATTAACGGTAACATTTTCCAGTTTTCGTCCGGTATCTTCAGAAACAACTGTTCCACCGGTTAGAATCGCAATATCTTCAAGCATTTCTTTGCGACGATCGCCAAAACCAGGAGCCTTAACCGCCAAAATATTAAAAGTTCCGCGAAGTTTATTAACAACCAATGTCGCTAAAGCTTCGCCGTCAATTTCATCAGCAATAATCACTAGATTTTTGGAAACTTTGACGAAATTTTCCAAGAACGGTAAAAGGTCAGCAATCGCGGAAATTTTTTTGTCAGTAATCAAAATATAAGCATCTTCTATTTCCGATTCCATCCTATCAGCATTGGTTACAAAATAGGCAGATGCATATCCTTTGTCAAATTCCATTCCTTCTTTATAGGAAATTTCCAGTGTCAATCCTTTGCCTTCTTCGACGGTTACCACACCGTCTTTGCCAACTTTTTCCAGGGCCTCGGCGATTTTTTCTCCAATCGCCTGGTCAGCCGCAGAAATCGTGGCTACCTGGGTAATATCCTGCTTGCCCTTAACTGGCTTAGCCATTTTCTTAAGTTCTTCAACAACCGCAATCGTTCCTTTTTCAATGCCTCTTTTTAAAATCATTGGGTTGGCGCCGGCAGTTAAGTTTTTCAAGCCCTCAGCTACAATTGCCTGGGTTAAAACTGTGGCTGTGGTTGTTCCGTCACCCGTGTCATCATTAGTTTTTGAGGCTGCTTCTTTGGCTAGTTGAGCTCCCATATTCTCAAATGGATCGGGAAGTTCAACTTCTTTGGCTACGGTTACACCGTCATGAACAACATTCGGGGCACCCCATTTTTTATCCAAAGCGATATTTCGGCCCTTAGGACCTAAAGTTGTGACTACTGCCTGAGATAATATATTTAAACCCTTAAGTAGGGCTTGTCTGGCATCTTCAGAAAATTTTAATTGTTTTGCCATAAATTTTAATCTCCTTTTACTCAATAATTGCTAATATGTCTTTTTGTTCAACTAATAACCATTCTTGGCCGTTAACCTTAACTTCATTGCCGCCCCATTTCTTATACATAACTATTTGGCCGACTTTTACTTTCATGGGAATTAATTTGCCATCATCATTCATAGACCCCGGACCAATAGCCATGATTTCTCCCTTTTGTGGTTTCTCTTTAGCGGTCTCCGGAAGAAGAATTCCACCTGGAGTTTTTTCCTCGCCTTCTAAGGGTTTTATTAAAACTAGATCAAATAACGGTTGAATTTTTGGCTTTGCCATAATCTTTCCCTCCAATTAAAAAATTATCACTTAGTGATAACGACTGCTTATTTTATAACAATAAAGTGAATTTTGTCAAGATCTATTTAGGTATTAATAAAGAAGCAGGTGAAATGCATATACCTTGCTGAGCAAATTGCATTACTTGGCTACCCTGTTTATTAATAGCTAAAAAGAGGATTTCGACTGTAAAAATTTCTTAGTAATCTCCAATTTGGAAATAATTACCTATAAGAAAGCCAATATCAATAGCATTAACAGTTCCGTCGAGGTTAAAGTCAGCCGGGCTGTTAGCTGGGCTATTTGGAAAATAATCTTCAACAACCCTAGCAATATCAATAGCATTAATCGAATTATTTCCATCAATGTCACCAGCCTTAAGTTCTATTGCCGACCAATTTCTATTTATCACCTGACTTTGGCCAAAAGTAACACTACCTAGATTCTCTTGCAAATGAACAAATCCTTTAATTAAAACATCATATGTCCCATTCGGTATGTTGGTAATTGTTCCGGAATAGATTCCGTTGGTATCACTAGCAACGTTAACATAATTATAGATAGGTCCATACTTAAGGGTCACTCGAACTTGTCGGTTAAGTTTAGCTGATGAAATACCCTGGAATTTTATTTTAAAATTTAAAGTGTTTGCCGTTGGTGGAGTGATAGGAACGGTTACGGGTACCTCGGCTTTGGGAGAAAAACGGGTTGGCCCTAAAACAACTATAGTGGCTATCGGTAAAATTAAAATCAAAAACAGAATACTTAATAAAGATATCTGTTGGGATTTCGTTAGTCTTTGCCAAAAAACTAATCTCTGTTTAAACCGAAAAATAATATTAGCAATACCCAAAGATAATTTTGGCAATACCATTATCTTCACTGTATTATAATTAATATAAACAAGTCAATATGTTTATATCCATATATAAGTATAAACGTATTTTATTTATTACGGCATGATATTTAATATTTATCTAGTTATTAAGCTCTATTTCTTTTTAGGCCTTTTTTTATTGCCTTTAGTCTTTTGGCCTATCGCTAAAATTCCTTACGAGCTTCCCCGCGTTTGGTTTGTTCAACGTTGGATTGAAGGTTTTGCACTTTTAACAATATTAAACTTACCCTTGCTTTTTAAAAATAGAAGAATTTATTTTTCTCTAATTATATTAATTAATATATTTATTGTCTGGGCTTTTATATCATCAATATTAGGTGTAGATTTTTTAAAAAGTTTTTGGGGAAACTATTATCGACAAGATGGGCTTTTTACCTTAATCCATCTGGCCAGTTTTTCATTTTCCTTAAGCCTTTTCTGGCAAAAATCCTGGTGGAAAGGAACTGCTGTCGCCATTAGTTTAGGAGTTATAACTACGAGCATTTGGGCAGTTTTTTGGAGCATTTCCCACTTTCCTATTCCTGTTTCTGTATCTTTCGGGCAGGCTAACTTTTTAGCCGGATATTTATTAATTTGTTTACCCTTTTTAGTTTCTCTAGTTATTAAGACAGGTAAATCAATGCTTAAGCTTTTTTGGCTGGCCGGTCTTTGCTTAACTATTATTGCTATTATTTTAACTTTTTCCAAAGGAGGAATTTTGGGTATAGCTTTTTTGGCAGTTGCTTGGTTAACAATTTATATTCATCAAAAAGTAACTTGGTTAAACATTATTCCGTTGTTCTTAGTCCTTATATTTGCGTTTTCTTTATTAATTTATTCTTCATTAAAGAATATAAACGCCTGGCACACAAACCAAAGCACCCAATACATAGCTGAGAGTCGGGAAAGAATTATTGTAAAGGGATTTTTAGCTAGTCTCCAAAAACCTCTAATAGGCTGGGGTTGGACTAATTTTGATTATGCTTTTGCATCGATAGACTGGCCGGCTAAGTTTAATCAAGATGTTTATGTTGATAAGGCTCACTCAACATTTTTGGAAATATTAGTTACGACTGGTTTAGTCGGCTTAATAATTTATCTGACAATAGTATTAAAAGTAGCTGGCAGACTTTGGCAAAAATCAAAAATACTTTTTCTAGTCTTAGTTTTTTTCCTTTTCCATACACAAACCAATATTATTTCAATTGCTGAAGAGTTAATTTTATGGTTAACAATTGGCATCAGCTTAAGCGGAGAAATTCCTGATTAGAGTAATTTTTTAACCAGAAGATTATATTCTCCTAAAATCCAGGGCCTGGCATCATGAGGATGGAAACGAATTATACCTTCAGATATTACCTCTGTTGTTCTGCGTTTTCTCATATACAAAAGTTGGAAACTTTTAGCAAGGATTTCTAGAATATGCAACAGGTAACATGGAACATATAATATTTTGCTTTTTTTAATTTTTAGTGTTGTGTGTTGTGTGTTATATGTTATATGAAACGCGTTTGGCAAATATTTTTTAATCCATTGATTACTATTTAAGAATTTTTGATAGCACTCCCCTCTATCCCATAGTAATTTTAGCTGGCAAACTTCATGAGCGGTATATAAATCTCTTTCTTTTATGGGAACCAATAAATGGTCTTCGTCTAGAAACATATTCAGGCAAATTTTATTCCGCACCTCAAGATTCCCGAGCTCACAGCGAGGGTGAATTGAGGTAAGGAAAAAGGAATATCTGGACTTATCCTTATTTTTTTCTGGTCTTCTTCGTATTCCTAATATTTCCGTTAAAATTGTAACTAATAGTCTTGTCAACCAAAGTCTATTTTTTGAGCATACTATTAATATATCAATGTCATCATTCTTATCACTATTATTAATCGCCAGTGCTCCGGTAATACCAACCATTTTTATCCAAGGGATAATTTTGAACCACTCCCCTACTTTTTGAGCAATTTTAAATTTTTCTTTTCCCCATTTTTCTCTCTTTTTTCTTAAATCAACAAGCTTATCTCTTCCACTTAAAAAATAAAATTCTCTACCAGTGTTAATTTGTTCTAAATCTGTGCTAATCTGCATTAACATCTTTTTAAATTCAAAAAAACTTAAAGGTTTGTCAGAGATAAGGAACCGATGAAGCTCCTCGAAATTTAATGGGTAATCAAAAATATCAGCATAAACCAAAGTTTTCAAAACAGCTTGAATTGATTGACTCATGTTATATAATATAACACAGAGAGATTAGATATGGTAAAAGAAGGGTCGCCTGTCTCACCTGAAAGTATAAAATACCAAGATCTTTACGAATCACTTTTATCTGCTGCCATTGCTTGTAAAAAAGGTATGAGTTTACCCGCGTATAGAGATTATCTGATTGGTACCTGGGCAATAGTTCAACTACTTGAGGGTAAGGAATTAACTCTCGCAGATATCCAAGTCCAAGACGTAAGTTACGACCAAGCAGTAGGAATTATGATGAAGGTTCGTAGCCGAGTCTGGGCTGATACAAACTATACAAAAAGACTTGAAGGATACTTTAAACCTGTTCCTGACCATACTAAAAAAGGTCTCAAGCATTTTTATATTGAAGAGGTTAATAGGTAAAAATAATTCAGCTTTCTGACGCCCTTTGCAAGAGGACCTCTTGTAAATCCCTGTAATAAATGATATTTTTTATTTTATTTATTTTAAATAAAGGATTGTTTTAATGGCTTCTAAAAATTCAGTTAAAACGTACATTGAGAATTCTTTTTATCATATCTATAATCGTGGGGTAGAACAAAGGAAAATCTTCCAGGATAATCAGGATTATTCTGTTTTTCTTTCATATCTCCAAACCTATCTTTGTCCTAAAGAAGAATCTGTGCTCCAATCAATTATTGCCTCTAATGATTCTTCTATTGCAGACAAGGATAAAGCTCTTAAACTATTAAGATTAAAAAACTATTCTGAAGATCTCGATTTACTATGCCATGCTCTATTACCTAATCATTTTCATTTACTCATAAAACAAAAAGGCAATGTTTTAGATAGATTTATGAATTCCCTTGGCACACGATATGGCATGTACTTTAATCGAAAATACAAAAGAAAGGGTGTGCTTTTTCAAGATGTTTACAAAGCAGTACTTATAGAAAGTGATGAACAGCTATTACACATATCTCGCTATATCAATCTAAATCCTCTACAATGGTTAAATCTTCCCATTTCTCAATGGGAAAATATTCAATTTCCGTGTTCCCTACCAGAATACCTCACTAAAAGACAAACTAACTGGATTAAACCCAACTATATTTTAGATTATTTTTCTAAAACTAACCAAAATAACAATTACAAAAACTTTCTTTCTCTTCCTTATGACCCAACTCCACTATACAAGGTTGCAATTGATTTTGAAGAAGATTAATTGTTTGAACAGCTTTTGTAAGAGGTCCTCTTTTTTCTTTTTTTGAACCCCTACGTGTTTCAGCATCTCTTTCAACGTAGAGATCCCGAAACTAGTTCGGGATGACAAGGGAGAATCATTTATTAGAAACTTATGTAGCTCACTAGATGTTAAAGGATAATCAAAAATATCTGCATAGGTTAATGTTTTAATAATTGCCAAAACATCAGAATTCATTGTCATTAATATATCATAACGCAGACGGGATGAGTAAATTTATGGGGAAGTATTAGTACCAATGGGTGTAGAAGCTAATCCATATGTAGCCAGGACCTGTTGGACTCCTTTGGCAGTAGTTTCTAAAGCTGCAGTCGGACTTACTCCTTTATCTAAAGAATTAATGGCATCTTCATAATATTTGATTATTTTGTCATTAATACCATTATCAAAGGTCCGCGAACACATATAGAATGATTTAGCACTAGGAGCTTGTTTAATATAGGCTCCGGCATATTGATCATTAGTTAATGTTGACCCCATATCAAGTCTGGCATACGGTTCGCCAAAAAGTCTAACCTTTGACTCTTCGGTAAAAAGTTTAGCCGTAACGTCTTTGCTGGCTAAATAATTCAAAAATTCAAACGCGTCTTTTTTATTTTTTGACTTCATCCAAACTCCTTCAACCCAATATGAAGCCCAGGTAATATTGCTACCGGGAAGTTGTGGCACTGGTAAAATCCTAAAATTAACGTTGGGATTAATATTTTTAATTTCAAAAGCTTCCCACGAAGGAGCAAAAATCATGGCCACTTGGCCGTTAGCAAAAGCCAAAATCGAATTATCAAGAGTGTCATCCCAAGTATTACTTGGTGGCTGGCTAAAATAAGTAAAATAAGTTAGGGCGTCCTCGGCATATTTATCAGTCGGGTTTGCCAGGTTAACCCCATTTTGCATCATCATTAAACCCAAAATATCCGGCCAATGTTCTACATTTGTAGTTTTGCCCAAGGCCACACCAGCAGTTCTTATTTTACCCTCATCGTCTCGAACTGTTAGTTTTTGAGCATCCGTACGCATTTCTTCCCAAGTCGATGGATAAGTAAGGCCCGCTTCTTTAAAAATATCTTCATTAATAAAAAGACCCAGGCCATCTATTTCCAAGGGAATACCATAATAACTAGTCCCGCGTTTTAAATCATTGGTTACTATTGGATAATAGTTTTGGCTAAAGTTTAAGCTGGTGGTTAAATTCACCGGAACAGGTGCCAGATCTTGGCTAAACATAGGTGTCCAGGTATTATGGAAACGAAAGATATCTGGGCCTTCACCTCTTGCTAAAGATGAAGCTAGTCTTTCCCGGTATTGCTTGGGGCTTTGCCGGGTATAGACAATTTTAACCCGCGGATGGGTTTTTTCATATTCGGCAATTACCGGAGCAATAATCTGCTGATTTTCCCAAAGGCCCCAATAATTTATCGTTACCGGTTTTATTCCAAGACCCGGTACAAATCTCATAACTAATAAAGCAATAACAATTAGAACTACCAAACCTAATATTAATATTAATATTTTCTTAAATAATCCCCCGCTATCGGTACTCCCGGTAGGTGGTGGGGTTTCTGGAATTTGGACAACTGATTGCGACTCCGGGGAAAAATCAGCCAGCGGAATTGAATTTGTCGGCTCAAATTGGGGGACGGTTTCATTTGTTGGTAATATCGGTTGAGACTCTGGAATAGGCATAACTGGTTCTGCGTCGGGTGGCTGATCAGGTAAATTAATATTAACTAGATGGGCTGGGGGCAGTGTCGGTTTGACTTCCCTTGGCGACTCTGTTGATTGAGAAGGAAGAAGATCATTGTCATTACGTGGCAGTGATGCCATTGGAGGTGGCGGGGATAGTTTATCCACGTTTTTTTGATTGTCTTGGTCAACGGAAACGTTTGGTGAATCAGCCATGTTTATGTTACTCACTGGGAAAATATTCACATGCTCTTGCTGTTTGCAAATTGAAGCATGTGAGTATATCATAAACCAGATTAAATATGGCCGTCAAGGACAAAAAAGTATTCTTTAAAATACAACGGTTAAAACTTAAGTCTATCGGATTTTTTTTACTCGGATGTTGTCTTGGTCTTTTACTCCTAGTGATAATTTTTTTAGTTTCCTTTGAATTAAGTTTTCAAAATAAAATCTACCCCGGTGTCAAGATTAATAAGATCCCGTTTGGCGGTAAAACTTCTCTAGAAGTAAAAGACTATTTTTCATCTAAAAATGATCTTTTCCAGGAAATTAGTTTTACCTTTAGTTTTGAAAATAAAATGGCCACCCTTTCCGGTCAGGAATTAAATCTAAACTACGATAGTAAGCTTTTAGCTGATCAAGCTTTTCTAATCGGCCGCAGTGGTAATATTGCTACCGCTTTATATCAACAGTTAAGTACCACCAATTTACCGCTGGCTTATAAATATGACAGTTCTGTTTTAGATAAATTCTTGGATAATCAATCTAAAAAAATAGATATTCCTCCCCAAGAAGCACTTTTTCAATTTACTGATGGTAAAGTTATTAACTTTCGTCCGTCTGCTTTGGGTCAAAAGATTGACAAACAACAGGTAATCAAAGATTTTGTCAAATATCTGAATCCTCCCCGTTCAGCCGTAATCCACCTGACAGTTATTCCGGTTGAACCAAAAGTAAGAACCGAACAGGCAAATGACTTGGGAATAAAAGAGCTGATTGGTGAAGGTAAGTCTTTTTTCCGAGGATCGGCTGCGGCAAGAATTTATAATCTTTCGCTGGCTTCCTTTCGGCTCAACGGTCAACTGATTGGTCCTGGAGAAATTTTTTCTTTTAACCAGGCTGTTGGTGAAGTTAGCAGCGAAACCGGTTATCAACAAGCGTATATTATCCGCGAAAAAAAGACTGTTTTAGATGATGGCGGTGGTATTTGCCAAGTATCAACAACTCTTTTCCGAGCTGCTCTTAATGCAGGCTTAGATATCGAACAACGTCAGGCACACGCGTATCGTGTCGGTTATTATGAACAAGGTGGTTTTGGACCGGGACTCGATGCGACTGTTTATGCTCCCCGGATTGATCTCAAAATCAAAAATGATACGGCTAATAATGTTCTTGTTCAAACAAATATTGACAAAGAAAAAAGTCTATTGATTATTAGTCTTTATGGTACAAATGACGGCCGAAAGGTAACCATAAGTAAACCTAAGATAATTGATCAGGTGGCACCGCCGGATGATCTTTACCAGGATGATCCGACATCACTTAAAGGCCAGGTTAAACAAGTGGATTTCGCTGCCTGGGGAGCAAAGGTTTCTTTTGATTATAATGTAACTAGGCCTGCCCGCAATGTTTCACAGAGCGAAGCAGGCGGGGAAACTGAAGTTTTGCAGGATCGAACATTTTATAGCAATTTTCAACCCTGGCAAGCCATCTTTTTACGGGGGACAAAAGAATAAGCCCAAGTATTCCTTTTTTTCTTGCCTCATTCAAGTCAATTTGTAAAATTGACATTCTGAGGCGCGAAATAAAAAAATGAATAAAATTGTTAGTCTACAGCAGATAGGAAAAATTATTAAATCATTAAAAACCAATGGCATAACGGTAGTTTTGGTGGGTGGTTGTTTTGATATTCTTCATCATGGCCATCTTGAGTATTTAAAAGCAGCTAAAAAACAAGGTGATATATTAATAGTCGCCCTGGAAAACGACGGAAACGTTAGACGACTTAAGGGGCTGGACCGGCCAGTCAACCAAGAGAATATTCGGGCGACTAATTTATTAAACACCGGTTTGGTCGATTATGTGATAATTCTACCCACACTAACAACTGGTGATGATTACTTAAAAATGGTGCAAACCATTAAACCAGACATTATTGCTATTACCAAAGGCGACCCCCAAACTCAAAATAAGCAAAAACAGGCAAAAATTATTGGTAGTCAAGTTAAAACTGTTATCGACAGATTACCAGGTTTTTCAACCAGTCGGATCATCGAGAATTATCATTAAAAAGATAAATATATGAAAATTTTGGGAATTGAAACTAGTTGTGATGAGACCAGCGCTTCTATTGTTGAAGATGGAGTAAATATATTATCCAATGTCGTTGCTTCGTCTCAACAGATGCACATAAAGACAGGCGGCATTATCCCCGAACGAGCTGCTCGAGAACAGGTAAAAAGTATAATTCCAGTAATTCAAGAAGCATTAAGCTCCCTAAACCCTAAACCCATTAGCCCGAAGGGCGCAAGCTCTGCTTATACCCTATACCCCGATATAGACGCTATCGCCGTTACCATCGGTCCTGGTCTTATTGGTTCTCTTTTGGTCGGTATTGAAACTGCCAAAACACTTTCATATCTTTGGCATAAACCAATTATTCCCGTCAATCATTTATTAGCCCATGTATATGCCAACTGGCTCGGTATTGCGTCATTGCGAGGAGCATCAACGACGAAGCAATCTCATAAAGATAATGAGATTGCCACGGCCACTTCGTGGCCTCGCAATGACGTCGCACCGCAATTTCCATTGATTGCCCTAATCGTCTCCGGTGGTCATACCGAACTTATCTATATGACTGGTCACGGTAAATATGATTGGCTTGGTGGTACCCGCGATGATGCTGCCGGCGAAGCTTTTGACAAAATTGCCAGACTGTTGGAATTAGGTTATCCCGGTGGTCCGGCCATCGCCCAAGCCGCAACTGACTATACCCTAAACCCATTAGCCCTAAGGGCGCAAGCTCTGCTTATACCCTATACCCTTAAACTACCGCGGCCGATGATTGATTCTGATAATTTTGATTTTTCTTTTTCCGGTTTAAAAACTGCGGTTTTACGTGAGATGATTAAATTAAAAGGAATGAAACAATTTACCAATGGAACAATTAATCATTTAGCTTACGAAACTCAAGAATCTATTACCGATGTTTTAGTTAAAAAGACTATAGCAGCGGCCCGTGAAAAGAACGTGAGATATATTTTATTAGCCGGTGGGGTCGCCGCTAACTCACGTCTCCGCGAAAAATTCCAATTCGCTATTCATAATTCTAAATTCGCTATGCAAATATTTGTTCCCCCGCCGTCTCTTTGTACTGATAACGCCGCCGCCATTGCCTCATGTGCATTTTTTAATAATTCCCCTATCGAGTGGCAAAAAATTCAAGCTGTCCCTTCTTTAAGTCTTTAAAAAGACTTCTATCTTCGATATAATCAAGCCAACGTGGATAAAGTTTATAATCATAAAAATACTGAAGAGCGAATTTACAAAATGTGGGAAGAAGATGGCTACTTTACTCCCAAGACAGACCCTAAAAAGAAACCTGCCCGCAATGCTTCACATAGCAATGCAGGCGGGCCATTCTCTGTTATCCTTCCCCTCCCTAATGCCAACGATCCAATCCACCTGGGACATGCCGTTTTTACTGTTGAAGATATTATGATCAGGTATCACCATATGTTGGGAGAATCGACTTTATGGCTTCCTGGGGCTGATCATGCCGGTATTGAAACTCAATTTGTTTTTGAGAAAAAACTAGCCAAAGAAGATAAATCGCGTTTCGATTTTAGTCGGGATGAGCTTTATAAAAAAATCGAAAAATATGTTGAGGACAATAAAGACATTAATCGAAACCAATTACAGAGAATGGGGTTTTCACTTGACTGGACCAGATATCACTATAGTCTTGAGCCGGAGATGGTTAATAAAGTTTTCGCCACATTTAAAAGAATGCACGAGGACGGTCTTATTTACCGTGGTGAACGAATTGTCAATTTTTGTACCCGTTGTGGAACTGCTTATTCTGATTTAGAAATTGAATATGTGGAAAGGAAAGATCCTCTTTACTATATCAAATATGGTCCGTTTGTCCTAGCGACTACCCGACCGGAAACAAAATTTGGTGATACGGCTGTAGCTTTTTATCCGGGCGATAAACGCTATCAAAAATATTTAGACCAGGAAATTGAAATTAAGGGAGTTAATGGTCCTTTTAAAGTTAAAGTTATTACTGATGAAGCTATTGATCCAAAATTTGGCACCGGCATTGAAAAAGTCACCCCGGGTCACGATACCACCGATTTTGAAATCGGACAACGACATAACCTTGCTATAAAAAGGGTCATTAATTTTGACGGCCGATTAAATGAACTTACCGGTAGGTTTGCTGGCATGAAAATAAATCAAGCCCGATTGGCTGTTTATGAAGCCATGAAAGAAATGGATTTAATCGATCATGTCGACGAAAATTATATTCATAATGTAGCCATTTGCTATAAATGCGGGACAGTAATTGAGCCGATGGTTATGCCGCAGTGGTTTATTAGAATGGCATCTTTAGCTAAACCAGCCATCAAAGCGGTTAAAGATGGTAAAACTAAAATTGTTCCATTGAAGCGGTTTGAGACAATGTATTTTGATTGGCTTAATAAAATTTATGATTGGAATATCAGTCGACAAATTGTTTGGGGTCCGCGGATTCCGGTTTGGTATTGTTTAGACTGTAATCAAAACATTTTACTTAATTTTCTTGATAACGAAGGCCGTAAAATTTCTGGCCTTTATCAAGATATAAAAAAAGACTTCGATTTTAATGAAATAAAAACCGGTCTTCAATCTTTAATGGCTCCCAAAGATTCCAGCTATTCCTTAGATGATCAACCCTGTAAGAAATGTCGAGAAACTCATATTTTACAGGAGACTGATACTTTTGACACTTGGTTTCTTTCTAGTCAATGGCCGGTTAACACCCTAAAATCAAAACCAGGTGACTTTGAGTATTTTTACCCTACTTCAGTACTGGATACCATGTGGGATATTTTATTTTTTTGGGTTAGCCGGATGATGATGGTGGGAATATATTTAACTGGTGATGTGCCTTTTAAAACAATCCATATTCATGCCCGTGTTGTTGATAAAGAAGGTAAAAAAATGAGTAAAAGCAAAGGTAATGTCTTAAATCCGCTTGACATGGTGGACAAATATGGTGCCGATGCTTTAAGAATGGCTTTAATAATTAGTGTCGCTCCGGCTGGAGACATTGCTGTCAGCGAAGATAAAATCAGGGCCATGAGAAACTTTACTAATAAAATTTGGAACGCTGCTAGGTTTGTCTTATCGTCACCCACAACAGCTATGAGTAATCAACCATCAGCTACAAATTCTGATGATAAATGGATCCTTGAGGAATTAAACAAAACAATAAATTCGGTTACTGACTCAATCGACAAATACAGGTTTGGCCAAGCCGCCGAAGATCTTTATGAATTTTTCTGGCACACCTTTTGTGATAAATACATTGAAATGACAAAAAAACGTCAAAATGAAGCCCAATCTACCTTAGTTTATGTTCTCGAAACGAGTTTAAAGCTTCTCCACCCTTTTATGCCCTTTATAACTGAAGAAATTTATCAGTTATTGCCAAAACATGACAAATCAATTATGATCTCCTCATGGCCAAATCAAAAATAATTTATCATTTCCCGCATATTTCCCGAACTATTACCGCGTATCCTCTTAAAAATACCATTAAATTGGCAATTTTGATCGTTATAACGGCCTTTTTAGGCTTAAATCTTTTTACCCCCTCTCCCTTCGATTTTGTCTATGACCAGGCTCGGCTAGCCGTTATAACTTCACCACAAGAAATTTCGCCTCATTTTTCGCTGGCTCAAGAATATCTAAAATATGGAGACATACAGTCGGTTGAACGAGAATTATTTCTAGCCCAGGAGCTGGTTACCCGCCTGCAATCGCCTTTGGCGATAGCCAATGGCGGGCAGGTCCGCTATCCGCTAACCGCTAACCGCTCTGTTTTGGGCGCTTCCCTATCACCTCTTAAAATCTTAGAAGAAATTAAAAGTGAACCACAGAAAATCCAAAATCAGATTAGTTATTGGGAAAAAGTAATTTTTGAAAAACCGGATTATCGAGATGGTTATCTTCAACTGGCAATACTGAATTATCAAATTTATGAAAATCAGAAAGCTAAAGGTTATTTAAGTAAGGCCATTGAAATCGACCCCAACTTTGGGCCAGTACAAGAAATTAGCAAAATAATAAACAATTAAGGAAAACTTATTTCTTCTCTTCTTGGGGTTTGGCTTCTTCAGATTTTCCAGCAACTGGTGCTTCTGCGGTTGGGGCTGGCTCCGGGGTTACCCCTTCAGGAACGGCCGCGGTGGCTGCTTGTGCTGCGGCAGCTTCGGCAGCCGCCTTTTCTTCTTCAAGCATTTTCTTGGCTTCTTCAGTTAACAACTCCCCTACTTTAACAAGAACCAATTCCGGATCAACAGCTAATGTCACTTTGTCAGAAATTTTTAGATCTTTAACTTTAATTTCCTGACCAACAGCAGATAAATCCTTAATATCAACTTCAATTTTTTCTGGCAAATCAGCTGGTAAGGCTTCAACTTCCAGTTCAGATACCGGAGTCAGCAATAGTCCAAGTTTTTGACTCACGGCCGGTGCCTCACCAATAGTTACTACCG
>JAZDMI010000034.1:0-2363 GCA_043801155.1 Candidatus Gottesmanbacteria bacterium
TTCTTCCGGAAAGTCTATTTTTGAATTTTCTGTATCTTCAACTCTTACCGTACTGATTTTTTCCGGGTTAGTTTTTGACTTACTTGATATTAACAAAAATATTCCTGTTCCAACAAACACGGCAAAGAAAATAACAAATAAATATTTAAAAATCTTATTTTTTTCCTGTGTATTTTCCATATTTATTCTTCATCATTTTTAACTGATAAAGAGGCAATTATCAAAGAATAGTCTTGAGTATCGACTTTACCATCACGGTTTACATCGGCATTAGCTAAACATGTAGCCTTTACTGCGTCTGTTTCAGGTACAAGACAGTTGCGAACAAGAGATGTATCATACGCACTCACAGTCCCGTCTTGTTCCGGCAGATCACCGGCTAATAACAAAATTCCGGAAAAATCAAGATTATTATCTCCGACTGTAAATAATATCAACCCATTGGAGCATTTATATGTCCCGCCAGCCGTCTCTGTTGGAGTTTTATCACAGATTTTTTTCTGAATATGAAAGGGTCCTTTGGCATAGACTACATATTTTGCTGCTGTATCAACGTCAAAACTTACTTCTCCAGACCAAACTCCTTTATCGTCAGCAGTAAAGTCTGCAAATTTTTTATCAGTCACAACTCCCGTTGACTTGTTAAGTAATCTAAATCTTACACTCATTTTATTCAAGGTATCAGTCGGCTTTCCGGCAATTCCCTGAAATTTTAATTTCATCTTTAATTTTGCGTTACCAGGGGCGCCGGGTGTTGCTGATGGGTCTGGGGTTGCCGTCGGAACTGTAGTACAAGTTTGATTAAAATTATCAAAAATTCCTGAAATCGCTAAACTAGGTGTTAAATTCGATAATCCAATCATAATTTTTCCTTCACCAGTATTAAAATTATTAGAAGTCCGAGCTAACTGATAACCTTGACCACCCATCAAGTCATAATACATATTAATGGTGCTTCCAATTCTTTCAAGTTTTAACTTAACGGGAGAGTTCTTTAATAAAACGACGTCATGATTTTGACGTTGTCCATTTACTCCTGTTACTATTTTACCGTCACTAAAACCATTTCTACCGATAGAAAAAGAATATGTATTATCGACATTACCACTAAAAGAAATAAATGATTTGCCACTTTCTCCGTTAGCACTTGTTGATATTGAGGTTATTTCAGTAGTAAAATCACCTCTCAAAGGTTTTTTAATTCCATTAATAATCATCGATGTACCCGTTGTTGATTCAATTAAAAACTCTGAAAGCTTTCCGCCAGAAACATCAAAAGTCGATCCGACCGCATCGGTAAAAGTCTCCCAATTACTTGTATTTAATGTTGTCCCGGAAAAATCATCGGAAAAACTTTGACAAGTAGGAGTGCCTGTTGGAGCTGGTCCGCCACTATTAACCTCAACAGTTTCATTAGAGAAAGGAACGGTAGTAATACTATAATCGGTATTTATTTTACTGACAGAAGATTCAGAATTGGTAACCGTATAGCTGCTATCAGTTTTTGAAGTGAAAGTAATCCTAGCAAGTTCCGTTGCTCCATTCATAAATAACCCAGTCGCCGGATTAGTAATTTCCCCATATAATTTAATTACTCCTTGACCACTATCTCCGTTTATTGTACTAATTTTACTGTTGTCATCTCCTCCAAGGGCGCTACTGGGCTGGCCAACAACATAATTAATTCCATTATCTTTTATCTTTACTTTGCTTCTATCAAAATTGACATTTATTTTATAAAGCTGAATATTTATTGTATTGGTAGGAATCGCTTTGATTGTTACGGTAAAATCATCTCCATTTGCGGCTACCACTGATGCTGGATCAAGCGAAAGAGTTAATACTTCGTCTGCTTTTGACCTTTGCGTCTTATCTAAAAATATAAAGTTTAAACCCCAAACTACCGCAATCACCACCACAATAAATATCGCTACAATTTTCAGGATTTTTATTTTCATAGATTAATTTATCTGGCATGTGTCCAAATTAACAAATCGGCCGGACTAACTACTCCATCACCGTTAAAGTCAGGATTAGCTAGAGCGGCAATTGGAGCGCCAAGCACAGCTCTTAAATAAACAGCATAATCGTTTTGATCAACTACTCCATTGCCATCAGCATCCCCCTTGGGACGAAGTGAATGTTGACAGTATGTTCCTTTATTATCAGCACTGGGGGTTGGACCAACAATACTTGCTTCACGGGAACATTTCATTGGATTAGTGTAAGAAACATCTGAAAACTGGTTAGCTAATTGATTTACCGGGCAAACGTCGGTACATAAGTCTGAGCTACAACCACAACCAGGAGTACCGGTCTCAGTCGGAATCGGGGTACCAGAGGGATCAACGGTCACGGTCGGA
>JAZDMI010000020.1:0-62028 GCA_043801155.1 Candidatus Gottesmanbacteria bacterium
CCTTTAAGCGCAGCTTCAATACCTGCTTCGGCAGCAGCAAATGCTCGCGATGAATGTTCTAACTGGCTGGAAATCTTAACATCTGTAGCTGACCTGGTGGCTAACGATAATCCCATGGTTAAACCAACGACCATAACTAATAGAACGATTAATAATATTTGACCGTTTTGTTTGCCAATATTATTTTTCATATTAAAACCATTGTATGCAATTTTAATGAATATTGTCAATCCTTCGACTTTTAATATGTTCTTAAAGAAACTGTTGTCTGAAAATCAAGCGATGCTTTTTCTTCAGCCAGAGTTGTTGTTAAATTTGCCTGCGTTACTGTAAAATTCATTTTAACAAACGGCGGTGCACCTTGCGGTTTAGTACAATTAAAAGTTAATCCACTAACAACCACTTTATCATTAGTCAAATAGTTACCAGTAGTAGTAGCACCTTCAGAAGCGATTTTATTACCGACTAAAGAAAATGTCGTTGTATATTTATCAGTATTTAAAATCGTTAATTGATCTGCTCCATTGCAAGTAGCTGATTTAGCGCTTCGAATCATATTCTCCATCATTGAGATCGCATATTCGCCATTTTGCTTAACATCGCGCATCACATCGCCTTTATTTGCTCCTTTAATGGATGTAAATAAAATAATCATGGCAATACTGCCAACACTGGCCATTAAACCGATCGCGACTAACATTTCAATTAGACTAAATCCTTTTTTCATTGCCAATTAGTAAAATATGATTCTAAATTTGATTTGTGATTACCACCAGCATCTGACCAGGAAACTGTAATAGTAGCTTTAATTTTAATTTCTGGGAGTGTAGCAGGTTCGGTAAATAATAAGACTTCTCTTTTAAAGACTGTAGCAGAAGAAGGTCCGCTAATATAATCAGAAGTACCGCACGCATTCGTTGATGGCCATGTAGATGTAGGTAACGTACTTATACAATATCTATTGCCTGGACTTGAGGTAGTAGATAATGGATAAAACGTGCTCCAATTTTGATCCCGCTGTGATCTTACCCACTCCATTCCTTCAGTGGCGTATTTAGTTGCCAAAGCTTGATTTTTAGAAAATTGCGCATTTTTAACCGCAGAAGTGACGGCAGTAACTAAACCGCTAATTATTAATATCGAAGCAGCCAAAGCAATCAGGGTTTCAATTAAAAATTGACCCTTATTTTTCTTCATACGAATATTATGGGCAAACTGAAACTGCTCCACCGTCAATTATTTCTCCTGATCTTGTTACTTGAATTTTATAGTATTGAGTTCCAGTATTCCCATATCGTAAACAAAATGTTCTTGGAGTCCTTACTCCTTGACCAAATATTTTAAACGCTACACGATTAAGATTAAAAGAATCACCGGCAAAATCTCCCGGATTATTAACTCGTACTGGGGATTTTAGGGATAGTCCACCTACTACCACCGGAAAAGTACCGCCTCCACCATTATCACATTGAGCACGAATTGAGTAGGTAGTTACATTTGAAAAATATACTTCATATCCGACTAATTTTTGACAGTTTAAAGAGGGTTTTTCAACAGCCATTGCTTTTTCCTGTGCCTGACGAATATGAGTTATTAAATTTAAGGCAGAGCTTTTTAGAATTTGCCGTTTATTAAAATCAGTGTACTTCGCATAACCGAAACTACTTAAAATAGAGACAATAACTATGGCTATTATCAATTCAATAAAAGTAAAACCATTATTTTTCATTTAAGGATTCGCAAGTTGATAGGCTTTACCTGAACTACACGCTGCCCCGATAAACCCTGATGATACAATGTCTAACCCAGTATCACCAGCAAACTCTATACACGCTTGCACTTTATAGGTTTTGTTAGTACTGTCATAATAATATCGGTAATTAGCAGCAGTATCGGTAGTATTTGACGGTAGAACCATATACGTATTTGAGCTACAAGACCATGTATTACCCCAAGAACATGTTGCTGCAGAAGAACAAGTGGTACACCCAATAATTTCATAACCGTCTGTGCTCGATGGGTAAGTATTATTATCGGCTCGATACATCTCTAAGGCGTTTTTTACCTGTTGCAGATTAGCTTTTCTTTTGGCATCGCGCGATCTTTGTAAATATGCTGGTCCAAAACTAGCTAGCCCGATGGCTGAGACTACACCAATAATTACAATAACCATTAAAAGTTCAATTAATGTAAAACCTTTATTTAATTTGCATTTATATATTTTCCACATAAAAATTTTCCTCCAATTCCAGTATGGCATTTACAAAGAATCATGTCAATCCTTGAGCTAAAAACGGAATTTCTTTAAAAGATAGATTAAGGAGTACAACTTGATAAAGATAGTTCAATCATTTTACCAGTGGCTGATCGCCAGCACCAAACATTCCCAGATCCAGATATGCTGGGATCTTTTAGGGTCCCATAGATCGAAGCTTCACAGGCTCCAGCAACACAGACATTGCTCCGACTATATATATATGATCCACCTTCAGGTGGTATTGGATACGTTCTTAGGTCTCCCGATGTAACTAATGTGGTTTCTGGACTTGTAGGGAAAAGAGAATTTAGAACAAAATAGTTCTGTAAACCGGTGGCAATTTGACTGATATCGCTTTTAACTTTTGAATCTCTCGCCTGATTTATTCTTTTAATGGGATTAATTAAAACTATAATTGCTACAGCAAAAATACCAATCATAGCGATAACAAAAACTAATTCTATTATTGTAAAACCTAAAACACGAGCAGGATTTTTGACCATATTAATTCCCCCCAAAATAATGCAATTATTGTTGATCCAACTAGGAATGGACCAAAGGGAATATGACTTTTTAATTTTTTTCTGCCTACTAAAATTAGTATTACACCAAATAAAGCGCCTGTCAAGAAGGCTAGATATAAAGCAATTATAATCTTGGGAAATCCCAGGAATAATCCCATTAAGAGCGTTAATTTAATATCTCCGAAACCCATTCCCCGACCACGTGTTATTAAAAAAAGTAGTAGGAAAAGACCAGCGGCCAGTATACCTGACACCATGTAATTTAGTATTAAGTATTTAGTATTAAGTACTATGTATAAAACCGAAATAATTATCGCTGGATAAATAATTTGGTCGGGGATAATTTCATGTTCTAAGTCAATAAAGAAGATAACAATAAGGGCGTAGATAATGAGTAAGTAATAAGTAGTTAGCAGATAGTCTAAATTACTGAATACTGAATAGTGGATAATGAATAGTGTTAATATCGCAGTTATTAACTCCACCAGCGGATAACGCCAACTAATGGGGGAATGGCAATGACGACATCGCCCGCGGAGAAAAAGAAAAGAGAGAAGAGGAATATTATTATACCAGAAAATCTTCTGTTTACACTTTGGACAAAATGATCGGCCAGTAATTGACAATCCCAGAGGAAGACGATAAATTAAAACATTAAAAAATGACCCAAAACACAAACCAATAATAAAAAGAAAAATATAAATCATCATTTATAAATTGATAAAAGGGTATCCTCCCCAATAAGAGTACATATAAAAAAGGTTAATAAAAACACTATAAACTATTAATATTTTATGAGAAAAAAGTAGTTTACCATTAAAGGATTTTAATAATATTAGAAGTAAAAAAGGATAGAAATCCATTGCATAACGATAACCATATTGAATGTATCCGATACCATAATAAGTCATAATTGGTATTGCGATTATGACAATAGTTAATATCTCATTAAAACTTTTTTTCAGTCCAGGTAAAAAGAAAGGTAATATAAATAATGGCGAGGTAAAAATTATACTTAATCCCCAACCATCATGTCCCAAATAGGGAAAAGTCGCAATGTTAGTATTCGGTTCAACAAATATATCAAAACCTTTAAAAAATAAATAATAAAGATTTGTAGGTATATGATGAAAAGAAAATAATCCGTATCTTAGAGCCGCCTGGAAATCTGTACTTAAAGAAATTGCAGTGTTGTATCTAAATCCAGTTTCCAAAAAATTTCCAAAGCGTACGAAATTGTAAAGAAATAAAATAATTAATATTAAGACTATGGGTGTTAATAATTTGACAAGGTTGATTAATTTCTGATTGATTGATTTTTTATCTTGAATTAAAGTCAAAATAAAAAAAATTAAGGTAAGAAAAAGATTAATCCTGGTAGCCATCGCCATTGATATATAGAAACCCATAAGAAAATATCTTTTATTATTCAGGTATTCATTTATACTTAATAAGATAAAAAGCAGGCCGATAATTTGAGTTTGATAAGCAGAAAAAAATATTAAGGCTACTGAAGCAACAAGAGTCCCAAAAACGAAAAATATTGCCAACCACCAAGAATCTGTTTTTTGAAATCGAAATTTTTTTGCAATTTTATAAACAAGTAAAAAACAGATAATGGATGAAAACAGGGAGACAAGACTTGATGGATATCTATCTCCTTTCATTAAAACTCCTGGGATCGCCAAGATAGCTGGTAATGGTCCAAAATATACATAGTATTTTCCTTTATAAAGAGCCAAGTCGGCATTAGGGAAACGGTATGATCCAGGTTGTAAATCAAGTCTTCCTTTGATTAAGCTTTGAGCCAAAAGGGTAAAATGATTATCAATGGCTCTTGGTGTTGCGGTATTATAGAAATTAAATGCTATCGTAAGATATTTTAAAGAGAAAATTAAACAAAAAATTAAAATAGTCATTAAAAATATATATTTTTTTATTAATAATTGCTTCTGTTTATTCATATTAGTTATTTAATAATTTGAATATTTTGTACGCTTGGTTATCAAATACTTTTTCCTTAGGTAACACCTTATCAAGATAGGAATAAATATCTGATGTCCATGGATTAGACATACCGTATGTTTGGTAAATAATATAATCGGCATTGTCATTTTCTGGATCACGGCCGATTGGTCTACCGGTTAAGTATGATATTTCAGGAGCTCTGTAAATTCCAATACCGGATATTTTTTTTACATAAGGTATAGATATATTGACAAAATTTGCTGTTTCTTTTTGTTTTTTTAACAACAAATTTTCTTTAAAATATGGAGTTTTACTTTCTCCGACGAAGAGAAGATTTTGTTCTACAAGCTTGGTTAAATTAATAGCAGGATTATTTAATCTCTTTCTCTCGATAAAAGAATCAACTATAAAAATACTAATAAATAATAATAAAAGTACTATTTTATTCTTGTTTAATTTTTTTAAAAATACAGTTAAAAAATAGGGGATAATAATTATAAATGACAGAATCGAAGGAAAAAAATATCTATACCAATTAGTTGAACATATAAAGAGAAAGTATAAAGAGAAAAATAATTGAAAAAGGGCAACCATTTTAAAGAATATGATTTCTTTCTTACTCTTAGTAAATAGCACATATATACCAATAAAAAGCATGATTGTTATAAATAAAATTGGATTTAGGAAAAAAACATAATTAATCATTCTTAGACGATCATAGAACGCAAGAGGATTGGGATGTGATAATGATCCATTAAATATTATGGTACTTGACCATATTTCTATGAATTTTGGCAAATTAAATTGGATAGAGATCAAAATATATAGATTCCATAATATTAAAATCATCAGCCCACCTGCTATAATTATTGACAGATTTTGAATTTGTTTATTATAATCTTTATTTGTAATAACCTGCATAAACCAAACTATTATAATTGGGATAATACTGATAAAAAAAATATTTTTTGTTAACACAGACAAGGCAATAAAAATACCTGTTAAAAAATATTTCTTTTTAGTAAAAAAGTAATAACTAAATATAAGCAGGGTAAGAGCAGGAATTTCTCCTAATACATGAGTCGAGAAAAAAAAGAATAATGGAGTAAATAATACAAGGACAAGAAATATAATTTTTTGATTATCCAAAATGTATATATGTTTAAGCAATAACCAAAGTAACACTATTACATATATATTTATAACTAATCTTGGTAGGAATGGCAGAATAGTATTTACGAATAAAGATGCTGGGATTATAACAGTAGGGCCGGTCGTTATATTATAATCAAACAATCTTTCAAATGAGGCATATGTCAAATGGTAACGAAGATTTGTACTAACTTGAAGGAATACGCCTTCATCAAAATCATATGAAGCATTTATGGTTTGGGATATTAATACGATCAAAATATAGAAGAATAATAGGCGTATTAAAAATCGGATATTATTATTAATAGATTGGTAATTTATTACTAAGTTATGTTTAAAAAAGTGACGATTTTCCATCATACTGCTTACCGTATATTGAAATTATTCTCATCTTATATTAAAGAGTTATTAATGTAAAGAATTATTAGAAAAATATTCAACTATCAATAAAAAATTTCGGCTATCTATGAAAAAACTTTGGTTACTCACAATCATCATCTTTCTAATTTATTTTCATCCGTGGAATAAAGATTTTCCTCTTCCAGTCTATAATACTAAGGAGTCTTTTAACAAAACCTTCAGCAACTATTTTTATTATAGTTCTGAAATCAAACGCGGTAATCTCCCGTTTTGGAATCCTCTAGTCGCAAATGGCAGTACATTTTTAGCACAAACTGATTACTCCCTATTTAATCCTTTAACCCTGATCGTTTTAAGGTTTTTACCTTTCCCTTTAAATTTGAAGATTTTATATCTGATTAGTTTTTTAATAGCATCCACCGGTATGTTTCTTTTCTTAAAATCCCTCAAGCAGAAAGGAAATGCTTTTGCCGGTACTTGCATTTTCGTCTTTTTTGGTCCATTCTTGTCGATGGTAAGCGATCTGAATGTCTTACAAACTCTAAGTTTAGTCCCTTGGATCTTTTTATTAGTCAATAAATCATTAGCTCTTGGAGGTCTCGTTATAGCTCTACAGGTTCTCTCTGGTCCATTTGAACTAACATTATTAACGCTTTTTTTTGTCCTAATCTATTATCGTTCCATAAGGGTTATTTGGACGATGATTGCCGGCTTATGTTTATCTTCTATCAAGCTTATAACCTTTTTTGATATTTCTAGTTTAACCATTGCCCCTTTGCAGTATTTTTATGTAGCTTCTACAAACATAAATAGTATTCGATTCTTTTATCCAAGTATTGTTACAATTATTTCCGTTTTCTTTATAAGAAAAAATGTCATTTATTTATTTTTAGTTATTTTTTGTTTATTAATGGCGTTTCCGGCAATATCACCTCTCTATATTCTGTACTTGACCCCGCCATTTTTTTGGATTAATCGCCCAGAAATATTTTTAAGTTTTGCCGGGTTTTTCCTTGGCGCTATAGTATCAATAAACTGGCGTCGATTATTTATAATCATCTTGTTTATCGAGCTTATCGTTTTTAACTTTCTCAATTTACCTAAGGAAACAGCTGGTCAAATTATGGTAAGTCTTGAAAAGAAATATCCGTTCATCAATAAAATACAGAAAGAAAAGGCTAAAATTTGGTTTAATGATAGTGTCTTAAGTACACAGATCGAGCCCTTAGAACCAAATAATAATTTACTATGGGGTATAACCTCATTAAATAGCTACGAACCAGGAACCAAAAGACATCAAACATATCTATCATTACTTAATCCTAGTGCTAACAGACTTCTAAGTATACAATCAGTCAAATACCAAGTTAATCCGTTTAAAAGTATAAATAACCCCTTGCCTGAAGTGTATACCGCTAATAAAATTACGTTAGTCAAAACTACTGAACAATTGATAGATCTTTTACTTGATAAGAAGTTTAGTCCAGAAAAAGAATCGTTAGTTGAAGAAAAACTTAGATCTACTAAAATTACTATTGTCACCCAAAGTTATTCCAAACTCTTTAAAAATGTTGTCCCGGTTAATCTTGATCAGCAAGGTATGGTCGGAGATAGAAAATCTTCATTAGATTTGCAGAGTTTAAAAATTGGGATAACCATTACTTTAATTTCGCTTATTTTTCTAATTCTTTTAAATTTCTCTCGCTGGCAGCTTTTTTTTCACCATAAATCTGGTTAAATTTGATTTCTTTTTGTTTATTTTTATAACATTCCCTGGCATTCTCAGCCAAATAAAAATACGGTTCGGCTGCAGATTGATCATCATTAATGATTTTAAATAATTCCTGTTCGGCTCTTAGGCAATTACCTTCTTTGGTGTAAATAAAACTTAGGTATAAACGCGAGTCAATATCTTGAGGGTTATATTTAAGTGCTTGCAGGAAAAAGGATTTTGCTTGAGAGACCTTATCTTCTGATAATAGATATAAACCCGTCCTCGAAGCTCCAATTTGATAGATATTAATTACCTCAGATAAAGTTGTTGGGCGAAACCATTTTAAAATACCAGCTAGAGGACTATGATATCTAGCCCAGGTTTTTTCGTTAACGGCAATTATTTGTTCGATTGGTGGCTTATCATCTTCATGAGCATAAAATCTTACCAGCATACCCGTGGGTACGAGTACACCTGTTTTAAAAAAATCTACAGTATTACTAAAGATAGCTGAGCTTGAAGCATTAAGTTCGATAATCTTGGTTAAAAGATTTTTTTCTACTTTTTGAGGCAAAACTAGATCTGGATATTTTTTCCTTATAGACTCTATACCCAATGTCATCGGTATTAGTCTGACTTTAGGATACTCTTTAAGACAAAAATAAACATATTCTGTATCAAATATTTCTGTATCTCCCGATAGTAATAGTATATCGCCCGGACTTACGGTAGCCAATATATCACGTCCTAAGTTTTCAGCAGTAAAATCAGATCTTAAGGCCATAATTTTAGGTACATTACGAATAAAAAGACTCACCGGAATAACAAATAAAGAAAGTGTAACAAGAAAACGTATAAATTTTATTTTCGAGAAATCAGCTACTCGTTTAATAAACCAAAATATACCTACTCCTAACAATATACCGCTAAAAATCAGTTCTGGCAGAACAAAACGACTATACATTCCTAAAATAAATAATTCAGTATTATTAATTGGAAAGCCTAAATAAAAGAGAAATAGTTCTTCAGCTAAAAGAAGAAGAAAAATCAAGAGGAAAAATTTTCTTTCATGGCGATATAAATAAATTAAACCCGTTATAATAAAAATTATCCACGGCCAACCAAAAAAACGCGGTATAAGTAGTAATCCATCAAGGATTAATATTCCACGAGGTATTAATCCCATCTGTAGGCTAACCGGGTGACTTAAAAATGTCCCATATCCCTGTCGAGTAATTAATTTCCAAAAATTTTCTAAGTTAACGGCATTATTCCAGCTAATAACCGGATAAGTTCGTGCAGCTAATAGGATATAAAAGTAGGGGATTAAACCTAAGAAAAAAAGAGCAAAGCATTTAATAATTTTTTCTAATCTTTTTTTCTGCCAGTATTTAAAATTGTACTTATATATAAAAAAAATAAAAACTGGATAGAACCAGAATGAAAAATGATGATGACTGGCAGACAAACCGGCAATAAAAAAAAATAGGAATACCTTTCTATTATCTATATTTTTCATGATTAATATTGTCAGGTATAAAAGAATTATGATAAATAGATTATTAAGAGAAAATACTTCGGGGACAGAGGCATATAACCAAAAGAGATAAGAAAATGCCATAGTTGCTGCACCTATAATGCTGGCCAGTTTACTTTTTGTTAGTTGCCAAATTATAAGATATATTACGGTTATCGTCCCCGCTGCAGGTAATGATGATAGAAGAGACACTCTCCATGCTGGGGTAAAAAGGGGAAGGCTATAAAAAAATCTTCCCAATAACATATAGAGAGGATACCCGGGAGGATGGGGGATACCGCCAACACATATTGCTGATACTAAATCACCACCATCACCACCAAAAATACTTTGAGACTGAAAAAGAATAAAAAAAATTGCTGAAAATAAAAAAATAAGTAAGAAATATTTCCTTACCATATAGTCTTAATACCCAATATAAGTAAATTTAGTTGATAATATCACACAATATAAGGATTCGGCCATACGGCCGAACCCCTATATTCAATCTTTGACTATTTATTGTTATGGACAGTTACCAGTAGCATTTACGGATCCAGCTTTACCGGTGCTTGAACACCACATCCACACACTATATCCTGCGGAAGTATATCTTTTTGATTTTAAACTACCCCAGGTTTTTTGACTTAACGGAGTTCCTGAACCAGCAGATAGGCTATAGGCTCCTCCTCCGGGTGGTACAAATGTCATTTTCAAATCACCATTGGTGACCAACTGCTCTTGAGATGTAGCATAAGTTCCCGTTTGAACGGTAGCATAAGCTTCCATTGCTTGAGCAATTTGACCAATATCACTTTGAACTTTAGCATCATTAGCTGCATTAATCTTATCAATTGGGTCAAGGGCTACAAATATACCGGCGGCTAAAACAGCCAAAACGGCAATAACTACTAGTAATTCAATTAATGTAAAACCTTTTTTCATTTTTCACCTCCCTCCTTCGCTCGCCGTAACTTTAGTGAAGGCGAGTCGCGGATACTGTGTTTATATAAAATTATTATCTATATATTCTACTTTGGGCGAGCTTCGTAGGGCAAGCCCTTCGCTATTAAAATGCACTTGTTAATTGATAGATTGGCATAATAATGGCAAAAATCAAAAATCCTACACCAACCCCTAATACAACCATTATTATTGGTTCAATGGCAGTTGTCAAGCCCTTGACGGTTTGGTCAGTTTGAAACTCGAAATAACTCGATAGTTTAAGAAGTGCTTCGTCTAATTTACCGGTCTCTTCGCCGACTTTTGTCATCTGGCTGACAATCGGCGGAAAATCAGGATTTTGACCTAATGGTATTCCTAATGGAAAACCTTTTTCTACTTCAGAAGCGGCATCTTTTAGAGCTTTCCTATAAGTAACGCTTTCCATCGAATTGGAAACAATATTTAAGGCTTCAAGAATCGGCAGTCCTGCCCCAACTAAAAGACCTAATGTTCGAGTAAATTCAACCATCATTGTTTCTCTTTTTAAGGGCCCGATTAATGGAAGGTTCAGAGTAAAAGAGTCCAGTAATTTTTCACCTACTTTAGTTTTGCTTCCATAAATAAAACCAATAACTGCACCGATTGTCCCGATAATTATCAACCACCAAAAATTCACAAAAAAATCAGATACTGCCATTAACAAGAGTGTTGTCCATGGAAGATCAACATTAAAATCTTTATAAAGACCAGTCATTTTGGGTATAACCATGGTCATCATAATAAAGAAAACTCCAATCATACCAATGATAATAATTACCGGATAAACCATGGCTCCCTTTATCTTGCCACGGAATTCTCTCTCTTTTTCTAAATTATCGGCTAACCGATTTAAAACCCGGTCGATCATACCGGCTGCCTCTCCCGCCTTTATCGATGATATATAAATCCTGGAGAAATATTGCGGATATTTTTCTAAAGCCGAGGCAAAATTATTACCGGCTTCTATCTCATTTAAAATGTCATCAACCATATTAAGCATTGCCTTGTGTTTGGATTGCTGACCGAGAATTGACAGGGCTTCAGTTAAAGTTAAACCGGCAGCTACCATAGTAGCTAATTGCCTAGTAAAATTAACTATTTCGGAAAAACCAACTCGATCAAAAGTATATTTAAAAACATTTAACGGCGAATCAATAATTGGCTTTATATCAATTATTAAAAAATTTTGATCTCGAAGAACTTTAGCCGCATCTTTTATAGAACGTGCTTCGACTGTACCAATAAGCGATCTGCTTTTTTGATCTTTGACACGATATTTAAAAAACATATTCTAACCCCTTCGACCTAGTAAAAGCCGATCTAGTTCATCAGGTCTTATGGCAAAATTTTGCGCGACAGTCTTTTCTATTTTGCCACTCTTTACTAACCGAGCAAGGGTATTTTCTAGTAAAAGCATCCCCAGCTCGCCTGATGTTTGAATAATATTGTCAATCAGATGTGACTTTCCATCACGAATAGTACTCTTGACAGCTGGCGTGGCAATGAGGATCTCACAAGCGGGAATACGTCCTCCATTAATAGCCGGTAGTAATCGCTGCGAGAAAATCCCTTCAAGTGTCCCTGCCAGTTGCATCCGGACTTGGGCTTTTGAATGTTCGGGGAAAACGTCAACAATACGATCAACCGTTTGGGCAGCAGAATTGGTGTGTAAGGTTGCAAAAACAAGGTGTCCGGTTTCAGCAATCGTTAAGGCCGCCGCAATTGTCTCGTAATCACGCATTTCGCCAATTAAGACAACATCCGGGTCTTCACGTAAACAAGATCGTAAAGCCACATCCCAGGAATGAGTATCAAGGTGCATTTCTCGTTGTGAGATGATTGATTTCCCTCTCGGGTATACATATTCGATTGGATCTTCGATAGTAACAATATGGGTTGCTCTTGTCTGATTAATTTCATTTATTATGGCTGACAGCGTCGTCGATTTCCCGTGACCGGTTGGTCCGGTTACTAATATAAAACCCTGGCGGAGTGAAGCAAAAGTATGACAAATAGCCGGTAAATTAAGTTCATCAATTGCACGAATTTTAAGAGGTATTAACCTAAAAGCCGCCGTCATTCCCGCCTGTTGAAAATAAACATTGACCCGAAAACGCGCCTCTTTTGTTGCATAGGAAAAGTCTAATTCTTTATTGGCTAGATATAATTCTTTTTGTTCCGATGTTAAAATTGAAAAAATTAGGTGTTCCGCCTCTTCTGGCGTAATGATATCTTTATCAATTAGTGCTACTAATTCACCATCAACTCTAAGTGTTGGTTTATTCCCGACAATAAGATGTAGATCCGAGGCATCTCTTCTATTAGTAATATCTAAAAGTTCAAGAATATCCACAGTAACCTCCTTTAAAATTTAAAAATTAATCTTGGGCTACCCTAAGCACTTCACTAATCGTCGTTATTCCTTCAATCGTCTTAAGGTAACCATCTTGCTTCATAGTTATCATACCTTCAGCTACGGCTTGTTCTTCAACATTAGCAGCTGAAGCATGTTCTAATACTAGTCTAGCAATTTTTTCTGATACTGGCAAAACTTCAAATACACCAACACGTCCTAAATATCCAGTTTGATTACATTCCTGGCATCCTTTGCCTCGATAGAATTTCCCATTAAAGGAATTAGGAAATAATTTACCAAGAATGTTTTTAAAATCATCAATCATCTCTTTTGTCGGATCATAAGTTTCTTTACAGCTGGGACAAATTTTACGGCAGATTCGCTGACCAACAACAGCATTTAAACATGACGCAATCAGATATGGTTCGGCATTCATGTCAAGTAGCCGGGGTAGGGCAGTTGAAGAATTATTAGTATGTAAAGTCGAAAAGACCAAATGTCCTGTTAGTGCTGCCTGAATTGCTAAGCCGGCTGTTTCACCATCACGAACCTCACCGACTAAAATAATATTAGGATCTTGTCTTAAAAATGCCCGTAGTCCGGTGGCAAAGGTTAACCCGGCTGCGGGATTAATTTGGACCTGATTTACTCCGGCAATTTGATACTCGACCGGATCTTCAAGAGTAACAATATTTACCTGAGTGGTATTTAATTTTGATAAAACAGCATATAGGGTTGTCGTTTTACCAGATCCAGTAGGTCCGGTTACCAAAATAATGCCGTGAGGTCGAGAGATAGCCGTCTCTAAGTTTTTTAAGGCAATACCTCGCAACCCCAATTCAGGTAAAGATGGAATTCCGCCAGTTTTTTTAAGTAACCTCATGACTACCTTTTCGCCATTGGATGTGGGTAAAGTTGAAATACGAAGGTCAACTTCATCCTGTCCCATTTTGAAATTGAATCGTCCATCCTGGGGAATCCGACGTTCATCAATCTTCATATTGGAAAGAATCTTTATCCGTGAAACAACTGCATCATGAACACTTTTAGGCAGAGCTAATTTTTCATGAAGAATACCGTCGATCCGGTAGCGGACACGGGTTTTCCCTTCTCCGGGCTCAATATGAATATCGGATGCTCGGCTTTTAACAGCAAATTCTAAAAGGGTTGAGACAATTTTAGCAATTGGAGCTTCTCTAATGATTTCACCTAACTTCCCGGCTTCAACAGTTCTGATTGTGGGGACGATTCTTTCTTTTAAGGCTGCACTAACCTCGGTAGCTAAACTTTGACTATATTGTTCTTCAATTATTGTCTGAATTTCTTCAGGCATGGCTAAAAAGGGTTTGATTTTTTTAGCCGATTTTTTTTCAACAAATTCAATTACTTGTAGATCTAGAGGATCAGCCATCGCCACGCTTAGAACATTTTTTTGGCTATCTAAATCAAAAGGAACTAATACATAGCGACGTGCTACCGCTTCAGGAATATAAGTTAATATATCAGGCGAAATACCTTTTCCCAGTAAAGAAACATAGGGGAATCCAAAAAGATGGGCTTTGGCTTGAGCTAATTGCTCGGGTGTCGCCAGTTTCTTACGAACAATGATTTCTTCAACCGATGCCCCGGTATTAATACTCTCAACGTTAGCCTGTGAAGCAATGTCATTATCAATGACTCTATCTTGAACCAGAATATCAGCTAATGATTGAGCAGTTTTAACCATAATATGATCTATTATTAAGTATCTAGTATCTTTGATATAATGTCAATATCATTTCACCCTATGAGTATTTTAATAATTGGCGGTAATTTAGACAAACGGAAACAAACGGTACAAGAGCTTATTAAAACAAAATATCAGGTCTCAAATTTCGATACGGTTCTTATCGAAGGAGAAACATCAATCGGTATCGAACAAATCCGGACACTAGAACACCAAGCGGCTCTTAAACCATATAATTCACCATTTAAGGCGATCATTATTCATCCAGGAGAATTATTAACTATCGAAGCTCAAAATGCGCTGTTAAAAACATTAGAAGAAGCAAATGACTATACTATTATTATATTAACAGCTTCGCATTCTGATATATTATTACCAACGATTGTCTCTCGTTGCCAAATTATTAAGCTGCCAACGATACCGGAAATTACCCTCGACGAAAAATCCATTTCTGCTCACTGCTCACTACTCAAGGCTATCTTAAAAGCTGGGGTAGGGGAAAGGTTAAAAATTGCTAGCCAGATTGGAAAATCAAAAGAAGATATTGAATCCTGGTTGAACGAACAGTTATTTTTTTGGCACCATGTCCTAATCAAAAAAGTCAACATTAGTCTTAAACCATCTCAAATAATTAAAGTTATTCGGGATTTAGAAAAAACACGGATGGTAATTGAAAGCAATGTTAATCCGAGGCTGGCTTTGGAAATCTTTCTCCTTGATTTACCCAGGGTGTCAAGCTAATCAATTCTGCAGGTTAAATAGCCAAATTTGTGCTTGATTTAGATACTATTTCATGATAAAATCATAGTATAAATATACCTTTTCTAGCCTTAGAAAAGGGTGTTTTTCTTTTAAGGAGACATGAGTAAATCTACTGGTTACACGGGTAAACACATTGTCGTTCTTGAGGGTTTAGATCCGGTAAAAAAACGGCCGGCAATGTACATCGGCTCTACTGATAAACGTGGTCTTCACCATATTGTCACCGAAATTATTGATAATTCTGTTGACGAAGCGTTGGCTGGTTATGCTACTAATGTATGGATACAACTCCACAAAGATAAATCGATTACTGTAGCTGACGATGGTCGGGGAATCCCGGTTGATATTATGCCTCAATATAAAAAGTCAGCTTTAGAAATTGTTATGACTAAACTTCATGCCGGAGGTAAATTTGACTCTCGAGTTTATAAAGTTTCCGGCGGTCTACATGGAGTCGGCGCTTCAGTAGTTAATGCCCTATCTGCATGGATGAAGGTAGAGGTCAAACGTGATAATTTTATATATGAGCAAGATTATAAAAAAGGTATTCCAACCGCAGATATAAAAAAAGGGCAAATAAAATCTTCAACCGATATTTGGGAAAACGGTAAAAGCGGTACCCGAACAATATTTTTACCTGATAAGGATATTTTTAAAGAAAGTATTGATATTGATATTGAAATCTTAAAAAAATCGCTGCGTGAACGTGCTTACCTCATTCCTCGTCTGTTTTTCCATCTTATTGATGAACGCACCGGTGAACAAGCTAATTTTTATTTCGAGGGTGGAATTAAAGCATTAGTTGAGGAACTTAATAAGAATAAAGAGTCATTAACTGATCCGATATATTTTCAAAAACAAACAGACGCCATTGATGTTGAAGTTGCTGTCCAATATAATGATGGTTTTAACGAAACAGTTGAATCTTTTGTTAATGTAATTAATACGGCGGAGGGTGGAACCCATCTTACCGGCTTCCGCATGGCATTAACCCGGGCAATTAATGATTATGGACGAAAAATCGGCGCGATCAAAGACGGCGAGGAAGGGATTACCGGCGAAGATACCCGCGAGGGATTAACGGCGGTTGTCTTTGTGAAAATGCCCTCACAAGATGTCCAGTTTGAAGGACAAACTAAAGGCAAACTTGGTAATGCTGAAGTTCAACCATTGGTTCAAAATACTGTTAAGGAAGGGCTAGATCTCCATTTTGAAGAAAATCCGGGAGACGCCCGTAAAGTATTGGAAAAAATACTCCTGGCAGCCAAAGCGAGACTGGCAGCCCGGGCGGCTAAAGATGCGGTTTTGCGTAAAGGCGCCCTTGATGGATCAACGCTCCCAGGAACGCTGGCCGACTGTCAATGCAAGGATCCGTCACAATCGGAATTGTTTATTGTTGAGGGAGACTCGGCCGGCGGATCAGCTAAACAAGGCCGAGATCGAAAATTTCAGGCGATTCTACCTCTTTTTGGTAAGGTCTTAAATACCGAAAGAGCCAGACTTGATAAAATTATTGAGTCAGATAAATTTAAAAATTTAATTATTGCTGTTGGAGCAGGCATTGCAGAACAATATAATCTTGAAAAAATAAGATATCACCGAATTATTATTATGACGGATGCTGATGTCGATGGTTCGCATATTAAATGTCTTTATTTAACATTCTTCTATCGTCATCTTCCGGAAATTATTAAACAAGGTTATATATATGTCGCTATGCCACCTCTATATAAAATTCAGATCGGTAAAGAGATTTTTCACGCTTTTACTGATCAGGAAAGAGATCAAATAATCGCATCTCATGGTAAGGGAACAACCAATATTATTGTTCAACGCTATAAAGGTTTAGGAGAAATGAATGCTAAGGAACTTTGGGAAACAACCATGGACCCAAAAACAAGAATTTTAAAACAGATTAATATCGCTGATGCTACCCAAGCAGATCAAACTTTCACCATGTTAATGGGTGATGATGTCCCGCCCAGAAAAATATTTATACAAACTCATGCAAAAAATGCTAATTTAGATATATAAGTAACTTAAGATACCTAGGTTACTTAGAAAGGAATATTATGGATATTCAAATAATCGCCTTAACATTTGCGCCTTTAACGGCTATATGTGCCCTATTATATGGGGGATATTTAATTAAAAAAGTTGTTGCGGCAGATCCCGGGTCAGAAAAAATGCAGGAGATTGGCAAAGCCATTGCTGATGGTGCTATGGCCTATTTAGCCAGACAATTTAAGGTGGTAGGAGTTTTTCTTGGTTTATTAACGATATTCTTAGGGATTGTTTTAGGTTGGGGTACGGCGGCTACATTTGTTTTAGGGGCAGTATTTAGCGCGATTACCGGTTATGTCGCTATGTGGATTGCGGTCAAGGCTAATATTAGAACTGCCCAGGGAGCTACCCTAGGCTTAAATCCGGCCTTAAAAGTTGCTTTTGGGGCGGGTACTGTTAATGGCATGTTAATTGTTGGCTTAGGGCTTCTAGGTGTCTCGATTATTTATGCTGCTTGTTACTTTTTAAAAATTACTGAAGGACCTGCTGCCGTAGCTAAACTAGCCACCACAGTTCTAGTTGGCTATGGCTTTGGCGCCGCTCTTTTAGCCTTGTTTATGAGGGTTGGCGGTGGAATTTTTACCAAAGCCGCTGATGTCGGTGCTGATTTGGTCGGTAAAGTTGAAAAGGGAATTCCCGAGGATGATCCGAGAAATCCGGCGGTTATCGCTGACCTAGTTGGTGATAATGTCGGTGACTGCGCGGGGATGGGTGCGGATGTTTTTGAAAGTTATGCATTAACAATTGTCGCGGCAATGATTTTGGGCGGAACCATGTTTGGATTAAGTGGAGTAGTGTTCCCGCTCTTGGCTAGATCAGGAGCTATCTGGGCATCAATTTTAGGCACTCTAATTGTCAAGGCTAAAAATGATCAGGAAAATCCCTTAAATCCTTTAATCAGAGGCTTTATCTTATCAGCGGTAGCGTCCATTATCATTTTTATGGCTTTGGCAATTTTTCTTTTAGGTGAACCAAAGGCCGGCTATGCGGCCGTCTCGGGAATCTTGGCCATGCTGGCTCTTCTTTATATCACAAAATATTATACTGGGCCAGGTGAAAAACCGGTCGTTGAAATTGCCAAATCGTCAACTACTGGCGCTGGTACTAACTTAATATCCGGTTTGTCTATTGGAATGGAATCAACTATTCCTTCTGTTCTTGTCGTTGCTGCTGCCATTTTAACTGGGTATCACTTTATGGGCTTTTACGGTATAAGTTTAGCCGGTATGGGTATGCTGGCAACGACCGGAATTATTATGTCTTTGGATACCTTTGGCCCAATATCGGATAATGCTCAAGGGATTACCGAAATGGCCGGCTTAACTGAAGGGAAAGCAGCTAAAGTTACCGGAGCATTAGATGCTGTTGGTAATACCACCAAAGCCTTAACTAAAGGTTTCGCCATTGGTTCGGCCGCCGTGGCCGCCTGTTCTTTATATGCTACATATTTTGAAGCTACAGGACTATCAGTAATTAATATTGCTGATCCAAAAACCTTTGTTGGACTATTACTTGGAGCAGCTGTTCCATTCTTGTTTTCATCAAGATTAATTTCTGCTGTCGGCCGGGCGGCTTTTGAAATGGTCGAAGAGGTCCGTCGCCAATGGAAATCGATTAAAGGGATTATGGAAGGAACAGCTAAACCGGATTACGCCAGATGTGTAGAAATATCTACTGTCGCGGCGCAAAGAGAATTGGTTATTCCTGCAGCTTTAGTAATCGGTAGTCCAATTTTAGCCGGACTTCTAGGCGCCCAAGCACTTGGAGGCTTTTTATCAGGAACTATTGCTTCAGGGCTTCTTTTGGCCTTCTTTATGGCCAATACCGGCGGAGCCTGGGATAATGCCAAAAAATATATTGAAGACGGTCATTTCGGCGGTAAAGGCTCAGAAACGCATAAAGCCGCGGTTGTCGGAGATACAGTGGGAGATCCTTTAAAAGATACTGCTGGCCCAGCGATTAACCCGATGATAAAAATCATTAATATTGTTGCTTTATTAATAGCACCGTTCGTTATGTCAATGATTGGTAAGTAACCTAAGTTATCTAATATGGATATCGGTAAAATACAACCAACGGAAATAACCACTGAGATGCAGTCGTCATACCTTGACTATGCCATGTCGGTTATTGTGTCACGGGCTTTACCTGACGTTAAAGACGGTCTAAAACCAGTCCACCGCCGAATTCTTTATGCCATGCATCAACTGGGTTTAACCCATCAAGCTCATTTTTCTAAATCAGCCAAAGTGGTTGGTGAGGTCTTAGGAAAATATCATCCTCATGGAGATATGTCTGTTTATGATGCCTTGGTCAGATTAGCCCAAGATTTTAGTATGCGTTATCCCTTAGTTGAAGGCCAAGGTAATTTTGGTTCAGTTGATGGTGATCCACCGGCGGCGATGAGGTATACCGAGGTTAGATTGGCAAAAATCAGCCAGGAGATGCTGATTGATATTGATAAAAAAACTGTTGATTTTATCCCAAATTTTGACGCGACATTAGATGAACCGGTCTTTTTACCGGCTAAATTGCCCAATTTACTGCTGATGGGTTGTGAGGGCATTGCGGTTGGTATGGCGACCAAGATTCCAACTCACAATTTAGGCGAAGTTATTGATGCTTTAGTTTTCATGATCGATAAAGCCAAGATAGACAGTGGTACACAGATAGCTGAAAGCCAAAATAAAAACAGAACAAAAGATAACCCTGTCACCGCTAACAGCTCACTACCGACAGCTGTCTCATTTGATATTACCATCGAAGATTTAGTGGAGTTTATTAAGGGTCCAGATTTCCCAACCGCCGGTACTATTTATAATATTACGGAAATTATTGCCGCTTATGCTACTGGAAGAGGCCGAATAGTTATCCGTGGAAAAGCAGAAATTGAGGATGTCGGTCAAGGTAAATCAGCAATTATTATAAATGAATTGCCATATCAAGTTAATAAGGCATTATTAGTGGCCCATATTGCCGATTTAGTTAAAGACAAGAAACTAGAAGGAATTTCCGACCTTCGAGATGAATCTGATCAGCGAGGTATTCGAGTTTATATCGAGCTTAAACGAGACGCCCGACCTCAATCAGTGTTAAATAACTTATATAAGCATACTGAATTGCAAACGGTTTTTCCGGTTAATATGGTAGCTCTGGTTGATGGAACGCCGCAAACATTGACTTTAAAGATGATCCTCGAAGAATATTTAAAACATCGCCAGAATGTGGTCAGAAAAAGATCAGAGTTTGAGTTAGCCCAAGCCAAAGCCCGCGCCCATATTCTTGAAGGTTTAAAAATCGCTGTCGACCATATTGATGAAGTTATCCAAACGATTAAAAGAGCCAAAGATGCGGATGAGGCTAAGATTAATTTGATGACAAAGTTTAAATTGACTGAAATTCAGGCAACAGCAATTTTAGATATGCAGCTTCGCCGTCTGGCAGCCCTTGAACGACAAAAGATTGAAGATGAATATCAAATGGTCAAAGAAACAATTATCTATCTTGAGGATTTGCTAGCTCATCCGGAAAAAATTCTCAAAGTTATCAAAGATGAGTTGAATTATATTAAAGAAAAATATGCTGATCCAAGAAAAACTCGCGTGGTTAAAAGCAAGGTCGGCGAATTTAGTGACGAACAGTTAATCCAAAAAGAGACAACTATTATTACGATTACGACCAGTGGCTATATTAAGAGACTCTCACCTCTCTCATTTAAAACACAAGGCAGGGGTGGTAAGGGTGTTATAGGCATGACAACAAAAGAAGAAGATAATATTGATCACTTTTTGTTTACAAATACTCATGAAAATATCCTATTTTTCACCAATAAAGGTAAAGTTTATCAGTTAAAGGTGTGGGATATCCCTGAAGGAACAAGAATCAGTAAAGGTCAGGCAATTGTGAATTTAATCAATGTCGAACAAGGAGAAAAAGTTTCCTCTGTTTTAACTTACAACGAAAAATCTAATGTAAATAAATTTATCTTCTTAACCACAAAAGGCGGAACCGTCAAAAAGACAGATATTAATGACTTCACTAATATCAGACGTAATGGACTCACGGCCATTAAATTAATTTCCGGCGATGAACTCTGTTGGGCTAAATTAACTGATGGTAACTCCGACGTTATTTTAATTACCAATGACGGAAAAGGCATCAAGTTTAATGAAAAGCAAGTCCGACCAATGGGCCGGGACACCATGGGAGTGAGAGGAATCCTGATTAAGAAACCTGCCCGCCAGCCTAGTGCAGGCTTGGCAGGCGGGAATGATCGAGTTATTGGTATGGATGTTATAGGTGATCCAAAGGCAAATCTTTTAGTAATTATGGATAAAGGAATTGGGAAACGAAGTCCTTTATCTGATTTCCCTAAACAGGGCAGGGGAGGAATGGGAGTAAAAGCATGTGAGGTAACTGCGCGTACCGGAAAGGTTGTCTCGGCACAAATTATTCCAGAAGAAACAGATACCTGTATTTTGACTTCGTGTAAAGGTCAAGTAGTCAAGGTGAATATTAATCAAATTCCCAAACTATCGCGAGCAACACAAGGGGTTATTCTGATGAGATTTGCCGACCCCAAAGACTCATTAGCGGCGGCTACTTGCATGACAAAAGAATAAACTTTCTTCATTATTCATCATCTATTGACATACTTGTATATGATATATTAATATATCATATATGACCCACGTATCGAAGAAAAAATTGTCCGAACAGACTTTCGAAGAAATAAAGAATACCTTTCTTCTTGTCCTTACCGAAATTAATAATAAACAGGCAATGAGTGAATTTTTAGATGTCTTTTTATCTACGACCGAAAAAGAGATGCTGGCCAAAAGATTAGCGATAATTTATCTATTAGACAATGGTATTCCTGAAACAAATATTGCTCAATTACTTCATGTAACCCAATCTACAGTCTCGTTAATGAAATTAAAATATGAAAACAATCAGCCGGGTTTTCAATGGGCAATTAGCCAAATAAAAAAACAAAAGTTATTACAGAATATCGAGATATTAGCATTGCGCTTCGCCAAATACGCCGTCCGTGCTTCCGGTGGAAGAATATGATATAGTTATATATGATATATCGATATATCATATAATAATAATTCACCTCAATTTACGAGAAACTAAACTATCTTCTAGAAGAATATTTTTTACTCAACTAAGTTGCATTTTAAGTTGATATTGCGCCTAATTTATCATATAATCTCGGTGTGAAAACTATTGCTGAAAGACTACGTCAGGGAGCTCGAATAATTAGTGACCAAGAAGCAATCGATCAAACAAATAGAGGTATCCCTTTTGGTCGGTTCATGAATGCATTGTGTAAATATAGACAAGATCAATACTCGGCCCATAAAATATTGGTGGCTAAACAGGCTTTAATAAAATTTACCGGTTCTGGAAAAGAAGCCAACCTGGCTGAAAAACTTTGGAATAAAGCGATTCATCGCCAGTAAAAATACTATTTATTACCGCTGTGAAAGGTGTCATGGATGTCTTTTAATCGTTTGTTAGTTACATGGGTATAAATAACGGTGGTACTGATACTTGAATGACCTAACATCTCCTGAACGCTGCGGATGTCAGCTCCGGCAATAAGAAGATCGGTGGCAAAACTATGTCTTAGAGTGTGCGGTGTTGCCTGGATTGGTAAACGTGCTTTGATAACATATTTTTCCACCAAACGTTCCACTGATCTGGCAGTCAACCGTAAAGTTTCACCGTCTTTCCCGGGATCTAATGTTTTACCGCTGTAGCGGATAAACAATGGTTTGTAGAGGTCCTGGCGAGCTGCTAGATATTTTTTAATCCAGCCAGCCGACCCGGATGACAAATAAACAACTCTGGATTTTCTACCTTTTCCAATAACACCAAATTCACGACGGTCTAAATTTATTTGATCTTTATTCAACGAAGTCAGTTCTGATACCCGTAAACCAGTTGAGAATAATGTTTCCAGTATGGCTTTATCACGAAGCCCTGGCGGTGTACTTATATTAGGCTGATTAAGTAATCTTTCAATTTGCTCATTATCGAGAAATTTTATTTGCACTGATTGGTCTTTTTTTGGCAATTCAATTCTTTTTGGCGCTAAGCTCTTTATTTCTTGCCTTTCCAAATAGCCTAAAAAGGCTCGCAGAATTATTACATGATAAACTTGGGTTCTTTTTGATAAAGGTAAATTATGAACGATTAAGCGGGCTAAATAAATCCGGTATTTTTGGACCATATCCAGTGATAAATCAGTAATGGTTATTTTAGGATAGTTAGTCTCAAGCCATCTCTGGAATCGGGCCAGATATAAGCGATAATTTCTTATTGTCAGTTCCGAACAGCTTCGTTCAATTTCTAAATATTCTAAATATTTATCTATAGCTTCAGTAAAATTCATATTATATTATAAATAGGGGAGTCTTCCAGGAATAGGCATATAAAGATCAGGTATTAGGCAATAGGGATTAGGCCTTATATAAACATGCATAATTATTTAATTTAAATTAATTACATTAAATAGTGCAAATATAATATTAACAGATTTGACCTCTTCTCCGGAACCAGCCTTGCCTGACGTCGTAAAAGCTTGGTTATACGACATCATAGATAATTTATCCTCCGTTGTCAAGTATCAATAAATAACAAGTTTTTACCTGGGTTCCGTAAGAACACGATAAATGTTTATATTCCCGGGAAGAAGATGAAGGTCTTCTCCAAGACCACGATCATGATTAATGAAACATTCATAATCGTTCTTTACCGAATATAAGATAACATTAGTGTCTTATCCAATATACTTAGGTTTCTAGAAGCTTACACGACCTTGTGTATTTAGATTGTTAATATGCTCTAAATATATAATTTCGTGCGTAGATAAGTATGTCATTAATAAGGAAATATTCAATAGCTAGAGCATAATGGCAACTTAAACTTGTATAATTGTGGCCAATTATTATCGTTATACTGTAATTAATTATATATCCTGGTTATAGAGAGGTTTCGGTTTTTTTATGGTCTAGTACTAAGAATGAATTTAGAGCATAACAATGCCATAAATTAATATTTTTGAGGCTAACGTAAAATATAATGACATATGGAAATTATACGAATATAGAGCGTATTAGCGTGATAAGCAACTAGTTTCGAGGTCACAAATATAACGCCGATATAATTATCCCCAGCACCCGAAGCATGTAATTGCTGACTAAACTATGTTTTTTAATATCAAGCTTATTTAGCTTGTCAGGACAAGATAAATTATCGTTTTTGTGGCTAATATATTTGGAAAATAATAATGGTATGAAGATGCAGAGCATAATAACGAGCTATATTAATATTTTTATGCGTAAATTTGGTGTTCATTTCATCGCAAGGTCAGAAGAGTGCGCTTGCGGTGAACGTAGAAACCGTGAAAACAATTCCCGAATCCCGTGAAAAGAGTAGTAAGAAGTTATTCCGCGTGAGTTATCCACAACGCGTCTAAATTACTATAGGTTAGTATATTCAAATGACTTAACTATATCAAACTATATCTTGCCACTTCCCTCTTCCCCACCACCAAGTCCAATTTTTTTGATATGATCTTATCCCCATATTGTTGTTATTAATACCAGGATAAAAACGACAACCGATACTGAAATAAATTCAGTAACTGTTCTATGGAAAAGCCTTTCGACCAGATATTGCTGAATCATACCAACCAGGCTATAAAAAATAGTCGTTAGGAAAAGAGATTCGATGATTGTCTGAATCGGCCAGAATGAAAAGATTATGGCCAATTCGCCGCCGATAAGCGATATTATTAAACAATAAATGAACAATTGCCAAGAAATTTTTGGTTCTAGCTTCATTGCCCATAAACATTGAAGGCTTAATAAACTATAGATAATAAAAATTAAAATAAAATTTTCTGCAAAAGGAAGATGAAGTGAAAAAATAATATTTAAGAGTAAAAATAAAGTAAATAAAGTGAGAAATAGACCGACTGAATGAGCTGCTCTTAATAACTGAATCGTTCTCTCAGCCGCCACATTATAGATATTTTCAATAAGGAGAATTGCATAAATTCCCACAGCAAAAATAATGTCTATTGGTAGTCTAGTCAACCAACGAACTGGTAACAAAAAATAAAATAACGGCATGGCAATAACGTACGTAATTGGTAAGATAAATAATGTTAGCCATTCAATACCATTAAGGTCTTCCCATAAACCCCAAACAAAAAGCACGTATGTTAAAACAGCTAATCCAATAATAAGATGGTAGCGAAAATTCGGGCCTAGAACTTGAATTAATAAGAGACCGCCTGTTAAAACACCTACAATTAAACCAAATTTTTCTCTTTTGGTTAAAAATAATTTATGGCTTAGATGGGTATAAAATTTTTTAATCCTTTTTATCATGGATTGAAAAACAGATGGCCAGGGCAAGAGCATCAGCGGCATCATCTGGTCGAGGGAGTTTATAAAGCCCTAAGGTTCTTCTGACAAATTGTTGGATTTGATGTTTAGAAGCATGGCCGTCGCCTACCAACTTCTTTTTAACCCAAAGTCCCTGGTATTCACAGGTGGTGATTTTCTGCTCGGCGGCTGTTACCATTACTACTCCCCTTGCCTGACCAACAGTCATGGCTGTTTTGGCATTTCTTCCAAAAAATAATTGTTCAATTATGATTGTCTGTGGCTTATATAGGCGAATTATTTTTCGTAAATTTTGCCGAAGCATTAATAGTCTCTCCCCCATTATCATACCTACTGGTGTTTTAATAGTTCCATGGGCTACATAAACTAATCCGTCATTTTTAACCTTTGTGTTTCGACAATTCATTTTTATCACACCAAAGCCGGTAGTGGCTGTTCCGGGATCAATACCGAGAATAGTTTGCATGTTTGTTTGAATTTTCATTTTTGTGTAATATTCCTTAATATCTCATCCGGTATATCAAAATTAGCAAACACATGTTGAACATTGTCATTATCCTCTAATTTATCGATTAAGTTTAACACTTTTTGCGCTGTTTCTGGTGAGGTAATAGAAATTGTTGAAGTCGGTCGTAAAGTTAGCTCTGATTCAATGATCGCGATACCCTGTTTTTCAAGAGTTTCTCTTGTCTTATGAAGATCTTCATGTTTGGTATAAACAATTATTTCGTCTCCAGCTTCTTCTAAATCTTGTGCTCCTGCTTCGATAACCTTATCCATAATTTCATCGCTTGTTTTTCCATGTTTTGATATAGTAATTGTACCGATATTTTGAAAAAGATAAGCAGTTGCTCCGGGGCCGGCTAAAGTTCCACCAAAGCTTTCCAAAATATTTTTAATTTCTTGTACTGTTCTCTGGCGGTTATCGGTAGCTGTTTGAACTAAAAACGCAATTCCTCCCGGCCCGAAGCCTTCATAATTTATTTCCACCAATTCTCCGGCCTCTGATCCTTTAGCTCTTTCAATTGCCCGTTGGATATTTTCTTTGGGCATATTAGCTGACCGGGCTTTTTCTATAGCTAACCGAAGTTTAAAATTGATATTAGGATCACTAATTTCCCCTCCAGCACGAACAGCTAATGTAATTGCAAATCCAAGTTTAGTAAACGCTTGACCTCTTTTTTGATCGGCTACGCCTTTTTGGTGTTTAATCGTACTCCACTTCGAATGTCCTGACATATTAGTGATTATAACATAAATATTACCCTTGATAATACAATTACGGCGAACTACCTATTGACAATTTCAGGTAAAACTCATATAGTTTTTGCTAAATTTATGTCGCCTGATTTGACTACCCAAGCTGTAAATGCTGCCCTGTCAAGTGATTGGCCGCAAGCAATAAAAATTAATCGTGATATTTTAAAAGACCATCAAGAAGATGTCGAAGCTCTTAATCGTCTTGCTCGGGCCTATAAAGAATCAGGAGATTATAAACAAGCATTAAAAATCTACCGAAAAGTTTTATCACTGGACCGTTATAATCCGATCGCTCAAAAAAATCTTAGTCTTCTGGAAAAACTTCCCAAAAGCTATAAAAAAAAGATTTTAAATAATAGCATAACTATTAACTCATGCCATTGCCAACCTCACATGTTTCTCGAGGAACCAGGCAAAACAAAAATAGTTAATCTCGTTAACCTAGCTCCTGCTTCAAATCTACTTCCTCTTAGCTGTGGCGATCAAGTCAACCTTTTAATTAAAAGACGCGCTGTAATTGCCACCAATGACGGTACATATCTAGGAGCAATACCCGATGATATGTCAATTAAACTAATTAAAAGAATTACGGTCGGTAATCGGTACGAAGCCTTTATTAAAACTGTCGATCATAATTCTTTAGCGATATTCATTAGAGAAATATATCGTGCTTCTCGATATAAAAATCAACCAACCTTTCCCGGAGCCGGCGGTGAATTTTATAGCGATAATAAGGGTGATGGTTACTCAGGTGATGAGGATAATTTATCTGAGGATGGACAAGATCAGGTCTCGGATGATGATTCTCAGCTCGTATAATGCTTATCCTATCTAGTAAATAATTTTTTCCAATAATTATTGCCAATAACTAATTGTAAATCTACACGTAAATTGTCAATTGCCTTACCTTTTTGACAACCATATATTTGCAGTAATCTTTGGCTAGTATAGCTTACTAATATATTATCATTACCATTAATTGAACAATTATTCTGTTCTTCGGCATTATTACTAATACTAATAACTGTCCCACCCATATTGGTAATTAATCGACTAATACGATTGGCCATCCCATTTTTACTGGAACTATTGACTACTTCAATCACTAATTTGTCGTCAATAATTTTTTTATCTTTGAATAAGTCCTTTATAGTAATATCAATAAGATTGATATCACTATTTAAGCCTTGGCTGCCATCAATAAAATTAAAAGGTTTTAGAGATGACGATTCTCCTAAATTAATATAGTTAATTTTATCAAAACGAATATTCTTAATTGAATACCAAAGTCTGGTAATATCCAAGATATTTAAGTTCGTATCGATATTTTTATATTGAGCAAGTAAATTTTTAAAATTGAAAAACATATTCCATGAGGTTAGTGAATTCTTTAAACTTATTACTTCCTGCTTAGTCATGCCAATGTTCCAGGTTTGATCACCACTAGAAGGCCCGATCCAGCCATCAATCGGGACTGCCAAATACTCTTGAATTGTATCAGCCAAAAGTGTTCCGCCTAATTTTTCCTGTTTTCCTAAAGACCAGACTGCTCCCACGCGATATGAACCAAAACCATGGATTGTTTCCAGATAAGTATTTTTAGGAATCGACAAAATTGTCATTTCGCCTTGAGGAGTTAAGGAAACGACCATTATTGGCTGTGTTGCCAGAACAATAGTAACCCGACTATCCTTTAGCAATTGGGAATTCTTTTTAGCTTTTAATAGCGATATCGAGCTAAATAAGATTAAAGTTAATAAAATAATTAATATAAATAATCGTACGAAGAAAACAAATTTACGGTGTCGCCGTTGTTTTTGTGGATGTCTCCATGTGGGCAGATACATGTTCTATCACTCTTCCCTTTTATTACTCTTCTTTTTTCTTTTTGCTTATAATTTCCACCTTTGGTAAAACAAAAGGTTTCTGAAAAGAAAGAACTCGAGACTTTTTTTCCAGTTCTTCTTTCTTTCTTTTCCTTTTTTCTCCAGAATAAAAACCACCAAAGCTTCCCATATATCTATATTATAACAAATCAAAATGGATTGATCTAGTCTAGAGAGGAATTGGCACGGTGGAAAGTTGAGTAACTTTATTAAAATCGTCGTCACCAGCAATACGGTTATAGCGTTCCAATCCACATTTATGACATTTATGGACTAAAACATACTCCCCTGTTCTTCTGGTAAAAACTCCAATTGGCTTCATCATTCCTTGGCAGAGTGATTTTCTGTCTCCTGGTTCTTCGCCATCTACGTGCTTACTCCACAAACAATTTGGACAATGGTTACGATAAGAACCACCATACTTGATCGGCTTAACTTTTTTTCTACAATTATCACATTTAAAAGGATCATTCCGAGCAATCATATTAATATATTACATTCCGTGTTCAATCTTGAGTCTTTTTATTTTACCGTCAATCTCTTCAGAATATAATCCATATTCATGTAGTATTTTATTGACAATTGATAAGGCGGCTTCAAATTCCGGTTGAATTATCGTGTCTACTTGTAGTGCCTTGAGCTTAGCATGGTCTTCCTCGTGATGTGAACGACAAATAATTTTTATTCCCGGCCGAAGGCTTTGGGCATTGGTAATAACCATTTCCTGTGTTTGCCTATCCGGAATGGCAATGATAATTGCCCTGGCTTTATCTACTTGAGCATAATCGAGAACATCAATTTCGGCTGGATCTCCATAAACAACATTTAATCCCTTATCCTGTAATTGTTTAATTATTTGATGATTATAATCAACAACGACAAAATTTATTTTAGCCATTTCCAGAGCCCGACCAATATACTTACCCACTCTACCAAAACCACAAATGACCACATGATTTTCAAAAGGTAATTCTTCTTTAATTGGTTGTTTATCGAATTTATTAAAAAACTTAGCCAGAGTCTGCCAATTTAAACTGGCAGATTTTAATTTACGGTAAGCAATGGGGGCAATACTAATCATCCATGGGGAAACGACTAAGGTAAAGAGTGTTACGGAAATTATAATTAAATTTACGTCCGTGGAAATTATTCCTTTTGATAGTCCCATTTGGGCTAAAACAAAGGCAAATTCTCCTACAGACGTTATAGAAAAACCGGTTAAAAATGCTGTTTTTGTATGGTAGCCTAAATATAGAATTAAGACAAAAACAATAAAAAACTTTAATAATATAATTAATAATGATATCAAAATTATAGTTATACTATGATTCAGTAAAAAAAGAGGATTAACTAAAAAACCAAGCGTAACAAAGAAAATCACCGCAAAAATATCACGAAGCGGCCTCATTTCTGCAAATACCGATGCTGATATACCTACCTCGGAAATTAAAAAACCAGCTAAAAAAGCACCCATGGCAAAGGAAAAACCTAATGATGCCATAGTGAATGACATAATCAAACAAAAGGCTACCACCCATAAAAGCAACAGTTCTCGAGAATGTGTTTTCAGAATTTTATCGGTGACGATCGGTACTAAGCGTTTACCTAAAAAGAAGATTATAACAAGTAGAATTATAGCTTTAACAACTGCCTGAATAAAGGTTGTTAATGATAACAATATTTTTGTACTAATAAAATCAGTCGAGAGAACCGGCAAAATAATAATCATTGGTAACACAGCCAAATCCTGAAGCAATAACCAACCCAAAGATATTTCTCCGGATAATGTTTCTAGTTCTCCCCGATCAGAAAGAATTTTTACCACTACTGCCGTTGAGGAAAGAGACAAACAGCATCCTAAAAATAAAGATGTATAAAAATCAAATCCAAATCTAGGAAAAATAAGACAACAAAATATTATGATAAATAAAATTTGTGAAATTGTAGCTAATACTATATTTCTACTTATATGCTTAAATTTTGACCAGGAAAATTCCAGCCCTAAAGTAAACATTAAAAAAACTACTCCAATCTCTGCCAAACTGACCAAATTTTCACTTGGTTGAAAAAACCGCGATACAATAGCGCCAACAATAACTCCTCCGAGGATATAACCAGTTAACAGAGGTTGCCGAAGTTTCTTAGCTATAAAACCGCCCAAAAAAGCAGTTCCTAATACCAATATTAAATCACGGGTAAAACTAAAATTATCCATCCAAAATCATTATACATAATTCAATGGAAATATAAAAAACGTAATCCTGAATGAGATTTAATTTTTGATCTTATTTAGAGTTTCCTCTAGCTCTTGTGGTAACGGCGAGTCGAATTCAATCTTGCCACCAGTTATCGGATGAGTAAATTCTATATGGCTGGCGTGTAAAAAAACACGAGGACAAAATTTCCTGTCTTCGTTTGCCTGTTTCCGACCAGCGTAAAAACTATCACCAACGATCGGGAAACCTATATATTTTAAATGAACACGTATTTGATGGGTTCGACCAGTTTGTGGATAAAGCTCTATCAGGGTATAGGGTTTGAGGTCTAGGGTATAGTATTTAACGATTTTATATTTTGTCAGTGCTTCACGACCACCAGGAACCACACCAAATCTTTCGCGATTCCATGGTAATCGGCCAATCGGCGCGTTGATTTCGCCCTCCTCTGGTATAACTTTTCCATGCACCAAAGCTAAATACTTCTTCTTCACTTCTCTATTTTTAAATTGTGCTTGCAGATTTACGAAAGCCGCTGGGGTCTTGGCAATTAATAATAATCCGGACGTTTCTTTATCCAGACGATGAACAATCCCCCCTCGTTTATAAAAATCCAAACCAGCGTCATTGCGAGGAGCTTGCGACGAAGCAATCTCTGTATCATCGTCATTCTGAACTTGTTTCAGAATCTCTTGAGATTGCTTCGCTTCGCTCGCAATGACGGGCATGTATTTTTCCACCCAGTCTTGTACTGTTTCAATATCTTTAGTTGTATCAGCCTTATTTACCACCATTCCGGAAGGTTTATCAATGACTAAAAGAGATTCGTCTTCAAAAACAATTTGTGGTTTCATATAACGATTAGGCGTACGGGGAGGCACAAAATTTTTGAGGAACGAAAAGTAATATTTTTTGTGCCGACCTCATTTTTCTTTCTTCTTCTCACACTCGAGACATAATTCGGCCGCGGGCATGACGGCTAAACGATCAGTGTCGATCATCTTTCCACATCTTTCACAGATTCCATACTTACCTATCTTAATTTTGGTCAAAGCTTTTCTTATTCTGACTAAATTTTTTGACAATTCAAGTTTTATTGCCTCAACCCTTTCATGACCTTCTTGCTCTTTTACTTCGGTATCAATAGATGCATTATCAATTAATCTGTCAGTGTCATTGAACGGGTCTTCAACCGATATTTGCGCCATTTTCTTTTCGGTATCGGCCTTTTGATGCTTAAGATAATCTTCAATTGGTTTTAGTAAATTTATGGGAAATTTAAACATATTTTGTTGGTCTTACTTTTTGTAAAATCGCCAGTAAGTCTTCTTTTAGCGATCTGCCTAATCTAATATATAACAAAATAACTGAGAATAAAATGAGAAACAAACAAATAATCTGCGTTAGACGATAACCGTAAAAGTATACACTATCTCCCCTTAATATATCAAGGAGATAATGCGTTACCCCCCAGCATAATACATAGATTAAAAAAATCAGACCATGGGGAAAATTCCTACCGGATAACCATTTGTCTACCTTTATTAGAAATAGAAAGATGAACAATAAAATTAAGGCTTGGTATATTTGTACCGGATGACGGAGTTCAGGAAGGCCAATTACCGGAACAGCCCATGGTAAATTAGTAGTAATTCCGTATGCAGATCCCGAGAAAAACGCACCAATGCTGGCAATTGCTTCCGCTAAACTAATGCCTAATACCGAAATATCAGCGATCTGCCAAAATGGCCAATTTTCCTTACGGGAAAAGTAAATCATGCCTATTAATCCTCCCAGGAGTCCACCAATAAAGGTCAGTCCGGGAAAATGATAAATTAATAACCAGCGAAAAAAATTAAAACCAAAATCTTGAAAATGGAAGAATATATGAAAGATTCGCGCTCCTATTAAGCCAAAAATCATTTCTACCAAAAGTAGGTCGATTATTTTTTCTTCATCAAATTTAAGGTTTTTTCCTACTCGCCAAACCACAAAACTGCCTATAATGATTGCTAATACAAGAAACAGACCAAATGAATATATTCTAATTGATCCTAATGAAATTAAGATTGGATACATAAGATTTTACGTTTAAGATTTAATATTTAACATTCCTATTATATCTTTCCTTTGATAACCTGTAAATTCCAAATAAAAGTATCAAGATTGAAATAGTAAAAATGACTTTTTCGATTCCAAATAAATCAGCGGCAACACCGGTAAATATTACCGGTAAAATTGCCGCTCCACCGACAAGTGAAGTCAGAACACCATAGACCCGTCCCCGAAGTTCTGCTGGTGCGTGTTCCTGTAAATTGGTATTGGCCGGGACATCAATTAAGGCGTTAGCAGCTCCAATAAGAAATAAAATTGTTACCGCCAGATAAAGATTTCGTGCTTTTACAATAATAAAAACTAAAGCAAAAAGGAAAAGACCAGCCGAGAAAATACCCCAACTAATTAATTTGCTTTTTTCAGTTTTTCTACCAAACTGTCCAACTAATAATGCGCCGAATATCATTCCCAAAGCAGCCGGACCAAGAATTGTATAAGATGCGTCAGCGACATCGATTTGTAGAATCCGATGAGCAAATCCGGGCGCCAAGGAAGCCAGTGCCGCAATAAGTGCTTGGGATGCCGTCAATAAAATTAATGATTGAAAAACAATCGTATTTCTTTTAATGAAACGTAAACCATTAAGAAATTCCTGATATATTTTAATAATTTCCAGTTTACCATGAGATATTACTTTTGGCTTATCTTCACGAGATATTTGGGCGACAAAATAAGCAGCTAGACCTAAAAGAGCGCTAATAAATAAAAAGACATTCCTTGGTCCAAAGAATTTTAAAGCTGGCCCGGATAATATAAAACCAGATATCATTGAGATATAATAGGTAAAAGTAAAAAGTGAATTTGCCGTTAAGAGGTATTCTTCAGGAACAATACGAGGAATTGTTGGTGCTTCAGCCGGAACGAAAAATTGAGTACTTATAGAAATAGCTACCACTAATATATATACCCATATCGGTGCTTCCGATGAGATAAAAAATCCTAATAACAAGACCATTCTTACTAAGTTAGTGACTACTAAAACATCCCTTTTATCCCAACGGTCAACTAAGGTTCCGGAAATGGCGCCAAAGATAATGGCCGGTAAACCAATCATTAAAATTAATAGAGAAACGGCGGTATTTGAAGACGTTGTCTGATAAATCCGTAAAATTAAAACGAATGCCATCATGTTAATCGCTACCTGAGACGTTATTTGACCCAGCCAGAGGCTACGGAAGTTACGATTTAAGATAACAGCCAAAAACGGCAACATAGGGAAATATTACATCATTCTTGTTCTTTTGTCACCTTGATACTTCGATTATTTCAGTATCAAGCCTGATTATTTCGCAGGCTTGACATTATCTGTTAAACTGTTCAGTATTAATTTATACCGCCCCTCAAGATGTCGAGCTTACAGCGAGACCGAATTGAGGAAAGGTAAAAGGAGCATTCGCCGAAGGCGAAGCGGACTTATAAACATATGACAGCCACCACGCATTCATTAGTTGGAGTTTCTTTAGGTCGATTAATCCCTAATCCAATTGTTGCTTTAACAGTAGTTTTTTTGTCCAATTTTATTCTTGATGCGGTTCCCCATTGGGATACCGGTACCGGGTGGCATAACCGGCCAAAAAAAATTACTTTTATAATGTCTGCTGTTGATGTTAGCCTTGGTTTAGTATTGGCTTGGGTATTTTTTCACTCTAAACTTAATCCTCTTTATCTTTTTAGTCTTGTTTTTGCATCAACCCTGGCTGATTGGACAGAAGCACCATATATTTTCTTAAATTGGAATTTTCCGCCATTTAACTGGTTTTATAAAATCCAATCAAAATACCATGCCCGCAATGGTAGTCTTTGGGGAATTGTAACCCAGCTAGTTATTGTTATTCCACTTGTATTAGTAGCCTACTATTTGTGAATCTTTTATTTCGCGCCTCAGAATGTCAACTTTACAAGTTGACCTGAATGAGGCAAGAAAAAAGGAGCACCTGCAGGAGCGAACTTATTCGAACATCGTGAGAAAAAGGAGCACCTGCAGGAGCGGACTTATTTATTGATCCTCTGAACATATTCTCCGGTACGAGTATCGATTAACACCATATCGCCAATTTCAACAAACAAAGGAACTCTAACTTTAACTTTATTATCCAAAACTGCATCCTTGAATATATTAGTTGCCGAATTACCACGATAACCAGGTTCAGTTTCTGCAATTGTAAATTCCATTTTAATCGGTAATTCAATTGTTAATGGTTCATCTTGATAAAAAACTACTTTAATATTCATTCCTTCTTTAAGATACGAGGCTTGATCTCCTATTTTATCGTTAGATAATTCAAACTGCTCAAAGGTATTTGGATCCATAAAAACGAAGTTATTACCGTTTTTATAGAGATATTGTGATTCTTTCTTATCTAAATTTGCTTCCTGAACTTTGGCTCCTGATATAAAAACTTTTTCAACAATTGAACCACTGCGAAGGTTTTTGATTTTTGTTTTTATTGTCGCTGTGCCGCGGCCGAGCTTAACAAACTCATAATTTAAAACCTGGAAGAGATTATTATCTTCAGTAAAATAAGCTCCGGCTCGTAAATTTGTAACTGAAATCATAAATTTTGTAAAAAATTTAATATTGTTCTTACTCCAAATCCGGTTCCGCCCCTGGGTATTAGATCATTGCCTTTTTCTTCCCAGGCCGGACCGGCAATATCTATATGCGCCCATGGTATATTTCCGACAAATTCCTCTAGGAATAAGGCAGCCGTTATCGCTCCTCCATATCTTTTACCGCTGACGTTTTTAAGATCAGCAACACTTGATTTAATCAATTCCTTATATGTTTTTTCCAACGGCATAGGCCAGATTTTTTCACCAGCTGTATCAGCCGCAACTTTAATCTTTTCAATAAGATTATTATCTTTGGAAAACAATCCAGCGATTTCTTCACCTAACGCAACGATACATGCCCCGGTCAAGGTTGCCAAATCAATTATCAGATCTGGTTTTATCTCAACTCCATATGATAATGCATCAGCCAGAATAAGTCTGCCTTCGGCATCGGTGTTGATAACCTCGATCGTTTTTCCATTATAAGCCTTAACTATGTCTCCCGGTTTTATCGCCTTACCTGAGGGCATGTTCTCGGTGACCGGGATTAAACCAATCAGGTGAATTTTGGGCCTTAATTTATCGATAACAGAGAAAATCGCGAGAACGCTGGCAGCGCCAGCCATATCCATTTTCATTGTCTCCATCCCCTCTTGTGGTTTTAGAGACAAACCGCCGCTATCAAAAGTTATCCCCTTACCGGCTAAAACAATTTTCTTCTTACCATTGCGGTAATCCAGTCTAATAAATTTAGCCGATTCATCTGATCCTCGGGCAACACCAGCTAATGCTCCTAAGCCTAATTTTCCGAATTCAGATTCGTCATATATTTTACTGGAAAATTTATCTTTTTTAGCTAATTTTTCTGCCATATCCGCCAAATATGTCGGGGTTGTTACCGAAGAGGGCTCATTGACTAAATTTCGGGTAAAAATTGTTGCTTCGCAATATATTTCAGCTCGGGTAATATATTCTCTAACTTTCACCAGCTCTTTAGCATCCTTGACTAAAATTGTGATTTCAAGTGGTTTAATATCATCCTTCTTATCGGTTTTGTATTTCTTAAAATCATAAGTACCAAGTAAAAATCCTGTAACAAAAGCCTCGATATTCTCTAATCCGAAGTTAGAACAATCTAATACCACTGATAACAATTTTTCTTCTTTAATTTTTTGATAAAGCTTGGCACAAGTTAATTGCAGATCAAAAGTTGTTAATTCACTGATTTTTCCAAGACCAACCAGAAAAACATTCTGTACTTTTAATATTTTTCCTACAGCAAATTTAAATTCTTTTCTGTCTGATTCTTTTTTGAGGATTCCGCCTAATTTTTTATCTAAATCCAGCAATTCTTTTGGCCACTCGGTTTCCCAAACAAAAAAAACAAGTGATTCGGACTTTTTTTCATCGAAAATTCCAATTTTTATATTAAATTTCATAATTAGGCTGATTTTAGCATAAAAAGCCTTTTATTTACAAGGCTGGGTATGATAAAATAGTTATGTTTATCTTAAGTTTATCGAAGGGCCGAGGTGCTGAAATGGCAGACAGGCTAGTCTCAAAAACTAGTGAGGATAAAACCTCGTGAGGGTCCGACTCCCTCTCTCGGCACCGAAAAAATAAGGGTTAGAGAGACTCTTGAAGAAGAGGTTTTTCCCACAATATCATTTCTCCTTTTCTCAAAAATGATGTTTTAGGATATCTTCCCTCATTAACACTTTTTTGATATTCCTGCTCAGTCATTCTCTTCATTTTGGAACCCTTAATTACAACGGTTGTAATCCAATCGATTAATGTCGGGTTTTCAATACCTCTTTCTCTTAATAGTTTTTCTTTTACTCTACTGGGGGTATTATCTAGTGGAACAATTCCTTTCTCTATTGCTTCGACCGTTCCAGAATCTAAAACAATAAGACATCCGCCCTTGGTTTTGGCAATGGTTGCATTGATCATCCTTTCTGTATCTTGAGTATCCGGAGAAATAAGTTGCGCATAAATGGCTAATCTGTCTTCTATTTTATTACTAAAGACTCCGAAAAGGTCCTTTATTCTACTATCTCCCCATCCATCACCTTTAAGTAAAATTATTGTCGGTTTAATTTTAGATACAAGTTGAGTTTTGATTTGGGTAATTTTTTCAAAATCAAAATTAGGATCAATACCTATAACAATATCAGCCTCTGTTTTTTGCGATGCAAACAAAAGGCTGTCCAATTGATTCCCTGGTCCTATTTCTATGGCAACTTTATGGTTCTTAAGTATTTCCTTTAGTTGGGAAACTGATTGAGTAGAAGGTTCTTTATCCGTAAAGTTGAGTGTATAGAACGGTAATCCGCATGAGTTTTCTTTATTTAATCCAAGTAATTCTAGTTGATCTGGTTGTATTTGTTCTGATGATTGGATATCCATATATCTACTCTGATCTTATCATATTTATTAGTCTTTTTCAGTTTTGATCTAGCCTCCGATGAACTCTATCTCTTGACTATCGTATGTATAATAGAATTAATATAAATAGTCTATAAGGAGATGAAATATATGTTTCCTACACACGAACTACTTATTTCTCTTGACGATGCCCAGAGGGACCATATTAAGGGAATTCCCCAACCAGACGGCGTATTGAATACGTATGATCAAAATGCAGGCAGACGTATTGTAGTAATTCATACTGAAAATCCACCAAGATTCCTTAAATATCCAATAACGAAATTAGAGGATGTAAATGAAGCAATACCTATTGCAGCTAAATATGTTACCGAGTTAAAAAACCCTTCTCCCGATGGGAGAAAAATTAAAATGTTCCATAATCAACTTTGCCAGTTTTCACCAGATTTTTAAATATCTAAAACCACGTAGGAATTATTTTCCAATCCATGAGTAGCAAAACTAGAGCGGCTAGGAAAAAAGTTGTAATCACTTGGTGAAATACCTGCATTATAATAAATGTTTGCTGCAATGAGACTTTTCCGGTTAAGAAATGCATTCTTTTGAATCCAGCATATTGATTATGAGGATAAACCGATGGTTGCCCAAATTGCTGCAGGAACCAATATATTGTTTCACCGCTACCGCGTACTATCCAAAATAATATCCAGATTAAAAGACCAAGACGTAAATCTTTAGCTAAATAGGTTATAAATAGGAATATTATGTCAAAAAGACTAAAAACCAGCAGATCTTCCCAGGTAAAAGCACCTAAAAGAAATCCCCAATGATATATAAATTCGATTTTTTTACGGCTGTGCCTTAATTTGTTGATGGACAGAATAAAAAGAAATAGATTTATAACGACTAACCACCCGATAATCGAAATCATGTTATTCTTTTTCCCGTTTCTTTTCGACGCCGAAGAATTTTATGCGGTCGCCTTTAAAAAGCATGTCAATTTCACCTAATGGTCCATTTCGATGTTTGGCGATTAATAATTTAGTGAGGATACTATCGCCCCATTTTTCTGGCTCCTCCTGTCGATAAAGAAACATAACCACATCTGCGTCTTGTTCAATGGCACCAGACTCACGAAGATCAGCCAATTGTGGAATCTTACTACCGCGTGACTCAACCGCCCGTGACAATTGTGAAACGGATAGAACAGGGATTTTAAGTTCACGAGCCAAATTTTTAAGAGAGGCTGAAACCATTGAGACTTCTTGTACCCGGTTATCGTATCGACGACCGCAATCAACTAATTGTAGATAGTCAACAATTAATAACTGGACTCCGTGTTGGACTTGTAAACGGCGAGCTTTAGTCCTAATTTCCAAAATATTGGCTCCGGGGGTATCATCAATATATAATGGCGCTTCGGCCAATTCACCCATAGCCGTTGACAACTTAGTAAAATCTTCGTCAGCTAATTTCCCTGTTTTAAGGCGCCACGCATCAACGTCAGCCTGCGATACTAACAATCTGTCCACCAGCTCTTCCTTGCTCATTTCTAAAGAAAAAATCCCGACCGGGATTTTTTGTTGAACTGATGCATTTTGAGCCATGTTTAAAACTAAAGCCGTTTTTCCTTGACCGGGCCGGGCAGCTAAAATTAATAGATTTGAAGGCTGCATACCAGCTAATCGATTATCTAGATCAATAAAGCCGGTCGGTACTCCCCGCAGCCCTCCGGCGCGCTTATGTAACTCATCAAGCCGGTCAAAGGATTCAGCTAAAGCGTCTTTTATAGGGATAAAGTCTCGCCGAGCATGGATTTGCGCAATGGAAAAGATTTCTGACTCGGCCACATCTAAGATTCCTTTAACGTCTCCCTTGCCGGAAGTGGCTTCTGCGGAGATTTTGGCTGCTGTAGAAATAAGCGTTCGACGAGTAAAATTATCTTGGATAATCCGGCCATAATTTTCGGCATTAGCACTGGTTGGAACAGCATTAAGAATATCAGTTAAATATGAAGCACCGCCGATTTTTTCGAAGTCGCCGCTTTTTTTGAGTTCAGCTGTAATAGTAACAATATCAATTGGTTCATGTTTTTCAAAAAGATAAATCATCGCCTGAAATATTTTGCCATTACTTTCCTTATAAAAATGATTCGGGCGGAGGAATTCAACAATATCAACAATAGCATCCTTATCAATAAGGATTGCCCCTAAAACAGAAAGCTCGGCCTGGTCATCATGTGGAGGAACTTTGAGATCTGTCATATTTGATGAAAAGGAATACTTGGACTCACTCAAGAACTATAATTTCTAACTGTTCTGGCAGTTTATCTTTAGTAATTGATAATTTTGGTTGAGGTTGACAATCTTCTTTCCCCATCTCTTTTAAGAAGTTAGTTACCGGATTAATATCAAATTTAAGACCATCGACATAATAATGCATTGGAATAACAATACGTGGGTCAAGTTGAGCGATAACTTCGGCTGCCTGCTTAGCGTCAAGAACATGAATACCGCCTACGGGTACCATAACAATATCAGCACCGTTCAATCTCTCAACCTGCTCGGTTGTTAGTTTATTTCCAAGATCACCAAGATGAACTATAGTTAAATTATCCATTTTAAATTGGTAAACAGTATTTAACCCTCTTTCCGATCCGCCGGATTGATCATGAAAAGTCGTGAGGCCTAAGATTTTTATACCCTTGACTTCATACTCACCGGGACCGGTAAATATTATTGGATTATTACCTACAAGATTAGCTTGATTATGATCTTGATGATCATGCGAAATTGTCACGATATCCGCGTCAACTTTAGGAAATTTTAAACCGATTAAGTCGGGAGCAAAAGGATCAGTAATAACTGATGCTTGACGAGAACGTATTTTAAATGATGAATGGCCTAAATGGATTATGTCCATGGTGAATTTTTTATATCACATATGTTAGGTATTGACAAGAGGAAAATGCATAATATATTATATAGGATATGAATCTGGGGAAGGAAACGATTTTTGCTGCTATTGTTGGATTCGCCATCGGGATAGTAGCTGCTTGGGCCATACTGGGCTTACCTCAATTTTTACCTAAAAAAGAAACGACCATTACGACAACCAATGAATTCAAGCAAACTCAACCATCGCCAACCCCACAAATTTCACTACTGACACTAACCGCTCCGGAAAATGATATTATTGTTCAAACACCACGAGTTGATATTTCTGGTAAAACTTCCATCGGAAGTACTGTGGTTATTAATGGACCGTTAGCCGATGAGGTAATCGAGGCTACCGGAGATGGTAGCTTTGTTGTAAGTCTTGATCTCGAGGAAGGTTCAAACGACATTCAGGTTACTGCATATGGGGTAAATGGATCTGAAAAAACGGAAACAAGAATGGTCAACTATACTAAAGAAGAATTTTAAATTGGCGATGCAAATGAAAAAAATAATTTTTTTTATCATTACTTTTATTTTATATACAACAATTTATTCGTCAACTGTCATGGCGGTTCCGGCTACTGATTCCGCCCAACAAGCAGAGAATCGCCAAGAACAGATAGAACAACTTAAAGACCGGGTAGCCACTAGAGTTGCCGAAATGAGACAACTAATGCGGCGAGCTTGGTCAGGTAAAATTAAAAGTATCTCCGAAAGTAATATTATCTTTTATACAAAACTGGGAGATAAAACTGTAATTACCGATGACCAAACTATTTTTATCGAAGTCGGAGCTGGTGGTCGAAAGAAAATTAATTTTAATAACTTAAAAGTAGATCAACAAATTACGGTCTTTGGACTTTATGATGAAGAAAAAGGCCAATTAACAGCCAAGGTTATTATTGTTCGGGTACTACCGATGAATATCAACGGAAAAGTTCTTGAAGTAAGTTCAACAAATGGTACGCTAACAGTCCAGACTCCTAATCAAAGTTCTTATATTGTTGATATTGAAACAGCAACTAAGATTCGGGTTTGGGATAAAGAAAAAGGGATCCAACAATCCGGGCTATCAAAGATAACCGTTGGTGATCGGGTTCATATAAACGGTACAGTTCCATCAAAAGTAACAGAAACTAATCAACTTACAGCTATTCGCATTCTGGTTTTGCCAGGTAAAGCATTAGGAATTGTTGGTTCACCAAAGCCACTCGTTAATACTTCGCCGTCTCCATCAGCATCAGTCAGTCCGTCAACAAAGGCTTCACCAGTATCCTCTCCGAGCGGATCCCCTGTCTCCTCTCCAAAATCTACCCCGTAATAAATTTTGATTTGACAAGGAATATTTATTTGTGATATAACATTCTTCGAATGTTTTTCCTTGCCTCAATTCACCTTTGATGTAATCAAAGGATCTTGAGGGGCAGAATAAAAATTATCATGTTAAGTTTAGTAAATAGAATCCATCATTACCAGCCAGCTTAAAGTTGGTTGGTTTTGACGTGGATTAAACTTAACAGTAAATACTAAAAACTAAATACAAATAAGTAGGACCAGCCAAACTTTAGGCAAAAAGCTTAAGAGGCTGGTTTTTTAGTGGGAAAAATTAATGAAAGGAGGTGAAAAATATGAGTATTAACGTAGAACAACGTTATGAAACAGCAAGAGACGTAAGTCGAAATAATAAGGTTCCAGCAATAATTCTGGAAACTAGCGGTGAATGCCCGCTGGCTTGTAAAAGATGTTACATGATAACTGGAGATCGCACAGCTTCCTTATCTGGCAAACCCCAAATGATTGACAGTCGAAAAGCCGTAGAAATTTTTGACCTGATAAAGGCACAGAATAGCGGCCAGGAAGCGCAATCAGTTGATTTGGTTGGCGGTGAACCGATGTTACCAAGAGTTTGGCAGGAAGTTAAAAAGACTATTGAAATAGCATCTGATCGCGGAATTGTACCATGGCTTTTTACTAACGGAATGTTTATGACGCCGGAAGATGCCAAATGGCTTCTAGATAAAAAAACATTTATTACTATGAAGCTTAATATCGGTAACCCTAATGATCCCAAACAAATGGAATTACAGGCCAAAATGGTCGGCAGAAATATTAACGCAGCTAAACAGTTGGCGCGCGGATTATATATTGCTCTTGACGCCGGATTAAAGAATCCACAACTTAGCGTTGAGAACTTAATTCGGGCTGAAAATGCCCCCTTGGTTGGTGAATTCTACGAGCTGGGGTTGAAATTAGGATTTAAACCGGATGTTGAAATTACGGGCAACGGACAAAAAGATAATTGGGGATTCTTTGCTGAAGCTCCAAGTATTGAACAAATCCGCTCGATAATGGGACAAATAAAAAGTGTAAGAGAAAAACAAGGACTAGAACCAATCACTTTTTTAATGCCTCACATTACCGGCAGTTGTTCATTCTTTGATACGGCTTTATATTTCCGGCCGAACGGAGATATCCAACCGTGTAGTGGCAACCCAACGGTTCTGGCCAATGTTAATCAAGAAAATGCCATTGGGAATGCAATAGAAAGCCCAGTTATCCAAGTACGAAGGAATTTGACTCAAAGTCAACTTTCCGGACCATGTGGTAATTGTGGAACCTGGAGTCTGTGTCGAGGCGGATGCCGGGCAACTGTTGAATCATTTGGTAATCCTTATGGTTCTTATCCTTTATGCGGAATTCAGAAAGAATTCAATAACGCTAAAGATATAGCTTTGTCTAATAAGAAATAAGTTAGAGCTCCGGGGAAAGTACACCCCCGGGGCTTAACTTTAAAAATATGAACAAGAAAATATTAAACATAGCGATTAAAAAATTCAAGAAACTTAAACCTGAATACAAGGGTTTTATTAATGTGGGAGTCGATAATTGGCGAGGTTTCAGATTTATTTTCGATACACAAGATGTGAGGAATTGTAAAAACAATTGTTCTGTATGTCCGCTGTATCAAGCATTACGGGTAGAAAAAAAGGGTTTATTTTCTGCCGGTCTATATCCGGCCAGTAAAGAAGATAAAAAACTGTTTGGTAAGCAAAATTATTTAAATTGTAAAACTTTAAAACAATATCAGAACTGCTATGTTAGTTGGTTAGTCAAAAAAGCAAAAACGAGAAAAAAAATTGAAGATGAGATAAAGTTAATAAAGAATTTTAGAATTATTTATTCAAATAAGAAAACAAATATAATCAAACAAGAGGTGAGATTTAGACAGGAAATAATAAATAAAGTCCTGCAAAATGTTTCCATCAAAAGAAGCAAGCTACTTAAAAATTTATGGTATACTAAAAAAGGAGGAATTTTATGAAAAGAGGGCCAACAACACCAAAAGGCTTTCGTGATATCGATCCGGAGTTAGCCAAAAAAAGACGAACTGTTATAAACAAGATTGCTGAAGTATTAGAGACTTTCGGCTTTGTTCCTATTGAGACCCCTACTCTTGAATTTGAGGAAACACTTATGGGTAAATATGGCGACGAGGAAAAATTGATTTATCAATTTACTGATCGCGGTGGAAGAAAGTTAGCTTTAAGATATGATTTAACCGTTCCCCTAGCACGATTTGTAGCCAATAACCTGGGTCTTCTTAAACCATCTTTCTCACGTTTTCAAGTCGGTCAGGTTTTCCGCGGAGAAAATCCGCAAAAAGGCCGATTTAGAGAGTTTACCCAATTTGACTTTGATACTGTTGGTTCTACCAGTTTAGAAGAAGATGCCAAAATAATATCCGCCTCAATCACATCAGTCAGAAATTTAGGGCTTAACGAAGCAAAAATGTTAATTAATGACCGACTTGTTTTTAAGGATCTTAAACCAGAATATATAAGAGCGATCGATAAATTTTATAAAATTGGCAAGGAGGGAGTAATAACCGAAATGATTGCCAATGGCGCTGATAGTACTTGGGCTAAAAATTTTATGTCTTCATTTGATGAATTACAGCTTACTCCAAATTTAAAAATTCTTTTTGATTATCTAAATAATATTGGTTTGGCTAAAGGAAAAGATTATGACTTTGACCCTACCTTGGCTAGAGGTTTGGATTATTATACCTCCACCATTTTTGAACTGAAACCAACGGGGAAACCAGACGAGTTATCGATTGGCGGCGGCGGAAGATATGATAATTTAATCGGTGTGTTTAGCGGCCGGCAAATTCCCGCCGTCGGTTTTTCTTTTGGTCTAGATAGGTTAATTGAATTTCTAAACAACTAAGAGAACAATTTATGTCTGCCCGGAAAAAAGCTATTCTGGCTTTAATAATTGCCAATATCATTTGGGGTGGTGCTTCGCCAATTTTCAAATGGGGGCTAACTAATATTGCTCCATTTACTCTTGCTTTTATTCGTTTTGCTGGGGCTGCTATTATCATTTTACCGTTTACTTATAAAAAAATATTTAATATCAACAAACAATATATCAATAAAATTATATTATTTGGATTTTTAGGTGTCACTCTTAATATCTCCTTTTTCTTTGCCGGTCTTAAACTATCGCCGTCAATTAATGCGTCGATTATTGCGGCAACAGAACCATTGATTTTACTTCTGATCGGTGCCTTTCTTCTTAAAGAAAATGTTGAACGTCATGAAATTGTTGGCACACTAATTTCCTTATTTGGAGTTTTTACTATTATTTTATTGCCTATTTTATCTAATGGTTTAAGCGGTGAACTAATGGCTTTGGGAAATTTTTTCTTTATTATCGCGGCGCTTGGTGCTGTTGGACAAGCTTTTTTTGGTAAACAACTTTTTAAATATAATGATACGTTACCGATAACATTCTGGTCGTTTTTAATCGGAGCAGTATCTTTTTTACCGGTATTTATTATTGAATTAATTGATAATCCTTTGTGGTATCAACATTTAGATAAACCAGGATTAACGGCAATTTTTTATGGAATATTTTTCTCATCTGCCTTAGCATATTTTCTTTATGATTGGGGCTTATCCAAAATTGAAGCCTCGGAAACCGGTATATTTACCTATATCATGCCGATTACGGCTCTGTTGATCGCTGTTCCCTTTTTTGGCGAGAAAATTACTTGGCAATTTATATTAGGCACATTATTTATTGTAACCGGAATTATTATTGCCCAGATACATCTTCACAAAAAGCCATCATTCTGATATAATCAGTACATGAAATCAGACATTCATCCCCAATGGTATCCGAACGCCAAGGTCACCTGTGCCTGTGGTAATACTTTTACGATTGGTTCAACTAAACCAGAAATCAGAGTTCAGATTTGTAGCAAGTGCCACCCTTTTTTTACTGGTCAAATAAAATATGTTGATACGGCCGGTCAGGTCGAGAAATTCCAGAAAAAACAGGCAATTGGCCAGGCAAAAGCATCAGATTTAGCAGCTAAAAAGGCTAAAAAACAACAGAAACTTCAGGAAGAAAAAGAAGGACCAAAGTCATTAAGAGAAATGCTACTTGGTAACTAACTACTTAAGACTTAAATATGAATCCTAATATAATTATCATTGAAATTCGTGGTGCTGCCGGCGGTGATGAAGCCAAGATCTGGGCTGATGATCTTGTTCGGATGTATACAAGATATGCCCAAGCGCAAGGCTGGAAAGTTGAATTAATAGATCAGGGAACAATCAAAATTTCCGGGACAGATGCTTTCAGTAAATTAAAAATGGAGGGTGGTGTACACCGCGTACAGCGTATACCGGAAACTGAACGCCGGGGTAGAATCCACACATCAACCGCTACTGTGGCTGTCTTACCGGAAATTCCGGAAACTCAAGTGTATATTGATCCGGCTGATATTGAGATGCAGGTTTTTCGAAGTGCAGGCCATGGCGGCCAAAATGTGCAAAAGGTTTCTTCTGCAGTCAGGATTATTCATAAACCAACTGGTGTTATCACAACTTGCCAAACCGAAAGAGACCAATGGCAAAATCGACAAACCGCTATGAGTATGCTGCGGGCAAAACTATGGGAGTTAGAAGAAGAAAGAAAAAGATTACGACTATCAGATCTTCGTCAGGTCATTGGCCGAGGTATGCGAGCCGAAAAAATTAGGACATATAATTATCCGCAGGATAGAGTTACTGATCACCGAATCAATAAAAGTTTTAGATTGGCTGACGTAGTTGAAGGAAGACTTGATAAACTTTTATCCTCATTACTCAATCAAATAAATAAACAAATTTAAACCTATTTCAATAATTTTCTAGGTTCTTCTTAACGTATTTTGCTCTATCAAACTCATATTTTTATATTTAACTTATCTCTGGAAAACTTCTGATAATACTCGATTTACCAAATCAAGTTTTTCAGAAAAATCAGTCATAATATGTTGCTGATCAAAGGGTACACCTCCGATAACAGTACCATCGGTATTTTCATTTAAAGAGTCGTTAGATCGCTTACCTACTTTCAAACTCGCAATCGTAACCCAATCTCTATTATCTGGATCTGGTTTGTTAGTAGAATGCCATCTGATATCCATATGATGATATTGTCCATATCTTTCCAATTTATCTTCTTGATTACGTAACTCAACCGATACCTCGTACATTATTGGTCCTTTTATTTGATGTACTGCTCTCCTCCAGCGGCTTATGGGGTTTCCAGGCGTGGCGATGACATTTGTCCCTTTTTCTTCTACCAAATCGAAACCACGATCATAGAGTTCGCTTATTCTGTCGGCCTCTATTTGATGACGAATAATCATCTCAGCAAATTCTTGACTTAAATCTTTTTCGGTTTCTAGCTGGCTTTGTCCCATTCTGCCTCCTTATAAAAAAATACTGCCTTAATCGGCAGCACGTATAGATCTTACATCTAATCAAAATAAATTACAAGGATATTTTTAACTGCTTGATTCGCCTAACGTTACATTAATCTTTAATTCCTTACCGTTTCTCCAGACAGTTAATTCGAGTGTGTCCCCTACTTTTTTGCTACTGATAATTTTTGAGACGGCATTATCATCGTCACCAGAAAGTTTTTGATTATTAATTTTAGTCACGATATCTTCTACCTGTATACCTGCTTTTTCTGCCGGAGAGCCGGTAATTATTTGTACGATATATGCTCCTTCAGGTAAATCGTTCATTAAAGCTAAATCGCGACTAATCATTTTGTAACGTATTCCCAAATATGGACGACTGAATTGGCCGGTTTTATTAAAATTGCTTAATGAATCCTTGATAACATTAATTGGTAAGGCAAAACCGATATTTTGGCTTCCCTGGGCCACCGCGACATTTATACCAATTGCCTGCCCCGCGGAATTAAGAAGCGGTCCCCCGGAGTTACCCGGATTAATAGCTGCATCCGTTTGAATCACATTATCCAACTGTTCGGCGTAGCCTTCAACAGGCGAACCGGCGGTTATTCCTCTGCCTAATCCAGAAACAACTCCGGTCGTAACCGTATTTCTAAATTCTCCCAAAGCTGTACCAATAGCAATAACAAACTGACCAACTTTTAGATTTGACGAGTCTCCCATTTCAATTGGTTTTAATCCCGAAGCGCTTATTTTAATTATAGCTACATCATTAGCTGGATCACGATAAATTTTTTCGACATCATATTTTTTATTATCTTTAGTAATAACACGATATTTTACCTCTGTTTCAGAAACAACATGTTTATTCGTAACGATCAAACCGTCAGCGGTAACAATAAATCCAGTCCCGATATCTTGTTCAATTTTCTGTGGCTGTTGTTCTTGTGGTTGTCCAAATATTGAATAGGGGTCGTATGGATCTATCTGGAAAATTTTGCCAACACTTCTTGTCTGGCTAATACCAACAGTCACTACTGACGGCGATACTTTGTCAACAACGTCAATCACCATTGATTCTTCATTAACTATCTTTACGGTCTGCCTTTCAAGCCCGGTAGTAGGAGTAGAAAATTTTAGTTTCGACCAGTTCAGGCCTAAAAGACCGGAAGAAATACCAATACCTATAAGAACTATTAAAACCGATAGTAAAATGGGAGCTTTTTTAAACGTCATAACAGAGAATATTTTTTCAAATAAACCTGAGATAATACTTAGAATTATTCCGCGCCTCAGAACGTCAATTTCACAAATTGACCTGCCTGCCCGCCGGCGGCATTGCCGCAGGCAAATGCAGGCGGGAATGAGGCAAGGAAAAAGGAAAACTTGGACTTATTTTAATAATTCTATGGCTTTCTCAAGTTGAGTGTCTTTTGTCAAATCTTTTTCATCCATAGCTACCTCATAATCAGGTTTAATTCCGGTCCCATTAATCCATAATCCTTTTGGTAAAATCCATTTAGCCGTGGTTACGTGTAAACCTGCACCTCCGGGTAAATCTTGGGCTTCTTGGATTGTACCTTTACCAAATGATGTTTCCCCGACTAATTTTGCCCGATTATGATCTTTAAGTGCTCCGGCGACAATTTCTGATGCCGAGGCTGAACCTTTATTAATAATGATTATCATGGGAATTGTTAATTGTTTTCCTTGACGATCTACGTTATAGGGTGTTTGTGTACCGCCTGTCTGTTCCTGAAGTACGACTAATGTCCCTGGTGGTAAAAATTCTCCAGCAATAAAAACTGCTCCGGAAAGATAACCCCCGGGATTATTTCGTAAATCTAGAACTAATCCCTTAATTTTCCCGGACTTATATTCTAGATCGATTTCATTAATGGCATTTTCCCATTCGGTATTAGTTTGGTCACCAAATTGAGACAATTTAAGGTAAGCGGTATTGTCTTTTTTTTGCCATTCTACTGATTTGACTGATATTGTATCCCGAGTAACCGAGATATCGATTGCCTTATCTTGACCTTGATGGACAATCGATAAGGTAACTTTTGAATTACGAGGTCCGCGAATCTTATTAACGGCTTCCGGTAATGTCCAGTTACTAGTTTCTTGACCGTCAACTTTAGCAATCCAATCACCGTTTTTAATTCCGGCTTTTTCAGCCGGAGAATTTTTTAAAGGAGCGATAACAACAATTTTATTATTTTTAATGCCAAGCTGGGCTCCGACACCGTCAAATTGCCCTCCCAAATCTTCTTTTGTTTGCTTTTGTTGTTCCGGGGTTAAAAATACCGTATAGGGATCGTTAAGCGATTGCACCATGCCTGATATGGCACCCCAAACCATTTTCTGTGGATCTAATGCTTTCTTATCAATATAACTTTTCTCTAATCTTGTCCAAACGTCCCAGAATAAAGAGAAATCAATCTGTCGATTAAGTGGGGCGGTGACATTGGTAACCGACATTTTCGGTTTAAAGTTTTGCCAAGATAAAGTAACATCGTTTTTCCCTAAATTGTAACCAATACCACCGATTAAAATTGTAAAAGCGATTAGAAGAATAATATTTCTAACAAGTCTTAAGGGCATATAAATGAAAATTATTTATCGGTTAGAGTCAGCTTTTCTTCTTGCGGATCTAGTGTTACTTCCTTGCCATTAAAATCCTTTATGGTATTAAAAGAGGTTTTATCCACAACCAGAAGCGGTAGTTTTATACACAAACTTTCACCTATCTCCCAATTTGTTCCGTGTTCCAATGCTTCGAAAAGCTCACTCTCAATATCAGTAACAACCAATCCGACAATACTTAGGGCTTTAACTTTCATTAGGGCCGCTCGGCCAAGTTTTCCAACGGCAATAATCTTCCCGCTTACTTCTTTAGTCAAAGCCAAAATTGGGAGTTCTTCTTTGCCTAAAAATATTAGTTCTGCTTTAACTTTATTTCCAGTGGCTTTTATTCCAATAATTTCTTGGCTCATCTTAATTTTGCCACGAAGGGCAGTAAAGCTAAAATCCTCGCCCGTTTAATTGCTATCGTTAATAACCGTTGATGTTTGTGACAAATCCCGGTTCGTGCTTGTCCGGAAATTTTCCCACGCTCGGTAACGAAACGGCGTAGTTGATCTACGTTCGTATAATCAGGAATAATTTTTTCCTTACAGAAATAACAAGACGTTGGTACTCGCAGCATCCTTGATCTATGTTGATTTCTTCTCATCATAATAGTTAAAAAGGAATGTCGTCGGGATTTATTTCATCTTCCTTTGTATTATCGTTTGGTTTTACCTCTTCGGTATTTTTTGTTTCCTCGGTTGCTTCAGTTGCTTTTTTCTTTTTTTTAGATGTATCATCTATTGATGGTGTTACCGGACTGGTTTGATTTGGAACAACGGGAACAACATCGGCTGACGGTGCGGTTACTCCGGTAGCTGTCGGAGTAACATTTCCTATACCTACAACTGGAGATTCTTCACCCATTCTTCGACTGTCTAAAATAATCATATCGTCAATGACAATCTCGGTAGTCGTCCGTTGATTTCCATCCTGACCCTGCCAGGTACGAGTTTGCAGTCTCCCTTCAACAAAAACTTTTCTTCCTTTGGTTAAAAGTTGAGAACAAAGCTCGGCTAGCTTATTCCAAGCAACGATACGATGAAATTCTGCTTCTTCTCTTTTTTCACCACTTTCCGTGGTCCATGCTCGATTAGTGGCTAAACCTAATGAACAAACAGCTGTTCCTTGGGGTGTATAGCGAAGTTCCGGATCCCGGGTTAAATTTCCGATTAACATAACTTTATTTAAAGAACGTGTAGACATACTCTTACTCCTTTCTCACAAGTAAATGGCGTAATAAATTTTGTTCAATTCTTAATCTAGCTTCAAGTGGTTGAGCTTCTTTTTCTGCAAATTCCAGATCTAAATGATAATATATTCCCTGATCTTGTTTTTTAATTTTATAGGCTAAATTCTTTTTTCCCCATTCATTAACTGAACTGATTTTCCCGCCACTATCGGTGATTGACTTTTTAATTTTATCCAGTGTTTTATCCACACTAGTTTTGTCTAGATTAGTACTTAATATTAATGTTAAATCATAACTTCGCATAGATTGTATAATAGCAAAATTAGTGAAATTTAACAAGTAGGAGGGAAAGTTAAACTATCAAACAAGCTCTTTTTATTCTTTGTTCTCTAAACATTTTACTTTCCTCGCTTGATATACCAAGAATTCCTTCTAAATCATCGCTGTTTTTAGATTTATCATCCAATATGACAGTACCGCTCATACGCCAAACAAGTTGGAATAAACGATAAGTGTCGTGCTGTAAAAAGGTATTTATTCTGTCCTTATTTATTCTTATAACTAGTATCGGCGGTTTGGTTGGAGGATTTTTAACCAACTCACTATATGCCCAATAAGATCTAATATCGTCGGCAAAAATGATATTTTCTTTTCCAAAATCACCTATTTTTTTCCTGGTTTCTTCTTTAGTCGTCTTGGATAAAAATAAAAGGCCTTCATGGGGTAATGGAGCAACAATTCTAGTTTGAACAATATAAAATTCCGTTGTTACTGAAGTCCTTACATCATATCTGCCAACAAATTCCATTTGATAAGCATAACTTTGTCCTTGTTTATTAAAAAGCTCTTTTGCTTGCTGGTGCATGTTAAAAGCTTTTAAAAGACATTCTCTGTCAACACCTTCGTACGAACTATAATCATTAGTAACCTCGAAATCTAAACCAAAAGAGGCATACCCTCTTCTGGGTAAGTGTATACCTTGGGCTAAAACCATTTCTTGTCCGTTATCCATGGTAATAACCCTAAAATTGGCATGTCTTATCATTCTTTGAAGAAAAAAGTCAGCTTTCAATTTGTTTGGATGAATACCACTGGCTTTACAATAATTCCCTATCTCGTCATTGGTATACGGATGGAATGGGTTTTCTCTTCTCGTTTTTAAAAATTTTTCCCAGCCTTTTTTCGAATAGATATCGTCTGTCGACAGAACATTAATTAAATAATTATCATTTATACCTATGACCCTTCCTCGTGCTACGACAGCTTCACCTCTATTGATATGTCCTTCCGCTATTTCCCAATCGGTAAAAATTTCAGGAACAGGAAAACCGTGACTGGCCAAAAACTGTTGGCCTGTAAGTTTATCCAACTCTCCAAAAGGGGTTTGTAATACTTCGTGGCTGTTCATGTTGAAGAATATAACATTAAGAGGCTATAAATTCAATAATTTCTTCAGAGGAGTTAAACATTAAACTTAAATTCCACTACATCCCCATCTTGCATTATATAATCTCTACCCTCTTGCCTAACTTTGCCGGCCTCGGTACACTTCTTTTCTCCGCCAAAATTTATATAGTCATCGTAGGAAATTACATCCGCCATGATAAATCCTTTGGTAAAATCGGTATGAATAACTCCAGCAGCCTGGGGAGCTGACATTCCTTTTTTAATCGTCCAAGCCCTAACTTCCTTTTCGCCGGCAGTTAAAAAAGTCATTAAACCTAGTGTCGAAAATGCTTTTTGAATTAGTCTTTCCAGGCCGCTTTTTTCAACTCCCAATTCTTTAAGATAGGATTTCTGTTCCTCCAAAGATAACTCGGCTAATTCAGCTTCTGTCTTGGCCGAAATCGTAACCACCTGCCCGCCAGTCGCTTGCGCTCTGGGCGCATGCAGGCGGGTCTGATTCTCTAATCCTAATTCTATTGAATACTTTTTTTCAATTTCTTCGCCTTTTTTTAAATCATTTTCATCTACATTTAAAACGACCAAAATAGCTTTATCTGTTAATAGGCTTAATTGTTTACTGGCTGTTTTTTCTTCATCAGACAGGGTAATATCTCTAGCCGTTATCCCTTTGGCTAAACCCTCTCTTAACTTAATTACCGCTTGCCAACGAAATTGATCACTCTTAGTGATAGTTCCCCGTGGTTCACTTTGTTTTTCCAGAGTTTGTAAATCCGCTAACATAAGTTCAGTTTCCACTGTTTTGAAATCACTTTTCGGCTCAACACTTCCATGTCTGACTATGTTGGAGTCAGTAAAGTCGCGGACAACATGAGCAATGGCGTCAGTTTCTCTTATATGTGATAAAAATTTGTTGCCTAAACCCTCGCCTTTTGATGCACCGGCAATCAGCCCAGCAATATCCAGAAATTGAACCGTGGCCGGAACCTCGGGAGGAAGATGATCCAATCCTTCGGCCTTCTTTATTACTTCTGCTAACTTTGCCAGTCGTTCATCAGGAACTGGCACGATACCAATATTGGGTTCTATCGTGGCAAAGGGAAAATTAGCCACATACGCCTGCTGTTTTTTAAGAAGAGCGTTAAATAATGTAGACTTACCTACGTTTGGAAGACCAACAATTCCTACAGACAAAGACATATTAAAGTATTATAGCAAAAATATATGATTGGTTACTATGGGGTTTGTCAAGACTAAAACTAAATATCTAGAACTCTCTTGGTTGAACTGGAATAGCAGCTAAACGGTTAATTATAGCTTGCCCTTTATATTCCTGAACTTTTCCCGTCCATTTATCGGGCCTTTCCAGATAGCTATTTAACATATAGGCTGAACGATGATGACAATTTGCTTCCGTTGGTTTGAACTCCCATACATTAGTAAACTCAAATAGACTTATTGCTTCTTCAGTTTCTTCAACCATAGCTAAAAAACATTTTTTTGTGACTTCTGCCTGATAATCATCTTCCCAAAGATTACTAGAAGTCTGTGGTTCTAATAACTTACCCCATAATCTATTAAATTGCTCGTCTGATAATTTCATCAATCGCATCTCATCCTTTTTTCTAAAAGCTCTGTAATCAGCAAAATCTCTGAAACACAGATAATATAACGTTGGATCCATACGGTCTAATAGTTCGTAATCCTGGGAATTTTTGGCTTTTTTGATATAAGGAACGAATTTAGGTTTTTCTACTAACCCTACATGGGAAATTTCATCTAGGGTAAAGTGTGTTTCTCTTGGAACAATTAAAGGAGCTTCTAAGGTTATGGCTAAAGTAGGAATTCCATAGGCTGCACCTTGGTAAGGATGTGCAGAAGTAAAATATACATCTTGACGGCTTGCTCCCGTTGCAGCTCGTTCTCCCGAACCATGAGTTCCAGTTGTAAAACCATAAGGCAAAGGAATTCCCCAAGTCGTACTTAATTCTCTTCCTTGGGCAATATGAACTTTTTGTAATTGGGTAAAATAATAACGGTTATAATCATGACCAAATGTATCTTCAAAGGCTCTAGTATTTTTTTCTGCTTTAGGGTCAATTACTATTTCTACTCCTTTTGCTAAATGGGGGAAAAGATAAATAGCCCTGTTTAAAAGGTCATTAAGTTTTTCTTCTATTTCCTGTATCCCTTTATCTGTTTTATCCCTTGTTTTGAGCTCGGAAAATAACTCTCCGATGCGTTCATTGATTCCGTGAAGACCTTTTCTTTCAACAATGTCTATATATTGTAAATCAAGAATTAAGTCTCTTAACCTATCTGTAGCCCCAAAACCTACTTGTTCAGCTTTAAATGGTTCTAATTTTTCATGAAGTTGAGCTGCACTAACTGTTTTTCCCCCGTCATAAACTAATTTTTGTCCTGACCAATCGCCCACAGTATCAAGAACTTCTGCAAGTCTAAGTCTAGTCTGAATAACTGATTGAGAAGTTGAGGGATATTTATCTGAATCATCAACAGCCTCTTTACGAATTTCACTAACTCTCGCATTTACTGAAAGAGTTAAAGGTGAAACCTCAGAAATAGGTAATGGTTCAAAATCTTTTGGTCTTATCATATAATATTGCCGATTATAGGCTAAATTATTGATATAAGTCAAATAGTATAAAATAAAGATTCGTGAGTTATGGTATGGGGTACTTAAAAGTTATTCAATAATTTCAGGAAGATTTTTTGAACAAAAATTCAAAAGTCCTTCGACTGTGCTCAGGACATGTTGGGATAGTGAAAAGACTATCCCAACTGATAAAGACATGCAATGATTATATCAAAAATAATTTCGATATTTTATTTTCATAGTGTATAATGCCAAAATATGTTAGATAAAGACCAGCAAAACACCCACTTGTCCAATGAAACTCTTATTTATTCACTTCTTAAACGGTTGCAAGACCCTGTTTATTTACCAGCCTTAGCAGAAGTAAACGAACTTTTGGAATTGAATAAGGCAGTAAAAGTAAGTATGGGAAAATTTGAACAGGAACATTCTATATATGAATTTTGGACAAGGGAATATATAGAAACACTTAGTGGATATCTTAAAGAACGAATAATCTCCTTGCGTTTAAGAGATAAAAAAATCATAACGATTCTGGATACAGGAGCAGGAGACGGACGGTTGTGTTATTTCTTAAGAATGAGTAAGAATTTATCCCCCTTATTGGACATCTGTAGAATTATAGCGAGTGATAACGGATCTTGGAAAATCACTCCACAATTCCACGTAGAAAAATTAGATTATAAAGAAGCTCTAGAAAAATGTAAGCCGGATATAGTCTTATGTTCATTTATGCCTCGTGGAGAGGACTGGACGGCAGCATTTCGAGAACAGCCAAGCGTAAAAGAGTACATCATAATTGGCGATACCGATTGTACTGGAAATGATGATACTTATGGGTATGGGGAAGGTTGTTCGGCAAACTATGATAATGGAAGTTTTGAGATTACTAACCTAAATTATACACCCCCACACGAAAGAGATGGCTTTACTCGAACTAATCTGTTTTTTAGTAGACTAAATCATTGTGTATATGATAACGATTTTATCCCCGATCGCTCAAGGACACTTTCTTTCAGAAGAACAGAATCAGCATAATACTCTACTTTGTAACAAATTTTAATTATAAAAGGATGAATTTTTTGGTAAGATGGATGAAGTAATGGGAGAATTGAAAGCAATCCGCGGAGAACGAACCTCTAATTAAAATCCTTGGTAAGGGTATAAAGGAAAATATATAACTATATGCAGGTCCTACTATTCCAATATATAGTGTCAAAAGAAGATTATAGCATCTCTTCAACTTTTACGAGAGCTATTAGGGTATTAGGATCCCTAATTAGTTTTCGAGCATTTAGTATAGATTTCCAACCAATCTGGTAAAATTCTTTGGCTAGTAGATTATTGTCAGGTAAAAATTGATTTTTATTAAATGAAAAGAAGTACCAAATGTCATAATGATACCTGCATATTTGTTTTTCCGGATGTTCTATTTTTGTTAAAGTCATAAGTTCTGGTTTAGGAATTTTAGGAAAGTTTACATTTGTCCCCCACTCTTCTTTTATTTCTCTTTTTAATGCCTCTTTGGGATTTTCTCCTTTTTCAAAATGACCACCATTAAATAACCAAAGACCGGATTTAATATGATGACCAATAAAAACCTGCTTCGCAGAAGGATCGTAGGCGGCGAAATAAACACAAAAATGAGATAAAGGATTTTCCTCACGGCTTAAATTCCCCCCTTGGGTCCTTTCAAGAAATTTATCCTTTTCTTTCTTTTCTGTCGGAATAGAAGAAATAACTTTTTTTAAAGTGATAACCAGATTATTTGAGTGAAATATGAGAAGATTATACTAGAAATTAAAAGATTAAGAAATTAGAAAAAACGAAGATGATCTAGTTTGATATGTTGATTCCCGGAATCGACAGACTCATTCACTCAAGTTTTATTTTTCTACTAGGTTGAGTGAAACAATCATAAGGAAGATATTCGTCACTTCTGAACTGAACGCCATTAACTTCTGTCAACGCAATTAGATCATTCATTATCTGCCGAGGGGTAAGCCCAATAAATTCCATTTGAGGTGTGTGCAAGCAAACAGCCCCGTTTATAATTACTCCAACTCCAGTGGGTTTCCCTTTAAACCACGGTCCGTAGGTTACGATTTCATATCTCGGAATAGAAACACCACTAGTATCTATTAACCTAACAATCCGAAGTGATGCCTGAGATTTCGAGTCGATTTCTGCTGTTTTGTTTTCTACTGACATACCCGGAAGTATACAACGTTACATACTATAGGTCAAACTGCAGGATCGGAAGATATCAAATTTGATCTTTTTCCATATCAATTACCCAATCCTCTAAGCTCCTTTTCAAACCTATTTAACTTTCTAATCTGTTACCGGAACTCTTACAAACATATCTCCAGAATCCTTAGAGGACAGATATAAAGTCATACCAAATTCTATACATACCTGTTTATTAAAATCTACGAGTCTTTCTCTGAAACTCCCTCTTTTCTTGCGCATAAATTCATCACGTAAGCTATCTAAACGTTTCGTTAGTTTTTCCTCACTCATATTGTTCGGTGTTGCCGCCGTCTTCAAGGCTAACAAGGCCGTTTCACCATATATTAAGAGAAAAAATTGCATATTTTGATTTACAAGTAAATTAAAATAATCTTTTCCTGAAAAACTTAATTGACCAGTTTTTGTCTCCGCTTTCGCATCTTTTGGTACATTATGAGAATGTAACAAACCAATATTTTTTTGAAACTGATCTCTTCCTGGTTGATATTTAACTTCTAATGTTACACTATGACCAGTACCTTCCACTGATTTTGTTACAAATAAAGTAGAACTTCGAGGGTCAGTATCCGCGATAACTAACATACCCCATTCATGATGAGTTCTGTCAGTATTATCTCTTAATTCATTTCTATAAGTTCTAAACGGACCTAAATTAATAAAGTCAGGACGATTATAAGCAGGAAGATAACTATCAGTGGCAGCAAGTACAATCTCTATATTTTTAAAACGTTGAAAATCCCAATATTTAGGAGCTGTTAATTGTTCTATATAATTACTTAAAGAGGAACTTTCATTTTTGTCAGTATACATATTTTAATTATATTCCCTTTTCCATATCAATTACCCAATCCTCTACCTCGTTATAAACTCCATCTATATATTTTTCCTTCCCGTCATGTTTATATCCTAACTCCTCATACATTTCCATTGCTCTTGGGTTTTCGGATGGGTTTACGGCCATGCCGATCTTTTTAAACCCGCGATCTTTGGCTAACCGCTCACATTCATTTATTAATAGTTGACCATATCCTAAGCCGCGTTTGCTTTCTTCTATATATAAATCTTCCATATCCGGATATTCCGGATGGGTTGGTTTACCTTCCCATTTTAGTAATACAAAACCCACTATTTCATTCTCAAGTTCCATTACAAGATAAGCTGCTTTACCAGCATTTTGCAAATCTATTCTTTTCTTAATCATTTCATCGGTTAAAAAGGGCTTAATCCCTTTTATACTTTCTGAGTCAGAGGGGTTAACTGGTCTTATAATTTCCTGTTTCATTCTCTTGATTTTATCATAATTCAAAAACTCATCCTCCTTTAATAGAAAAGTCATTAAATACACATATTTATAAGCGTATCGAAGAAGTTTTTGGTTGGAAAATGCAGCAGTAGGGCAATGACGATGAGCTTTCCGATCCTGGATCGGAAAGTTGTTCATCTATATAAATTATAATTAAAATACCTTTTTAGGCTAGAGCTTCAAGAGAAGAACTGGGAAGAGATTTCATTTTCCATAATAAAAAACCCAAAATTAAAGGTAAAAAAGGCAGGAAATAAAGCCAGATACGAGCTAGTTGTATTTGGTCTCCAAATTGCAGAAATATTAATAGAAAAATATAGCTTAACATCCTGGGTATTCCTAAAGCAATATCTCTTTCGATAAGAAAATGGTATTTTTCTTTCCAGGAAGTGTCAACTGAATCCATTACTCTAAAACCGGTCGCCGACAGCATGTTATATAAAAACGGAGAAAAAAGACCGTATAAAATAACAAACAATATTAACCCATAGGTATTCTGAAATAATGCAAATGAAGTCATTCCCAGAGCCACTCCGACAACCCCGAACCAATAAGATTGTCTGTTTTTAGTCAAAATTCTGATGGAGATTAAACTACCCACTGCCGAGAGTAAAAAAATGGCCGTTTGCGATGCTCCGAGTATAATTTCATTCTTAAGAATCAGGAAAAAAAGTATCCCTAAAACCGTGCTCATCGCCACATCAAAGGAACCCCAAACTGCCTGCTGACAAAGAACAAACTTCCAATTTCTTGATCTCTGGTGTGAAGTAATATGAGCATAAGAGAAATTTGGCATTTCGTGGTTTGGGAGTTTACCAACAACCAAAATCATTAAGAATAGTAAGATAAAAACAATTAAAAACAAAATTGCATAACCAGCTTGAGGACTTAGCAAATCAGACGACTTGGCCAGGATGATAATTCCACCGCCTATCAAGGGTGAAACGGACTGAAGAATATTGAGAATGGTATTCATTGATCCAAAATACTCAAGACGCTTCTTCTTGTTTGTAAATATATACTGATTTAAATTTAACCCAGCCCAATAATTTCCAGCTCCAAATCCGCTAAATATTCCCAAAGGAATAACATAATAAATAATGTTTTCTTTCAACAAAAACAATAATAAGTAAAAAATTGCGGCTATGAATATTCCAAACTTAATTAAGAATGCTGATGAAACTTTTTTTAGAGTCCAGCCGGAAGCTATATAAACAATCAATAATGTAGTATAGAACAATAGATTGTAGAAAATGGTGGTCTTTAAATCACTATGAGAATAAAAATATACCGTGACGAAAATACCGGCTAAACCAGCACTAAAATAATTCATTGACTGAATAAACATTAGGTTTCTTTCTTCGGTATTAAAGATCGACATGGGGGAATTATAGCACTTTAAGAGTTAATCTGATTTTACAGCAAGCAGTGTTTTTCTTTTTGCTTCTTTTAATATTTCAGCGGTATTTTGATTAAGTATCTTAAAATTCAATTCTAGTCCCCTATGGACAAGAACATTTTCTAAAAATTTTATCCCTGCCCAATCCAAGCTTTTTCTCCAATTATCACTATATACTTCATCTGGATGAGAGAAAATATGAAAAATTCGTTTCTTTTGAGATAATCCTTTTATATACTGTAAAGCATAATTTCGTATGCTTGATGGACAATATTCTTCTTGAGCAAAAATTTCATAACATCTTTTTATATCTAGATCCCACCGATTTTGCGCTGGATTTCCGTCTTTTCTTGGAAAACAATTAATTATTCCATCTTTTTCCCCTTTAAAATTCGTGATGGTATTATCAAATTCTTGGCGCATCATCTCGGCCAGAAATGTTTTTATCATGTTAATTCTAACCTGTTCCTGTAATTTAAGACGCGGACCTTTGTATGCGTAAAGAAAACCAGCTGCCCGAGCGACAAGCCTATCTCCCCCATCTATAGAAAAAGTATTTTGACCCCTTAACCAAAGCGCTAATGAGAATCGCGTTGCTAGGGTTGTAATACCGTCCAATGATTCTTCCGGGCTTGATGTCATCAGGAACCTGTAAACTGATCTAAGCTGGTAGGATGTATAAGGAATTCCTAAATCATCGAGTAAATATTTTACTGTCCCCCATTTTAAAAAATAATCAATTAAATAACTTACATGGGGTACTTTTTTTAAGGCCCGGGTAAGGACATTACTTTGTCTGATAGTCAAAGCTTTGACTAGTTTTTCTTCAATTCTCTTTAAATCTGTAATTCTTTTATTAATGTCTATACTTATTTTGGATTGGTCGTATTGTTCCTGTAAACAAATTGCCGAAGCAATTGTGTCTCGGACAGTCCTTTCAACAGTATGAAAATTTAATCCATGATTATATGCAACTGTAGCAGTATTTTTATCACTGACCTCTAATGCAAGTTCCAGACGTTTTTGAGGAGTTAGACTTGTTGGGCCAGGACCAGACGCTAATAGAGAAAGACCTCTGGTAATTTTCTCTCTTCCTTCATCCGTATTAAAAATACTATCCTTCTCAACAAAATGTCTTAGTACCTCTCGAGCTTTTAATATACCTATCTGTTCCCCTGTTTCTTTGTTTGCCATTGTTAATATTATCTATAAATTTATAATTTGTGGTATTTATACCTGCTAAACATCATTATTCTAATGAAAAAATATTATAACACATAGGGATTATTTTTAGATT
>JAZDMI010000035.1:0-7869 GCA_043801155.1 Candidatus Gottesmanbacteria bacterium
GAAAACTTTATTGATACAGGTATAGATGGCGTATCAATTGGTTCTAATGATTTAACCATGCTTATTTTAGGCGTCGACCGTGATAATTCGGAATTGGCTAATAATTTTAACGAGCAAGATCCAGCTGTTTTATGGGCTTTAGAAAAAACTATTAAAACTTGTCATAAATATGGGATAACATCTTCAATTTGTGGTCAAGCTCCATCAGATTATCCAAACCTAGTCGAAAAACTAGTTAGCTGGGGCGTAACCAGTATATCTGTTAATCCTGATGCCATTGAGAGATCAAGAGAAATTATTTTTCAGGCCGAAGAAAAGTTAATTAGGAAATAATTTATTATATTTTTATGGCAAAAATCAAGCAAATCAAGGCTAGAGAAATTCTAGATTCACGGGGCAATCCAACGGTTGAAACAATCGTACTTTTAGATAATGGAATTACTGGTTTGGCATCGGTTCCTGCCGGAGCTTCGCTTAGTAAATATGAGGCTTTAGAACTTCGCGATAATGATATTAGGCGTTATAGTGGTATGGGGGTTTTAAAAGCAGTTGATAACGTAAACAATATACTTGCTCCCAAACTAATTGGTTTAGATCCTTCTAAACAGTTTGATATTGATACCATAATGATTGGTTTAGACGGAACCTTAAATAAAAGTAAATTAGGCAGTAACAGTATTCTATCTATTTCATTAGCCTGTGCCGTTGCTGCAGCCAATAATTATCGATTACCACTTTTTCGGTATATAAATCGACTATTCGGTCAGGCCTTACCTAACACACTTGAAAAAATGCCCACGCCTACATTTAACATAATTAACGGAGGAAAACACGGAACCGGTAACTTAGACTTTCAAGAATTTCATATTATCCCGGCATCAAATAAACCATATCATGAAGCATTGATGATCGGTGAAGAAATCTATCAGAAATTAAAAACCGTTTTAATTTATCAGAATGCCATTTATTCTGTCGGTGATGAGGGTGGATTCGCTCCTAATTTAGCTTCAAATTTAGATGCACTTGAAGCTATAATTATGGCTATTAAATCAACTCGGTATTCTTTTGGTCGGGATATTTTTCTTGGCTTAGATATTGCCTCAGCTCAATTTAATAAAGGAGACGGATATCATCTTAAGGACTTGCAACAACCATTGTCCGCTACTAATTTTATTAAATATCTAATTAATCTTGATAACCAATATAATCTTTTAATTTTAGAAGATCCTCTTGAAGAGGATAATTTGGTCGGATGGCAAACAATTACTAACGCAATTGGGATGAAAACATTAATCGTTGGCGATGATTTTTTAGCCACAAATATTGAGCGGATTAACTTAGCGATTACCAATAAGGCGTGTAACGCTGCCTTGATTAAACCAAATCAGGTTGGTACCCTAACCGAAACTTTAACGGTGATTAAAAATGCCAGACAGGGTGGTTTAAAAATTATCGTTTCTCATCGTTCCGGAGAAACAAATGATACTTTTATTGCTGATTTAGCTGTTGCCGTAGCTGCCGAGTATGTTAAATTCGGAGCTCCCGCCAGAGGGGAACGAATAGTAAAATATAATCGATTATTAGAGATAGAAGAACTTTTGAATATTAATAAATAATTTATTTTGATATGACAAATACTCCAGTGGTATTAGTTATTCTTGATGGATGGGGATTGGCTCCAGCTGGACCAGGTAATGCTATCTCGCTTGCTTCCCTGCCAAATTACAATCGATTATGGTATTCATTTCCCCATACCAGACTCTTAGCTGCAGGTGAACCTGTAGGGCTACCACACGGAGAACGAGGGAATTCGGAAACAGGACATCTTAATTTAGGGGCCGGTAGGATCGTTTATCAAGATCTACCTAGAATTAATATGAGTATTGCCGATGGTTCCTTTTTTAAAAATAAAGCTTTTTTAAAAGCCATTGATCATGCTAAAAATCATAATTCCGGTTTGCATTTAATGGGATTAATCGGTCAGGGCGGCGTTCATTCGTCAAATGATCATCTGTTTGCTCTGATGCATTTAGCCAAAGAATGTAATATAAAAAATCTCTATCTTCATTTATTTACTGATGGCCGTGATTCTCCTCCGACATCCGCTCAACTTTATTTATCTCAGGTAGAGGCAGAAATTAAAAAGGAAGGCATAGGCGAAATCGCTACACTTTGTGGTCGATATTACGCTTTAGATCGTGATAATCGTTGGGAAAGGACGCAAAAGGCATATGAGGCCATGGTTGACGGAATAGGAAATAAAATTACCTCAATCCCAGATGCAATTCAAAAACAATATAGTCAAGGAGTAACTGATGAATTTATCGAGCCATTAATAATAGTTGATAACAATAATAATCCTATCGGTCAAATTAAAGACAATGATGCGATTATTTTTTATAATTATCGTATTGATCGTCCGCGTCAACTAACCAAAGCATTTGTCTTAAAAGAAATGATCGATATTAATGCCAAGTCATATTTTGATCCATATACGGAAAAATATTATAAAAAAACTTATATTGAACCCCCAAAAATAACAAAAACATTTATACGAAGCAAGATTTTATCTCATCTATTATTTGTAACCATGACTGAATACGAAAAAGATTTCCCCGTGGAGGTAGCTTATCCATTAATAACGATAAATATGTGTTTAAGTCGAATAATTTCAGAAAATGGTTTAAGACAGCTACATATAACGGAAACAGAAAAGGAAAGATTTGTAACTTATTATTTTAATGGTTACCGGGAGAAACCAATGACTGGAGAAAGTTGGATAACCATACCTTCAGCTAAGGTGGCTACTTATGACTTACAACCATCTATGTCGGCTGAACAAATAACTAAAACCGTTCTGGAAAAATTGCCAACGAGTCAGTATGAATTTATTTTAATAAATTACGCTAATCCGGATATGGTCGGCCATACCGGAGTGATACCAGCTGGTGTTAGCGCCTGTGAAGTAGTTGATACTTGTTTAGGTAAATTAATTAATGCCATAAGTATTTTAAACGGTACTTGCATTATAACTGCTGACCATGGTAATGTAGAAGAAATGATCAATCCAGTAACAGGAGGAATTGATACCGAACATTCTGTCAATCCAGTCCCGTTTATTATTGTTAGAAACGAATATCAAGGTCAAGTTAAAATGTTGCCTTCGGGAATTTTAGCCGATGTAGCGCCGACAATATTAAAACTTTTAAATATTACAAAAAGCGGAGAATTTTCCGGAAGAAGTTTAATTTAAAGGAGGATTTTATTATGAAAACAACAATTTCGGTTATAAAAGCTGATATTGGTTCAATTGGTGGCCATGAATGTCCAAGCAAAGCAGTTTATGATACTGTTTATAACTTTATAAAGCAAAATGGTCAAAAGTTACTTAGTGATTTTTATCAAACATTTATCGGTGATGATATAGAATTATTAATGATTCATAGTCATGGTGTTGGCTATAACTATATCCACGAATTAGCCTGGAATGCGTTTAAAGCTGGTACAGAAGTTGCTAAAGATCAGGGCTTATACGGAGCCGGTCAAGATCTTTTAAAAGAATCATTTTCCGGTAATGTTAAAGGTATGGGTCCGGGGGTATGCGAAATGGAAATTGAGGAACGGGCAAATGAACCATTTGTTTTTTTCCAGGCTGATAAAACAGATCCGGGTGCTTTTAATCTACCGTTATATTTAGCTTTTGCTGATCCGATGTATTCACCCGGACTAATGATATCAAAATCGATGCGCAAGGGTTTTGAATTTACCATTATGAATGTTTACCATACGGAGGGAGACAAAATTATAACGTTAAATACGCCTGAAGAAATCTATGACATTGCTACTTTGCTTAGAGATCTAGAAACGTATGTAATCGAATCAATTCATAGTCGGGATAATGGTGAAATTGCAGCTGTAGTTTCTACGTCCAGACTACATAATATTGCTGGAACGTATGTCGGGAAAGACGATCCGGTAGCTTTGGTTCGTTCTCAAAAACTTTTTCCTGATACCGGTGAAATCGTATCTCCTTATGCCATAGGGTATTTTGTTGCCGGAGATAATCGTGGCAGTCATAATACACCACTTATGCCAGTTAAGACCAAAACCACGGTAGCTTATTTTGATGGACCTGCCTGTGTTTCCGCGTTGGGTTTCTGTGTCCATAATGGCAAATTAACAGAACCAGTTGATTTATTTGATCATCCAACCTGGGAAAGGGTACGACAAAAGGTTTCTGACAAGGCAATTGAACTTAGGAAACAGGGTTTTTTTGGATGCGCTATGCTGGGAATGAATGAATTAGAATATACCGAGATTGTTGATCATATTAAAGAATTAGATCAGAAATTCAAAGTCAGAAAATAAGCAAAACTTTGTAATTTTGGGATCTTGAAGCACGAAATAGTAAAAAAGTGAATAGTTAGTTATGGAGTTAATTCGTAAACCAAAGTCCTATTTTAAACTTCAACCTAATCTTCTTGATTATGAAAAAGCCTATAACGGATTTTTGTGGAAAAAATATCATGATGAATTATCATGGTTTCAACATGGTCAAATTAATGCCGCCTATAATGCTGTCGATCGTCATTTACATACCTGGAGAAAAAATAAAGTAGCCTTATATTGGGAAGGAGAGGACGGACAAGAATTGAAATTTACTTTTGAGGAGATGGCGGAAAAATCTTCCCAATTTGGAAATTTATTAAAAAAATTAGGTGTTAAAAAGGGCACCCGTGTTTTTATTTTTCTTCCTCGTATTCCTGAACTTTATATTGCTTTTTTAGCTATCGTAAAAATAGGTGGAATCGCCGGAACCATGTTCTCCGCTTTTAAGGAACAAGCTATCTATGACCGCCTAGAAAATAGTGGTGCTTATATTTTAATAACTAATACAGAATTAAAGAATCGCGTCGATAAAATAAAAAAGAAACTTCCTCAGTTAAAAAATATCATTCTTGTTGATGATCCAATTTTCCAAAAAGATTTAAATGCCCAATCCATAAGATTGCATATCGCTCATATGGATCCCCAAGATCCGGCTTTTATGCTTTATACTTCTGGTACAACTGGTAAACCTAAGGGAGTTGTTCATAAACACCTGGCCATACTGCAGGAACATCTTACGGCTAAATGGGTTTTAGACATGCATGATCAGGATACCTATTGGTGTACCGCTGATCCCGGTTGGGTGACCGGAATAGCCTATGAAATTCTTGGTTCATGGAGCAATGGTGTTGCCTCGGTTGTTTATAGCGGTAGATTCGATCCAAATAAATGGTATCAAATTTTAGAAAAATATCGTGTTACGGTCTGGTATACGGCTCCAACCGCTATTCGCATGCTTATGGCTTCCGGTGCATCATTACCGAAAAAATATGATTTAAGTAATTTAAGGCATTTAGGTTCGGTTGGAGAACCATTAAATCCGGAAGCTATTCGTTGGGGACTTAAAGCCTTTAATCTACCGTTCCATGATAACTGGTGGCAAACAGAAACAGGAGCAATTTGTATTGCTAATTATCCCTGTTTGACTATCAAATTAGGATCAATGGGGAAACCTTTTCCTGGAGTTGAAGCCGGAATCGTAAATGATGATGGCAAGGAACTGCGTCCTGGACGCGAGGGCAATTTAGCCCTTAAACCAGGTTGGGCATCAATGATGATAAAAATATGGCGCCGACCTAAAAAATATAAAAGTTATTTTGTTGATGGTTGGTATATTTCCGGAGATCGAGCATTCAAAGATAAGGATGGTTATTATTGGTTTATTGGCCGGGCTGATGATGTTATCAAAACTGCCGGTGAACGTGTCGGTCCTTTTGAGGTGGAATCTTCCTTGGTTGAGCATCCAGCCGTAATTGAGGCCGGTGTTATCGGTAAACCTGATCCACTTAGGGGTGAAATAATTAAGGCATTTGTTGTCTTAAAAGAAGATATCAAACCATCAGAAAAATTAAAAACAGAATTATCCGAATATGTTAAATCTCATTTAGCCGGACATGCATATCCGCGGGAAATTGAGTTTATAGATAAACTTCCCAAAACAAGGTCTGGTAAAATAATGAGACGCATTTTAAAGGCTAAGGAGTTGGGTCTTCCGATTGGTGATACCTCAACACTTGAAGAATATTAAGTAAAAGAACATTCAGAATATTTTAAATAACTATTGTAAATTCACCTTTTGGTGATATTTGGAGAAAATGTTCAATAGATTTACTTATTTTTTCTCTTCTGATTTCTTCATAAACTTTTGTTAATTCTCGACAAATTATAATTTCGATATCGCCAAAAATTGATTTTAAATCATTTAAAGAATCAAGTAACCTGAAGGGTGATTCATAAAATATAACAGTGAAATGATTTTTCTTTGCTGATTCAAAATATCGTAATATACTCATTAATATTTCCTTACGATGACCCTGCTTTTTGGGTAAGAATCCTAGGAACATAAATTTATCTGTTGGTAAACCAGAAGAGGTTAGGGCTGTTAATATTGCCGATGACCCAGGTATTGAGACTACCTTAATTCCTTGATTTATACATTCTCTAACCAATTTAAAACCCGGATCAGATATTGTCGGTGTACCGGCATTAGAAACCAAAGCTACAGTTTCCCCTTGATTAAGAAGATTTATTATTTGCGGTATCCGTGGTAACTCATTTTGTTCATAATATGAAATAAGTTGCGGTGATGGTTTTTCGGTTTGGGTATAATGAATTAGCTGATTATATATATCGTTAATTTTTTGAAGAAGTAAACCCGTTTTACGGGTATCTTCGCAAGCAATGTAATCAACTTCTTTTAATATTTTAATTGCCCTTAAAGTTATATCATCCAAATTCCCGATCGGTGTGGCAACAATATATAAAATACCCGTTAACCTTGGAATATAAGAGTTTTTCATGGTTATAATTATAACATTTAGAGTGTATTTATACCGCTAGAAGCTAATAAAATAATTAAGGAGACTCAATTTTTTAATATCGTCTGATAACGCCAACAACTTTACCTTGAATTTTAACTTCAGTAACAAAAATTGGCGTCATCGTTGCATTAGCAGGTTGGAGTCTTATTCGACCATCTTCAAAATATATGCGTTTAAGAGTGGCTAAACCATTGCGTAGTACCGCCACAACAATATCGCCATTTTGCGCATCTTCCTGGTGTTGGATAACGACGTAATCACCATCCAGTATTCCCTCATCAATCAATGATTCCCCTTTGACCTGGAGAACATAAGCCGGTTTCCCTTGAGAAACAAATGCCGGAGATACGGATAGATATAAATTAGGGTCAGTGTGGGGTTCTAGGGGTTCTCCAGCAGCAATAAATCCCAGAACCGGTAGTTCAATAGCCAATTCGCCGTCCTCCTTATCTAGCCTAGCCTTTTTGCCAATAACTTCAAGACCGCGGCGTGCGCCGGTAGTTAATTTAAGAAAACCTTTATCCTCAAGATTATGCAGATGTTCATGAATAGTTGCCACCGCATTAACACCAACACCGTCAGCCATTTCTTGTAAAGTCGGAGCATATCCGTTTCGTTGAACAAACTGGCGGATAAAATCCAAAAGTTGACGCTCTCTTTGATATAAAATTGGAATCATAGACTAAATTTAACCATAAAAAACCCGAAATGTCAATCCTTCAGTTATATTCAGGATTGATACTGAAAATATTGAAGCATCAATCCAATCATAATGTGTTAAAATATAATATCCAATGGCAAAATTTAATCTAATATCATCATTTAAACCAGCTGGTGATCAATCTCAGGCAATCAATAAATTGATTCAGGGACTTAATGAAGGTCTTAAGGATCAAGTATTGTTAGGCGTTACCGGATCCGGAAAAACTTTTACGTTAGC
>JAZDMI010000004.1:0-12999 GCA_043801155.1 Candidatus Gottesmanbacteria bacterium
GGAGTATCGCTAAGTAATGATGTTCAAAATAAAACGAGTAGTAAGGGCTGGCAGGTTGCTCCCGAAGATCTTTCCAGTTCAGGTATTAAAGCATTTGGAGCAAATCAGTATAAATATGATTATACACATTATGCGGATAAATTTAATATTACCTCTTCAACGCTAAACACCTTTGATGGGACTAAGCCAAATCCTGCTTCAGGGATAACTGGTATTTATTTTGCCAGACCGACTAATCCTGAGAGACAAATTAGTATTTCTGTTAATTGGCCACAAATTTCACAGAATGACAAAATTATTATCCTCATAGACGGAAATTTAGATATTTCAAAAGATATTAATGTAGCTAGTGGAGGCTTTATAGCATTTATAGTCAGTGGAGATATTACATTTTATAAATATTTAGGAATAAATCCTATAGCGGATCCTCATTCATATAAAGTAGTTGATGGCATTTATATTGCTGATGGAACTATTAGTACTGGTGATACATCAGGAGAAACAGATTCTGCTAATAAGAAACAATTTATTGGTAAAGGGATGTTTATAGCTGGTAATTTTAGTTTAGGCAGAACTCTACCCGATAATTCAACAATGCCGGCTGAATATTTTGAATTTCGACCTGACCTATTAGTAAATTTTCCCAAAGAAATGGGTGATGGTCAGAGGACCTGGTCCGAGGTGGCGCCGTAAAATTCTTAATTCTTCAAATTTCTAAATCCCATATCCATATCTATTTTGATATGATATAATCAAATTATGTTTGGGAAAAAACCATTAAAGGTTCTTTTTGTGGCCACTGAAGTAGCTCCGTTTGCATCGATCGGGTATTGTTATGGGGATGTATTTTCTATACTTATTTGATAAAAATTCTTAAAGTACTTATACTCCACTATGATTTTGTTATAGTAATCAAATATGCAAAAGTTGAAATCCATAAATCCATCGAATTATCAAATTTTAGGGCTAGTTAATTGTTCAACACCTCGAGAAATTACAGATAAGGTTAAGCTTGCTCGAAATGTCCAACATGAATGGAGAGATCAAGGAATTGTAAAGAGAGTTTCACTCTTACGGAGAATATTTGATGAATTTAAGAAACGAAAATCGGAGCTTATCCTCTTGGAATGTAGAGAAGTTGGTATGCCAATAAGTAATGCTTTTGAAGACTTCGAAGACACTTTCGATTATATAAATTGGTCTTTAGATAATGCAGAAAAATATCTAAACCCGGAAACGACATTTGAAAACGATACAGAAATTCACCAATTATTTCATGAGCCAATTGGTGTTTCTGGGATAATTATTCCCTGGAATTTTCCACTTGCTAATTTTGTTTGGGCTTCACTTCAGAGCTTGATTGCTGGTAATACTGTTGTATTAAAACATTCGGAAGAATGTCCTCTAAGTGGAAAATTCATTGAAAACATTCTATCTCATCATTTGCCCCAGGGCGTCTTTAACGAAATTTATGGTGATGGTGAGACTGGCAAGCTTTTGATACAGCAAGAAATTAATCTAGTTACTTTCACGGGTAGCACAAAAACGGGGAAATCTATCTATAAAACCGCTGGTAAAAAGTTTATTAAAACAGTCATGGAATTGGGTGGATCCGCTCCTGGTCTGATTTTTGATGATGCCGATATTGAATTTTCCGTTAAAAGTATCTGTAATTTAAGGTTATTTAACACGGGTCAATGTTGTGATGGTTTAAAAAGACTAATTGTGCAAGAGGGTATTTTTAATAAGCTTGTGGAGAACGTTTCCTCGATATTTTCTTCTAAGAAGATAGGGAACGCGGAAGAAGAAAGTACAGAAGTTGGTCCTCTAGTTGCTAAGAGGCAACTTGAGCTTTTAATTGCCCAAGTAGAGGATGCGAAGGGAAAAGGTGCGCAAGCAGTAACTGGAGGTAATTCCCTGGAGCCAAAAATGGGTGGTGCCTTTTTTGAACCTACAGTCTTAACTGCAATTACAAAGGACATGAGAGTTTGGAAAGAGGAAGTGTTTGGTCCTGTACTGCCTATCGTGAAGTTTAAAACAGACGAAGAAGCTATAGAACTCGCCAACCAAACAACATACGGGCTTGGCGCATATATTTTTACTAGGAACACAAAAAGAGCAGATAACATCGCAAGCTTAATTGAGGCCGGAATGGTAAGTATTAATAATACAAACTATAAAATTCCATCTAATCCGTTTGGGGGATATAAAAATTCTGGATTCGGAAGAATCAATGGCAAATATGGTTTCCACGAAGTGACACAACTTAAAATTATTGCTAAAAATAAATAATATGGAGATATATCGTCATTCGGACGCCAAAACTATAGAAAAAAAATTAGGGACTCAAATTACATATCATCTATTTGATGAATATGAAGTCAATGTTAACATTATTCCCCCCAATTCTTCCCAAGACTGGCATTTCCATAAGATTAAAGAAGAGGTAATTTTAGTTATTGATGGATCGATTGATGTTGAATGGAAAGAAAATGAGCAAGAATTTTTGGAAAAACTTTCGAAGGGGGATTTAGTTCGTGTCGAAAAATCTCCCCATCGGTTTGTAAATTCATACAGCGAAGAATGCAGATTTATTTGTTTTAAACTTGTCTTGTCAGGCAAAAACCAAAGAGAGACGTTGGCAGGAGATAAATATCCAGCTTAATAGAGTACCATGAAGGAAATTATTGCTTCTGCCCCAGGAAGAATCTGCCTTGCGGGAGAAAAACTAGACTGGTTAGTTAATGGTCAAGGGATTACCTGTACTTTGGATGATTTATCTTTAACTGTTAGATTAAAGACTTTGTCTTCTAACACCGCTTCGGTTTTTAGTCAAAAAGAGGAAAAACTTCTCAAATTGGAGGAATTTTCACTACCATTTTCTGGCACAAGAAGCGAACAAAGTTATTTTAAAGCAGTTTTCCTTGCTTTCGGGGAAAAGGGCGCTAATATTTCCGACGGGGTAGAAATTAGTATAGATTCAAAGATACCACAAGGATTAGGATTATCCTCATCTGCCGCACTTTGTACCGGACTCGCCGGAGCTATTTCCGAATGGCAGGATCTGTATTTAACTCCTGCCGAAATTGCTCATATTGCTTATATGGCGGAGAAGGAAATTTTAGGAATCAGATGTGGGCAGATGGATCAATATGCTGTAGTCTTCGGAGGTTTATGTCTAGTCAATAGTGCCGTAATTCCGGCAACCGTTATGAGGTTTGAAGACAAATTGAAGGGCTATTCGATACTAATTGCCAATCCTGGCAAAGTAAGAGCAACTAATACAGTTAATATCGAGATAAAAAATCGTATGGAAACAGGAGATGAAACAGTTAATAAGTACATCAACGAAACAACTAAAATCGTAGAGTATCTTTCAATTTTACTCCAAAGTAATAGGTTTGATATCTACAATCTTGGGAAAGCCATAACAGAAGCTCATTTTTTACTAAGCGAATGTCTTGGCGTGTCGAATTCCTTACTCGATAGAATTGTTAAAGAAGCAGTAAGGGCAGGGGCCTACGGAGCAAAACTTGGTTCTGGCAAAGGGGGAGTTGTTTTTGCCATAACCGAAGATAGCAAAACGAAATCAGTAGCAAAAGCGATGACATTGGAAGGAGTACAGCTAATCTTAACAAAGATGGGATCTAATGGTTTGAATGTTAAGGTTAGAATCTAAATAAAAATATCGTTAGTTTCTGTTGGAATAATATAGGGTAACAGGTTAATTCCTTTATCATAAGTATCTGCCAGGGTAAGTAATAAAATATTCAGATCATGACGAATACAATAAAAAGAACAATCTCTCTGAGGATTTACAGCTTGGGTCTTAGTTCGGCGCTTTCGTGATCTCCAGTATTTATCAAATACAGTATCATTGGTGCTACCAATTTTAGCTTCTTCATATCCCCGTTTATATGGACACGGGTAAATACCCCTTGGGGTTACTACCGTTCTTAATTCTAACGAGGGACAGGTTGTATAAAACTTAGGCTGGTCTGGATTAATTCCTTTTAACAAGTGATCTATTGATTTTGGATAAATAACCGTAAAGTGGTCGTTATTCAAAGAGTCTAATTTTGGAAGTTGTTGTAGTAAACTTCTTTTCACTTCCCGAGAGAGAGGGATTAAATGATGATGACTATCAACTTTTGGCTTAAATTCAAAATAATCACACCCAATTTTTTTTGCTAACAAAGCAGCATCTAGAATTTCGTGGCAATTAGTTATTAAAGTGCCATCGGGAGAATATCTTTCTACCATTAAGAAGCTATATCCTAATATTCCTTGTTTCACCTGAACCAATTTTTTTATATTAGATATAACACGTTCATAAGAATTTGGGATATGCGATGGTCTTAAGATTGAAAATGTTTCTTCCCTCGCGGCATCTACGGAAACCCGTATCCAGGATACGTTTTTGGCAATCTCATCTAAAAACTGATTTATCAATAAACCATTGGTAGTTAAACCAATTTCTATACCTAGTTTATGAGCATCAATAATAGGTTGCGGCATACTCGTATGACAAAGCGGTTCACCGCCACCAATAAATATAATTCCCTTGACGCCAGCACGCTTAAATTCCTGTAATAATTTAAATAATCTTTGAGATTCAATCTGGCCTTTATTGAGTAGGTTACTATTAATACAATCTGGACAAAGAAAGTTGCAGGCCGTAGTCGGGTCTAATTCAACAATCAGAGGTCCTAATGTTGAACGTTTTTGAATATATTCTTTTAACCTTGCCCTGACTTTTGGTTGGAACAATTTTTCTACAAAATTTAGTAAGTGATCTTTATTGTTCATACAGAAATGCTTAATATGTCAATATTAACCTAGTTCTTACCTTTTAAATTGTTTAGAAAGTTGACTTATAAGCTAGTCGTTTAAAACCTAGCCATTGACATTTATTTTTCTTGGTATACTTAAAGTGTTATTGGTTTTAGGTTTGTTTGGAATTTTTAATATTATACCAGCTCGCATCTCGATATCCAAAATATGGTATAATAATTTTATGTTTGGGAAGAAACCATTAAAGGTTCTTTTTGTGGCCACTGAAGTAGCTCCGTTTGCATCGATCGGCGGGCTTTCGCAAGTGATGTATTTTTTACCCCGTGCTTTGAAGAAACTCGGCGTTGATGTTCGTATTTTGTTACCCAAGTTTGGTTCCATTGATGAGAAAAAGTATGGAATCAAAATGTTATATCAGGGACTGCGTGTTCCGACCGGGGAGCGAGAAGGAACGAGGGAATTAATTTGTAACGTCAAGATTTGGGAAGCGGGAGTCAAAGAACCAATTGTCTACTTTTTGGAGAATATGGAATATTATGAGATGCGGGCTAATGTTTATGGATATACTGATGATCCGATTCGTTTTGCCCTGCTATCCCGGGGGGCACTCGAGTTTTTACGAGTTTCCGACTGGATTCCTCATATAATTAATTGTAATGACTGGCATACCGGATATTTAGTTAATTACTTGCGAACAATTTATAAAAATGATAACAAATTAAAAAAGATAGCGACCACCTTTTCCATCCATAATCTAACTCACCAAGGAACCTTTGACCATCGTTTTATTAATCCAACTGACTTTGACGACGGCCGGAGCCAAATCGCGCCATTTTTTAATGAAAGACTCGGTAAGCAAAACTTTATGAAACGGGGGATCCTTTTCGCCGATTTGATCAATACTGTTTCGGAAAATTATGCCAAAGAAATTTTAACCGCCGAATATGGTGAAGGTCTTGACCCCTTGCTTAAAGAAGTCCGGGCCAGGGTTTTTGGCGTTTTAAACGGACTTGACTATGATGATTTTAATCCGGGAACAGATAAAATTATCAAGACTAGTTTTTCGATAAAAAATATTAATCGAAGAGCAGAAAACAAATTGGATTTACAAAAAGAATTCGGCTTGCCCATATCTGCCGAAACTCCGATTTTGGCGATTGTCGGCAGGTTAACTGAACAAAAAGGATTGGACCTTTTTCCTCAAGTTCTACCGTTTTTATTATCTGAATATCCGATTCAATTTATTGCTATGGGTGGAGGAGATAATAAATTCCGTGGTTTTTTTGTTGATTTGGAAAAGAAATTTCCCCGCCAAGTAGCGACACATTTATTACCTAACTGGACATTACCTAGAAAGATATTTGCCGGCGCCGATGCGTTTCTGGCGCCGTCGAAATGGGAACCCGGGGGAATTACTGTCATCGAGGCGATGAGATATGGTTGTGTTCCCATTGTTCGGGCCACCGGTGGTTTAGCTGATACTGTTTGTGATTATGATCCGGCAGATAAAGGAAAAGGTACTGGTTTTTGTTTTAAGAATTTTAATGAACTATCATTTTTTGCGACTGTCATCCGTGCTATCGAGACTTACAAAAATAAAGTTGCCTGGCAAGGATTGGTCAGACGAATTATGAAAAAAGATTATTCGTGGACAGCGTCTGCTAATCGGTATATAGATTTATATGAAAGGGCAATGGCTTATCGCCAAGAAAGTCTATCACCTAATCCGCCAAAAGGATTTAGAGTTGAGGATAACGAGTGATTTATGTATTGGGCAAATTTTCTACATTTTTACCAGCCGCCGACCCAAAAAAAAGAGATTCTTGATCGGGTGGTCCGTGAATGTTACCGCCCGGTTTTTCAAGGCTTGCTAAAGATCCCCGGAGTACGTCTGACAATCAATTTTAGTTCTTGTTTAACCGAACTTTTAGCTCACAATGGTTACGAGGATGTGATAAAAGTTATCAGACAATTAATAGTTCAAGATAAAATTGAGTTAACGATCTCGGGTAAATATCACCCTCTTTTTCCGAAAATGCCAAAGTCAGAAGCTATCAGACAAATAAAACTGGACGAAGAGACTAATCGTAAGTACTTTGGACAAGCTTATGATAAAGCGATATCTGGAGTAGGATTTTTCCCGCCGGAAATGGCTTTTAATCTCGAGCTGGCCAAGATTATTGCCGGTTTAGGGATGAAATGGATTATTGTTGATGAAATGTCTTATCCCGGAAAATGCCAATGGAATAAAGTTTATAAAATCAGCGGTTTACCGCTTCTGATTCATTTCCGCGAACGCAATATTAGCTTTCGACTTTTATCAGCTCAATTAGGCACCGAGAAAATGGTAGCCAGCCAACTAGGAAAAGAGTTTCATGATGATCGTTATTTACTAACCGCGATGGACGGTGAAACTTTTGGCCATCATCGTCCGGGACTAGAAAATCTCTTGTTTGAAATGTACGAATCAACTGATTTTCAAGGAATAAAACTGTCTGAATTGCCGGACCATTTTCCTCAAGCGGAAATTTTACCAGTTGCTTCAACCTGGTCGTTGATGGGAAAAGACATGGTTAAAGATATGCCTTTTAATCGTTGGGACGATCCGGAAAACGAAATTCATCGGATGCAGTGGCAGTTGACAAATCTAGCTTTAAAATCAATTGAGGGTCTTGACAATAGTCCGGTTCGCCATCTTTTTGATCAATCAATTCATTCTGACCAATACTGGTGGGCTGGAGCAAAACCGTGGTGGAGTATTGAACTGATTGAAGCCGGAGCTAAACAATTAAAAGAAGTAGTAAATTTATCCCCGAATACCGATTTGGCCACCAAAAAGCAGGCTAATGATTTATATGTTAATATATTAACCACTGCTTATGAGTGGCAAAGGAGTGGTCGGGTTGAAGAAATGGCCAACCAAGAAGATGAGGAGATCCGTGAAATGGAAATGCCCCAAAAAAACACTCCGGAGCAGAGAATCGAAATAAATAAAATGATTGCCCGGATAGAGGAACAGATGAGAGGAGCGGCGGCGCACCATGAATATGAGAGAGCAGCCCAGCTTAGAGACAGAATAAAAGAGTTGCAGGAATACCTTACACCCTAAATTATATATATGAGTTATAAGATTATTAAATATTTAAAGCCGGAAACAGTATTTCTAACGGAAGAAGATAGCGGAGAAAAACTTGTTATTAAAGTTTGCGCCTCATCTCCGATGATTGCGAAATTCTCCGAATTTGTTCATCAAAAAGGCGGTTTATTAGCAGAATTAGTACCTGAATTCAGCTTGAAGGATGATTATTTATGCCAGAAATTTTTAAATTGGGCGATTGCCGGTGATACGGTTAAAACCTACGGTATAAGAAACGAGGCCTTTAAGATTATTGATCCGGAAAAACTAGGCACTGCCTTTGTTGAGCTGCAAAAACTAAGTTTTTCTGATCCCCAGCTGACCGTCAGGGGGGCAGGATTTTATTTGGAGAATATTAATGAATTTAAGCCTTCATTGATCCGGGAGTATGGAGAGGATTTCGCTAATAAAGTCGAGGTGTTCTTAATCAGTAATAGCGACATTATTAATCAATATAGTACTTTTTTAGCTAATGGAGATGTCCATCCGCAGAACCTGATGTACCATAATAATAAATTTATGATTATTGACTGGGATCTTTTGCATATTGATAGTCCGACATGGGATTTAAGTGATATTTATGTATGGGGCTGGCGTAATAGTGAATGGCAAAATCGATTAGTTGCTGCTTATAAAAAAGTTATGCCTTTATCAATAATTGACTTTGAAAAGGTATTTGCCTTTGATGTGGTTTATTTATCATCGCAATTAATCAAACATGGATTAATCATCAAAGCCCCAACCGAGTTCCTCGACGCCCAAAAAAAGATTTTAACCACCTTCCTCGGCCATTAATAATACAATCCTTCTTGTCAATATAAGAAAAAGTTGCTAATGTATGATTATTGTGAATTATTTTTTAGGTATTGACGGGGGAGCGAGTAAAACAGAAGCCATTATTATCAATGAAAATGGCGAGTTAGTGGCCGAAGGTTTAGGCGGACCGGTCAATTACCACCAAGGCGGGGAAAAGCAAATGATTAATAATTTACAGGAGGTAATTGATCAAGTGTTGGTATTGTCTAAATTGCAGATTAGCGATATCGCTTTTGCTGTATTTGGACTAGCCGGGTGTGATTCAGATCAAGAGCGAAGTTATCTTAATAATCTATTAAATACGATTTCTGATCATGGTTTAAGCAGTAGATTAAAAGTTTTTAATGATTCTGAAATTGCTTTCATCTCATGTATGAGTCGAGAATACGGCATCGTAATTATTTCGGGAACCGGAGCCAACTGTTTTGGTAAAGGAAAAAATGGGAAAACCTGGTGGGCTGGAGATGGCGGATGGTTTTTTGATCAAGCGTCTGGGTTTGCCACGGGACACATCGCCTTACAAAGCATGATTCTTGAGAAAGATGGCCGGGGAGAAAAAACGATTTTAACAAATTTAATTTTAGAACAGCTTAAGTTATCTAGAGTTGATGAATTATCGAGCTTGGTTTATCAAAAACAAATGCCGGTTAAAACGATTGCTTCTTTAGCTCCTTTAGTCTTTGAGACATATAAGAAAGGCGATTCAGTTGCCAGAAAAATAGTAGATAAAATTATATATGAAATGGTTCTTTCTATATCAACAGTGGCTAAAAAAATTGATTTAATAAATGAAGAATTTGAAATTGGTTTAGTCGGTGGTGTATTTAATGAAGAACTAGTGGTAAAATTGTTGCAGGATAAGATCAAGCAAATTTTACCAAAGGCAATATTAGTTAAACCAAAGATGAAACCGGCCATGGCCGGAGCATTAATGGCCAGAGGAAGTGTATAGGTCTGCTGAGGTCGCTTGTTAGCAATTTTTATCAAAATCAAACCGCAAATAATTTTATGAAAATCTTATACTGTGCATCTGAAGTTTCACCCATAATCAAAGTAGGAGGCCTGGGGGATGTTGCCGGAAGTCTCCCAAAGGCTTTGGCGGACCTAGGAGTGGAGATAAGTGTTATCGTTCCAAAATATGAAGAGGTAAAAAAATTAGACATTAAGATTTGGAAATTAGGGGAAATAAATATTGATTTTGCTAATAAAAAAGAAAAAGTTATTGTTTGGGAAACAAAACTTCCCGGAAGCAACGTTTCGGTATATCTTATTGAGAACGATACTCATTTATCAAAAGACGGCCATCAAGCCTTTCGGGGGACAGAAGAGGAGATTGAACGGTTTGCTTTTTTCTCAAAATCCATCGCTACTATTCTTAATTCGCCATTCGCTATTCAGAATTTTTCTCCCGATCTTCTTCATCTTAATGACTGGCACACATCATTAATTCCTCTCCTTCTTGAGTGCCAGAAAAAGAATATTCCTTCTCTTTTGACAATTCATAATTTATCTTATCAGGGACTAGGAGGAGTAGAAATATTAAAGAAATTAGGGATAAGTGCTGACACATGTCAGGTCTTGAAATGGGATGCGGTCAATAAAGATATTGATATTTTGATGGAAGGAATCATTCATGCGGATTATATTAATGCGGTTAGTCCGACATATGCCAAAGAAATAATGACACGCGAATTCGGAGAGGGGATTGAAGATATTTTAAAAGGAAAAGAAGGCAGAGCAACCGGAATATTAAATGGAATTGATATGGATACTTGGAATCCGGAAAAAGACAAAAATATCAAGTTTCAATATTCAAGCTCCAATTTTGAGCCTGGTAAGTCAATAAATAAAAAAGAGTTGCAAAATGAATTAGGTTTGGAAGTCAATGAAAATATTCCTGTAATTGCCTATATTGGCAGGATAGAGCCAAAGCAAAAAGGTTTGGATATTATTTACGAGGCAATCGAAGAACTTTTCAAGAATGAGATGAAGGCCGTCGAGTTACAATTTGTTTTGCTAGGTACTGGCGATAAAGATTGGGAAGAAAAATTTTCTGCTCTCAGCTCACAGCTTCCTGCTAACATTAAATTTATTAATCGGTTCGATGAGAAATTAGCTCATCAAATTTATGCCGGAGCAGATATTATGCTCGTACCGTCAAAGTTTGAGCCATGCGGTTTACCGCAAATGATTGCGATGCGCTATGGTGCCTTGCCTTTGGTTAGAAAAGTCGGCGGTTTAGCTGATACGGTAAGAGACAATTTTAACGGGTTTGTATTTAAAGATTATAGCGGGCAAGTCTTGATGGAAAAAATTGCCGAAGCACTGAAATTATGGGGAAATAAGGAAAAACGGGCGGAAATGATAGAAAGAGCGATGAAAACTGATTTTTCCTGGGATAAAAGTGCTAAGGAATACCTAGAGTTGTATAAGAAAATACTAACAAGTAAGAATAGCGAATAGCGAATTAAGAATGATTAGTAATAAACAGGATATTACTGAAAGAACTTACAATTTCGCTATCAGAATCGTGAAAATGGTTAACTCAATGCCTAGAAATATTTCGGGCATGATAATTGGTAAACAAGTTTTGAGAGCAGGAACTTCTATTGGAGCTAATATCGAAGAAGCGCAAGGAGCATATTCAAAAGATGATTTTACCCACGCAATAAATATTTCCAGAAAAGAAGCAAGAGAAACAAAATTTTGGTTGAGGTTAATAACAGACACTGGACTTTTATCTAAAAATAAGACAAAATTATTATTACAGGAGACAGAAGAATTAATTTGTATTTTAACGGCAATTGTTAAAAAATCAAAATTAATTCATAATTCATAATTCATAATTCTTAATTCACAACTCATATGGCAAAATTTGTTCCTGATATAAAAACTCAAAGATGGGTGGTCATTGCTCCAAGTCGGGCAGCCAGACCATCACAGGTTCGCGAGATCGAAACAGCTCATCAGGTAGTTCAAAAAGGTAATTACCAATGGCGTCAAGACTGTCCATTTTGTTTTGGCAACGAGTCAATGACGCCTCCGGAAATTTATCGTTGGGGTAAAAATTATCCAGGTGATCCGGATTGGTTAGTTAGAGTGGTCCCTAATAAATTTCCCATTACCGATACTCATGAAGTGATTATTCATTCGCCGGACCATAAGCTTGATTTTGCTGATTTACCATTATTCCAAGTTGAGATTATTCTAAAGGTTTTTCGTGAACGATACCGAGCGCTCATGGGTAATGGTCAGGTGCTAATTTTTAGTAACAAAGGGATTGCCTCAGGCGAGTCATTGCTTCATCCTCATTCGCAGGTGGCTGTTTTTCCCAAACAAATTAAACTAGATGTTTTGCCCCTTGAACCGGTCCGTAATCTTGTTTTTGAAAATGACAATTTTATTACTTATTGTCCTGATTTTTCGCAATGGCCCTATGAGATTTGGTGTGCTACTAGAAGATGTATTAAGGTTGATCGGGGTTGTACTTTTGCTGATATAACTGATGCAGAAATTAGAGATTTGGCCAAAATCTTACAAGATAGTCTTAAGAAATTACTACAACTTTATCCTGATCTTTCCTATAATTTCTATATCGCACCAGGAGAAACCTGGTATTTACGTATCATTCCCCGGTTAACCGAAAGAGCTGGATTAGAATTGGGAACCGGACTTCATGTCAATACTGTTGACCCAAGTAAAGCAGCGGAAGAACTAAAGAAGTAGAAAACAGTGAGTAGTAAGTAGTAAGCAAAGAAACGTTTTTTAATTATTCCCTTGCTACTTTCTACTTGCTACATACTACAAATTAAATACCTTTTTGTTGTATTCCTAAAAGCCAGAGGACAGCCTCTTTTTTGTAGCGTCGATCTCCCCGGGAATTAATTCTTATTGCAGGCAGTTTTCCACGTTTACCCCAACGCTTTATTGTTAGGGGAGAGACACGTAAGATTTTGGCAACTTCGCGGACAGTCAGAAGGTCTGGCCATTCATCTCCGAGTGGCATAATTTATATCCTTTCAGCAAACAATGTATCATACGATATAGAGGTGTGTCAAGCCCCTTAATTAAGGGGTAAAAGGGATTAAAAGAAGAAATTATTCACAGGTGATACCAGTTCCACTACCGTCAAGACATTTTAAACTACCTGAGAGTTTACAGCCGGCAGTTACTTCTAATTCGCCACCGGTAGCCGCTGTTTGGTTTAACCAGCAGCGATCGCCGGGCTGATAAATAACATAGTTACCCGGTGG
>JAZDMI010000007.1:0-5092 GCA_043801155.1 Candidatus Gottesmanbacteria bacterium
CTTCATGGAACCACTAATGATACAGCCGTTATCGACACCGCAGGCAGTTTGATTCCCAACGACGCCGAGATTGCTCTTGGCGCTGGTGGACAAGGAGATTGGTGTAAACCTAGTGATACAATGACGCCTTTTAACCTTGATCGCCAAGGAAATCCGACCAGTATTTTTGCCATTGAGGGGGAAATTTTTACCACCACTGGAGATAATTCCTCAGGCTATCCTTTTACTAAGATTACTTCAACAAATCCTACAGCCCTTATAGAAGCTGGCTACATCGATGGCTATAAATCTTATGGAGTTTTTGCCGACCCTAATAATCCTAATACTGCCTATATCGGTACCGATACTAAAGGTGAAGAGGTAATATTTATTGATCTTACCCAACAAACCGGTCTGTTATATAGCAAAAAGGGTTATTTTGACGCCGACATTCAAGGTGGTAAAAAGACGGCTAGAACTGTTTATATTATCAGTAACGTAGGCTATGTAACAATTGATAATAATCTTTACTCTTTCGATGTGACACAATCAGGTAAAACTAAATTATCTGGTCCAATTAATCTATCTGGTAATGGAACTAAAATTCTTATCAAAGAAGAATATGCTTTTATTACTAACTCATCTACTAATAATCAGCTGGAAATTTTTCAGATCAGCGCTGATGGTAAAACTATTGATCGTCGCTCTCAAATTCATCTTGACGGCGGTGGTGCGACGGATGTAGCCGTTAATGATACTGGAACAAGAGCTTATGTAGTCACTAGTGCTGTTTCCGGTAAAAATAATCTCTTTATTATTAATACAGAAAATAAATCTAACCCATTTTTGATAAGTAGTTTTAATGCCGATGGTGTTGATCCAAAAGGAGTAGCGATTGTTCCTAACAGAGTAATCGTGGTTGGAACAGATAATGGAGGTAAAGAATATCAGGTAATTAAAATTGACAATGATGATAGTCCCAGCTACTGTAATGCTGACATAGGTATTGATATTCCCAGTGGTATTTATGGAATTGCTACTGTTTTTAAAACAGGCAGTAATGCTTATTCTTATATTATTACTGGTGATGCCTCGGCTGAAATAAGAATTATTCAGGGTGGTCCTGGTGGTCAATTTGCTGCATCAGGAAGCTATGAATCTTCGTCTTTTGATTCGGGTTATCCGACGGCTTTTAATAGACTGTTGGCGCATGTTAACCAACCTGACGAAACCACTGTACGACTTCAGGTAGCTGTCGCTGACTCCGTCAATAACTCTTGTTCTGATCCTGGAGTTAATTTTACTTATGTTGGGCCTGATGCAGATCATCCATTTTATTTACCGGTAAATAATATTATCAGTGGTCCGATTCCTTATACAACGGTCGACTCTTATCATAATCCTGGTCGTTGTTTCCGTTATAAGGTTTATTTATCGACATTAAACACAAATCAGACACCCTCTTTTAAAGATTTAGAAATTAATTACTCCCCATGATTAAAAAAGCATTTACATTAATTGAGTTAATTATTTTTATGGGGATTTTCTCCATACTGATCTTTGTCTTAACTGACATTTTTATCATTTCTTTAAAAACTAAGACATCTGCAGAATCGACCGCGGTTATCAATCAAGACGGTCGGTTTATTTTTGCTAAGCTGGCAGCTGATATTAATAATGCCAATTCGATTAGTTCACCGGCTCTTGGAACCAGTTCTTCAACGCTAGATATAATTCTTTACGGCGTTCCTGAGACCATTAGTTTAAATAGCAGCACAGGTAATATTGAGTTAACTGCTGGAGGTAATACTTATGTTTTAAACAGCGTTAATTCGCAAATTACTAACTTAACTTTTACCAGATTAGGCAATGATGATGTCGATAGTAAAAACACTATTAAAATCGATCTAGAATTGCATAGTCGTCAAATTGTCAACAATACAGAAATTATTAATTTAAGGACAACTGTCGGATTAAGATGAAAAAAGCACAGGCCTTAATCACTTTAATTATTTTTGTCACCATTGCCATGCTCATTATCTCGGCGACAGTGACGATGATTGCTGTCAATTCCGAAGCCGCCTCGACTGTACAACAAAGTCTTTTGGTTAGAGAAGCGGCGGAAAACGGTATAGAAAATGCTTTACTTCGCTTACTTCGTGATCCTTCATATGGACAAACTGGATGTGAAATACTCTCTGCTTCAATAAACGGTTATAGTACAGAAATTTGCGTCACCGGCGACGAGATAAATAAAACGATTGTCTCTACAGCAACCGCCGATAATTTTCAACGAAAAATTAAAGTAAAAATCACTTATAATGAAAATGTGATGAGAGTTATTTTTTGGCAAGATATATTATGAATCAACAACGAAAATCAGCGGTTCTTTGGCTAACTAAACAAGGTTTTCAGTTCTATATTAGTGGTCAGAAATCATTACTGACTTTTTCTTTTTTGCCTGAATCGGTCAAGTACTTCGATGTTATCGATGAAGAAAAATTTATTATCCAACTTGAACTTTTTGTTAAAAATAATAATCTTAGCTTTATTGACACATACTTTATTATTGCTCCGGAGGCCTTGCTGGAAAAAGAGTTTGTCAAAGGCAGTGATGACTTAATCAATCAGTTTATTGAAATAGCTCCTTATGAACTAGTATTTTCTAAAAAATTAGTTAAAGAAAAGTCTGTTTTAGTCTCTTGTTTTAATGCTGCTTTTTATCAGTTGATTGATTCAGTTTGGCAAAAACATGACAGCCAAATAAAAGCGGTTTTACCTTATTCAACTGTCGGCCAGACAAAGTTTGATCTGCAAACAGCTGTTTTAATCTTGAAAAAAAGCGACTCTTTGAAAAATGAATCGATGGTGAATAGTCAGGATAATGAAGACGAATTACTTGTCTTTCATAATCAATTAAATAACAAAGAAAAATCAATCTTGCCGATTATATTGCCTGTTTTCGTTATTTTGATAACTGTTCTTATCTTCGTGATTATTAACGCTAATAAGTCTAAGACTCCGCCTGAACTACTGAATTCAACACCAACTCCAACAATGATTATTATTCCTACTCCTACTAATCTACCGATGACATCCATTTCACCTTCGGCTTTGGAGCTGAAAAACTCGTCGCCTTCAGCTTTTCCTGAAAATAACTTATAGTAAATTACCCTTGTAATCATTTAGCAAATCATCTACTTTTATATTAATAGTTATAATTTTAAAAATTTAAATATGACAAATAAAAAAGGATTCACGCTTATAGAGCTCTTGGTGGTCATAGGAATATTGGCGATCCTATTGGCTATTACATTAATCGCTATTAACCCGGCCAGACAGTTTGGTCAGGCTAATAATACCCGTCGGCGAAGCGACGTGCTGCAGATATTGAACGCCGTTCATCAGTATGCGGCGGAAAACAATGGTCAATTACCACCAGAAGTCTCAGCGCTAACGGCAACAGCCGGTACGGTGTTAAGTGGTGCTAACTTTCCCAATCTTTGCGGAGAGTTAATGACTAATTATATGCCGGCACTACCTACTGATCCCTCATTAAACAGTCCTAATATTACCAGTTGTACAGCCACGACTTGGAACACGGGATACGCGATTATGAAAGATGCAGAAGGCCGAGTTACGGTTTCTGCAACAGGGGATTTAGGAGCAACAATAAGCGTTACCAGATAATAAAGTAATCTATACTTAATAAAAATCCCGCCGAAGGGCGGGGTTTTTATTGCATATTATTACCAAAATTAATCCGATATTCTTGTCTTAAATTATCCAGGATTTTTTTATCAGCAAAGCATTTTTTATAAATCTGATACTGTTGGTAATAGTACTGTTTCCATGTAGGATAAATTGAAATTGCAATTTTGATGTTTTTGATTGCCTCATTGCAGTTTTTATTTTCACTAATAAGACTTATTGCTAAACCGAAATAAGCGGGAGAGAACATATTATCTATCCAAACTGCCTTTTTGTAGTATGCTTCTGCTGTTTTCGAATCGCCGTACTGTACTCTTATAAAATCACCAATTTGCACCAAAGCGCGCGCATAGATAGATGGTATTTCCGACGCCAGAAAGTTATCTTCCGCCAAAGATAGAGTCTCCCGCCGCTGCACCTTTACTGCTTGCCAAATTTTTTCGATATCGATCAAATATTCTTCTTCTGATGGTAAATCTTGGTCACTAACTAACTCTAGCACCAGTCCTTTAGGTATTAACTTTGTTCCTTTAGGTATCGGTGATATCTCGGCCAAGGTAAACACCCGTCTTTTTTTCCTGATGGCTTCAAAAGTCTTTACAACTAAGTTTTTTAATTCTACCTGCGGATTTTTGGCGTAATAATCATTTAGCTCTTTATCTAAATAGATATTGTTGCCGACTCCTGACGGGTTTATTATATCCAGGTCCTGTCCTTCTTTTAAAACATAATATAAATACCAGATGGAGAAGGTAGCGTTATCTCCTGAGACAAAAAGAACAGAATTTTTCGGAAGAGAAGAAAAAATATTTCGTGCAAAGGTGTTACCGATTTGGGTTTTTGATAAATCTGTTTTCGGAAAATTATATCTAAAAAGCAATAAAGAAATAATTAAAAAATAGGAAAGGATTATGTTGCTGTAAATTGGTTTGGAAAATTTAGAATTAAGAAAATCCTTAATTATTAGGAAGCCGTATGGAACAACAAACATCAAAATAATAGTGGATACTGAATAGTATCTTTCGGCAATTCCCCAAGCGACATCGACTGTAATTGGCCCTGCCGTGTAAAAAAAAGTAAGAGCTCCAGTAAATAGAAATGCCAACATCATCGTTAATGCTAACCTTTTATCAATTTTAATCAGTTTGATAATACCCAATAAAAAAACGAAGAGGATTTGGTAGGAAAACGTTGAAACCAAAGTTTTTAGATAGTGAATTACATTAATAATCCTTACCATAACGGGAATATTTTTCCCAGTATAAGTAATACCGCCGTAATCGGTTCTTAGTAGCAAATGAAGAAAGTTTTTTAAATTTACAGCATTATCCCAGTTAATCGGTGGATTTCTCGAGGCGGCAATTGGGACATAGATATACACGGATAAACCGAGGATAAATAA
>JAZDMI010000011.1:0-111780 GCA_043801155.1 Candidatus Gottesmanbacteria bacterium
ATTTTATATATAATATGTATTTGGTAGATGAAAATTCAAGATATAATATTTTTAGCGATTTTTCTGACCACTTTATGGCTTAGAAATTATCAATTAACTGCCTTTATCGGTCTATTTTGTCTAATTCTAGCCATGCCTCTATTTGTTTTCTGGATCTTTTTTACCGCTCAAAGACTTGTTATTTATGGAGCAATATTTTTTATATTAACTATTATTTTGTGTCTATTCGATATTAAAAGGAGGATGCCATGAAATTATTAATTACCGGTGGGGCAGGGTATATCGGCAGTCAAATGGTTAGACAACTGCTGGACACAAACTACGATATTGTAGTTTTTGATAGTTTAGATACTGGGTATAATCAAGCTCTGTCAACAAAGATACCGTTAATCAAAGGGAATATCAACAACGAACAAGATCTCGATAGCCTTTTTTTAAAAAATAAATTTGATGCTGTTATGCATTTTGCCGGGGTTATATCGATGAAAGAGTCAACCGAAAATCCCTACAAATATTTTTGTACAAACTCCTTTGGCGCTTTAAAGCTTTTTGAGACGATGGCTAAATACGGAATAAAAAAATTGATCTTTTCTTCAAGTGCTGGAGTTTATGGAAATCCAACGAGAATCCCTATCCACGAAGAGGATCCAAAAAATCCGACCAATCCGTATGGCGAATCTAAACTAATGGTTGAAAAAATTCTTAGATGGTTTCGTGAAGCATATGGTTTACGCTCGATTTCTCTTCGATATTTTAATGCCGCCGGAGCAACTCTTGACGGACAATTCGGTGAAGACCATAAACAAGAAACCCACATTATTCCCTTAGCCTGTCAAGCGGCACTGGCTAATAAAGAATTCACGATCTATGGCAAGGATTATCAGACAAAAGATGGGACTTGCATTCGTGATTATGTCCATATTATTGATCTTTGCCAGGCTCATCTTCTGACACTTAATGCATTGGTTAACGGGCATGATACAGACGTTTATAATATTGGTCCCGGTATAGGGTATTCCAATATTGAAGTCGTCGAAATGGTTAAAAAAGTTAGTGGAGTTAATTTTCCGGTTAAATATGGTCTAAGACGTCCCGGTGACGCTGATCAGTTAATCGCTGATTCAAGTAAGATCCAAAAAGAGTTTGGTTGGCAATCTAAATATTCTGATCTAAAGACAATCGTAAAAAGTGCCTGGCTCTGGCATAAATCTCACCCTAACGGTTATTGATGTAGATAAATATGATATATTAATATATCATATAGAAATGATACAAATTATATGAAGATAGGTATAGACATCAGTCAATTAGCTTATAAAAATACTGGGGTAGCTAATTATCTTGAGCATCTAGTTGAGTGGTTACTAAAATTTGATAAAGAAAATGAATATATTTTATTTTATTCATCATTAAGAAAAAAATTTCAAATTTCTAATTTCAAATTATTAATAAATAACCAAATTTCTAATTTTCACATAAAAACTTATCCCTTGCCTCCTACTTTATTGGATCTACTTTGGAATAGATTACATATATGTCCAGTAGAATGGTTTATTGGAGACGTTGATGTATTTATTACTTCTGATTGGACAGAACCACCGACAATAAAAGCAAAGAAAGCCACGATATTATACGACTTGATCGTTTATAAATATCCACAGGAAACTGACAAAAAAATAATTGAGACGCAAAAAAGAAAACTTAATTGGGTGAAGCAAGAATCAGATATGGTTTTTTGTATATCGCAGTCAACCAAAAAAGACGCTATCGATATATTACATTTTGATGAAAAAAAACTAAAAGTCACTTATCCTGGAGGACCAGCATTATGATAATCGGCATTGATGGAAACGAGGCAAATGTAAGAAATAGGGTTGGAGTGGGAAGATATGCTTTTGAATTGCTGAAACAATTCAATGAATTAAGAATTAATAATTATGAATTTAGTATTTACCTAAAAAATAAACCATTAGACGATTTACCTAAGGAAACTAGCTGGTGGAAATATAAAGTTATTAGTCCACGAAAATTTTGGACGCAAATGGGATTGCCGTTTAATTTATTTTTTGACAAACCAAGACCCGATATTTTTTTTACACCGACTCATTACGCTCCCAGATTTTGTCCTTGTCCTGGAGTAATTTCAATTATGGATTTATCATTTTTATATTTTCCGGCCATGTTTAAAAAATCTGATTTATGGCAATTGACAAATTGGACTGCTTATTCTGTTAAAAAAGCGACTATGATTTTAGCTATCTCACAGGCTAGCAAAGATGATATAATTAAGTACTACGGAGTGGATGAGAAGAAAGTTATGGTAACTTATCCGGGATACAATCCACAAAACATGAAACATGGAACATTAAACATTAACGAGAAATACGGGATAGAAGGCGATTATATTTTGTCAGTGGGAACACTTCAACCGAGGAAAAATTATATAAAACTAATTGAAGCTTTCTCTACCCTAAACCCTAACCCCTACACACTAGTTATTGTTGGTAAAAAAGGTTGGATGTTTGCCGATATTTTGGCAGCTCCAAAAAAATTCAAAGTCGAAAACAAAGTCAAATTTTTAGATTATGTTCCTGATGAAGATATGCCAGCTTTATATCAAAACGCTAAATGTTTTATTCTTATAAGTTTATATGAAGGATTTGGATTACCAGTATTAGAAGCGATGAATTATGGTTGTCCGGTTATAGTCTCAAACGCATCAAGTTTACCTGAAGTTGTTGGTGATGCCGGAATTCTGGTGGATCCTAACAAAACAGATGAGATTAAAAATAAACTGATCACGATATTTAATTTGTCCGCAGAAGAACGAGAGAATATTATTCAAAAAGGCAAAATACAAGCAAGTAAGTTTTCTTGGGAAAAATGTGCCATAGAAACCTTAAATGTATTAAAAGAATTGGGAGCAAAAAATGTTTAAGGACAAAATGGGTAACGATTTAAATTACAATCAGGTTATTAATAAAGGATTTAATCGGATTAATAATATTATTCTTGATTTTGAATTAATGGTTTTGAGATGGGTGGGATATATCCCTATCCATTTTAAAAGACGTTGGATTTATCGTTTGGCCGGAATAAAAATTGGTAAAGGTTCAGCTATTCATATGTGGGCGAACTTTTATAAACCATCAGGAATTTCGATTGGCGAAGATACAATTATTGGCGATCATGCGTTTTTGGATGGGAGAGCGCCTTTAACAATTGGTAACCATGTTGATATTGCCTCACAGGTGTTAATCTATAATTCTCAACACAATATCAATGTCGAAGATTTTGGAGCAATTGATGGACCTGTGATTATCGATGATTATGTGTTTATTGGACCAAGAGTTACGATATTACCTGGTGTTCATATTGGCCGTGGCGCAGTAGTCGCTGCAGGAGCAGTGGTTACTAAGGACGTACCTGAATATGCAATTGTTGGCGGAGTACCAGCTCAAGTAATTGGAGAAAGACAAAACAAGAACTTACATTATCGACTTGGACACGCGAGGTTATTCCAGTAATGCCCTATTGAGCCGGCACCAACGAATTTTTTCACCCCGCGAGTCATGGTAGTTTATGGACTACTGCACTAGCACGTAGGCATAAGATTAGAACAGAAGATGGCGTTAGTGCGGGGTTATCAAAAATTGTTGGTTGCCGTCTTTTTACTATTCTATGGTCAATCTTTCTATTATTATTCCTTCCTATAATACCAAACAACTTCTAGTTGATTGTATCAACTCGATATATAAGGAGACGAAAACAACATTTGAAGTAATTGTTATTGATAATGGGTCAACTGATGGAACAGTTGAAGAAATTAAGAAATTAAGTAATTCAGAAATAAAGGGACTAAAATTAATAGAGAATCATGAGAATCTGGGTTTTGCAAAGTCAGTCAATCAAGGCATAAAAGAAGCGCTGGGTCGTTATATTCTTTTATTAAATAGTGATACTCTAATCATAGATAATGCAATCGATAATGAGATAAGATTTTTAGAAACTCATCAAGATGTTAGTCTGGTTGGTTGCCAGTTAAGAAATCCTGACAATAGCATCCAACCATCAGGTGGTTATTTGCCCAATTTACTAAATATCTTTATATGGATGACTTTGATTGATGATTTGCCAGTCCTAAACTCAATTATAAAGTCATATCATATTACTAATCATGAATTTTATTTACATCAACAATATTTAGGGTGGGTGACCGGAGCATTCTTTCTAACCAAGAGGGAGATTTTTGATAAGATTGGCTTTTTTGATGAACATATGTTTATGTACGTGGAAGAGATAGATTGGTGTTATCGACTTGATCAGGCAGGACTTAGGATAGCTTTCGATCCATCATCTTCAATTATTCATCATAAAGGTGGATCAATCAACAATCAAAAAGCGGGTATTATCGAAGAATTTCAAGGATTGAAATATTACTTTAATAAAAATAAACCAGGTTGGCAGATGCCAATCCTTAGAGTTTGTCTTAAGATCGGCGCGTTGGTAAGAATCATACTATTTGGTATAATTGTTAAAGACCAGGATTTAAAAAATACTTATGCAAAAGCTTTTCGAGTGGCTTGACCGTAATCTTCTAAAAGTTGGTATTGGATTTCTTCTTTTTTTTATCCCGCTTTGGCCAAAAATACCTTTATTCGATGTTCCTCACACCTGGGTTTATATTCGCGCTGAAGATTTTATGGTGCTTTTGGTTCTTGGCATTTGGACAATACTTTTATTTACTAAAAAGGTCTCGTTAAAAACCCCATTAACTATGCCAATTTTTCTTTTTTGGATTATCGGAGCAATATCAACAATACATAGTATTTTATTAGTTTTCCCGAGGTTGTCTAATGTTTTTCCGAACGTAGCCTTATTAAGTTATATACGAAGAATCGAATACATGAGTTTATTTTTTGTGGCTTTTTCGGCAATGAAGGATAAACGATCAATACGATCTATTATTACTGTGTTAATGATTACGCTTCTACTGGTGTTTGGATATGGTGTCGGCCAGAAATTTTTTGGATTTCCGGCATATCTAACAATGAATGAGGAATCTGCTAAAGGAATAGCTGTTCAACTATCCAGCCAATCGCGGATATCCTCAACTTTTGGAGGGCATTACGATTTAGCCGCTTACTTAGTTTTGGTTATTCCCATTTTAGCCAGTATGGTTTTTGGATTTAAAAATTGGCTAGTCAAATTTTCATTATTAATAACTATATCTTTTGGTTTCATTCTCCTTTTTATGACGGTTTCAAGAATCTCTTTTTTTGTCCTCTTGCTTTCGTTAATGATAATGCTTCTTGTCCAAAGGAAAAAAAGTATTATTATATTATCTTTCTCCGTTCTAACAATTGTAATTTTATTGTTATTAACTTTTTCACCAAGCTTATTACAGCGTTTTGGGAATACAGTTAAAGAGGTAGATATTCTGCTAAATTCGCAAACAGGTGAAGAAATAGGGCATATCACCAAAATTCAAAGAACAGATTTGACTAATAAAATTATTAAATTAAAATTTTATCCCAATAAGAATGCGGTTAATTTAGCCGTCCAAGACGAGATTAGGGATAATAAAATTGCCTCCACCGCCGGGATAATCTCTTCGATGACCTTGCCCCCAACCATGCCGCTGTTGATTCTTCCCGATGCTCCTACAGGTGAAAACCTACCACAAGGGACTGACTATATTAATCTTCCACTGTCGCCAATTATCGAAACACCCACAGATTATCTATCTAAAAATCCAAAACTAAATAATCCGCCCGAATCAACAGTCTCAGCGGAATTCTTCGACTTTCGTGGACCCTTTTTAATAAAAAGGGTTCATGCCTACGACTTATCATTGACGACAAGATCCCAGGGAGAATGGCCGCGGGCAATCGATGCTTTTACCAGAAATATTATTTTCGGTAGCGGATATTCATCAATAAGTCTGGCTGTTGATAATGACTATTTGCGATTATTAGGTGAATCAGGATTATTAGGTTTCTTCTTCTTCATCGGAATATTTTTTATTATTGTAATTTATATAAGAAGAACACTTCCAGAAATTGAATCTCCACTCGAGAGAAGTTTTGTTATCGGTTTCAGTGCCGGTTTATTCGGCTTGGCATTGAACGCCATCTTTATTGATGTTTTTGAAGCGTCAAAGGTTGCTTATGTTCTTTGGTTATTAACGGGAATTACTGTTGGGGTAATAAGCTTCTATATAAAAGATAATATGGACATAATCAACGAGATTAAAACTGCTTTAACCTCAACATATGCCGTTATTATTTATATATTTGTAGCTTCAATACTTTTGTTCTCATCCATCGGTAAAAATTATTTTATTGGTGACGATTTTACTTGGTTAAGATGGGCTGCAGATCGCAGTGATCAATCGATTTTTTCGTCGATTATTAATTATTTTACAAATGCCAATGGATTTTTTTATCGACCGGGGACAAAATTATATTTTCTTCTAATGTACTCCGGATTTTGGCTTAATCAAACAATCTATTATATGATGTCGATATTAATCCACTTTGCCGTAACGAGTCTTTTTTTTCTGATCTCAAAAAAAATACTAAAAAATTTCCTACTTTCGGTCCTGGCGGCATTTTTATTCCTAATTTTAAGCGGCTTCACTGAAGTAATATTTTGGATTTCCTCAGTTGGACACCTTTTTACTGTTATGTTTATACTTTTAAGTTTATGGATGTTTATGCTTTGGGAAGAAAAACAAAAAACCATTTACTTTATAATTTCATGCCTCTCCATTTTTATCAGTGTGCTTTTTCATGAACTAGGTGTGGTTGCTCCGTTAATTATTATTATGTACCAATGTATTTTTAAGGAAAAATATTCTCTTAAAAATATCTTCGATAATACTCAAAACAAAATATTGTTATTAACAATACTGCCATATCTCGTAATTCGTTTTTTTGCCAATAGTCATTGGTTTAACGGCGATTATGCTTACAATGTATTTAAATTACCGTTTAATATTGTGGTTAACATTTTCGGTTACTTAGTTTTAACACTGTTAGGTCCAGCGTCGTTACCAATTTATCAAGGATTTCGAAACTTTTCAAAAATATATCCAGTTTTAGGAATATTAGTTTCGATTCTGTTATTTTTTATATTAATAGTCTTTTATCGAACACTTGTTAAAAAAATTAATCAAGAAGAGAGGAAGATAGTTAGTTTTGCCTGTTGGTTTTTTATTCTAGCTTTATTACCATTTTTAGGACTGGGAAATATCGCATCTCGTTATAGTTATTTATCATCGGTTGGATTTATACTGCTTTTAGTATTTTTTATGAAAAAACTTTATGATTATTTATTAGTTATTGACGATAAATTAACCGGATTGGCCGTTATCACAATTTTTATATCTATATTTTCACTTGTTCATTTAATCCAGATACAAAAAGGAGAAAAAGATTGGTTTGACGCTGGTGAAAAAACCAAGAGATTTTTATCATCGACTGATGCTGTTTATTCAGATTATTGGACAAAACAGAAGATGCAGCTTTATTTTGTTAATGTTCCAATTCGCCAAGGAGATGCCTGGGTTTTCCCGACAGGCTTAAACGACGCTCTTTGGTTTAAATTCCGCAATCCTAATATTGATGTATATCAAATGTCTAATGTTGATGAAGCATTGGATTTGATCCAGGGTCTACCTAATGAGAAAGTATTTGAGTTTGATTCCAGGGGCATGTTAATTGAAAGGAAAAAGTGTACCATCAAGCCCTGTTATCCTTAATTTTTCTATTTTATGAACAGAATACAGATTGTATTATTATTGACAATTTTTTTCGGAGCGTTTATTGTCAGGTTATATCATATAAATAACCCTGTTGCCGATTGGCATTCATGGCGTCAGGCTGACACAGCTGCTGTCGCTCGCAATTTCCTTAAATTCGGATTTACCCCCCTTCAACCACGCTATGATGATTTATCAAATGTCCAGTCAGGGAAAGACAATCCGCAGGGTTTCAGAATGGTAGAATTCCCCATTTATCAAACTATGGCCGTGGCACTTTATCAATTGTTAAAATTTTTCGGAGGAATATCTTTAGAATTTTGTTTACGTTTAATAAGTATTCTTGCCTCAATGGGAATTATGTTTTTTCTATATGATTTAGTAAAAAAATACTCAGGATTTTTAGCGGCGATATCTTCGGCATTTATTTTTGGCTTTTTACCCTACTGTATCTATTACAGTCGGGTGATATTACCCGAAATGTTGGCAGTTTTCTGGGCCTTAGGAGGGATTTGGATCGCTTTACGTTTTGGGATATCAGGGAAATGGAGAATTTTGGGTATGGGTATTTTTGCCGGTTTAGCTATCTTAACTAAACCTATGGCTGGTTTTTTATTAGTACCGTTTATTTATTTTTGGTTAAAAGAATTTAAAGCAAACTTATATTATTTTCTTAGGATCATCATATTTTCTGTCTTCGCGTTTGCTGGATTTGCTTGGTGGCGTATTTGGATATTGCAATATCCCGAAGGAATTCCTGCTAACGAGTGGTTATTAAACAGCGGTAATATTCGCTTTTCCGGAGCCTATTTTTATTGGCTATTAGGCGAAAGATTAGCTAAATTAATTTTAGGTTATTGGTTAGTAATTCCTTTTCTTTTAGGATTAATATCAAGATCATTACAAAAATCTATAGTTTACCTATTATTATTAATAGGAACGATTTTTTATGCAATTGTTTTTGCACGAGGAAATGTCCAACATGATTATTATCAGATAATTTGGCTTCCGGTAATATCAATCTTTGTTGGTTTGGGAATTGATTATTTAATTAATAGTACTAATCAATTAAATCGTTATCTTAGTATTATAGCTGTCATTGTATGTATTGTTGTCGGGATCCTCTTTTCCTGGCACGATATTAGAAGCTATTATTGGATTAACAATCCGGCCATGGTTGAGGCTGGTTTAACTGTTGACAGATTGACGCAAAAAAATGCTAAAGTAATCGCTCCATACGGAGGAGATACGGCCTTTCTTTATCAGACAAATCGTCAAGGTTGGCCAGTTGGTTTTGAAATTGAAAAGAAAATTGCCCTGGGGGCAAATTATTATGTAAATACAAATGTTAAGGATCTTGAAACTCAATATGTCCTCAAACGATGGACCCCACTGGTAGTAAATGATCGGTTTGTTATTGTAAAACTAAAATAATAAATTATGAAAATTCTTTTTTTAACACCGATTTTCCCTTGGCCACTAATAAGCGGTGGTCAGATACGAGCCTATAATTTATTAAAAGAATTAGCGAAAAATCATCAAGTAACTCTGGTGGCTTATATTCGTAACGAAAACGAAAAGCAGTATATTTCGCAAATACAAAGAATATGCCAACAAGTATATGTTATCCATCGGCAACATAACCCTTGGCAATTCCAATCGTTGGTGAGGACCTTTTTTTCACTTAAACCACTGATAATGAATTTATATGGTCTAAATAAGCCATTAATTGAAAATATTAAAGGTTATGATGCCATTTATTGTGAATGTTTTTATTTGATGGATAAAATTCCCCTAGATTCCCCCAGTATTTATCTCAGCGAACAAAATATTGAGTATTTGGCCTATCAAAGTTATGTTCATGTCTTACCTTTTTGGAAAAAAATTATCCTTTGGGTGCCGATGAAAATAGATATTCTAAAGATGAAAATTTGGGAAATAAAATCATGGCATCGGGCTCATAAGATTGCTGTCATGTCCTTGAATGATAAGAAAATTATTGAGGAACAAACCGGGAGAAGCGATATTGTTATCGTCCCTAATGGAGTTGATTCTTCTCATTTTACCTCAAAGAATATCGGACCAACTGGGAATATATTATTTGTTGGGAATTTTTCCTGGTTTCAGAATGTCCAGGCAGTCGAATGGTTAATTAAAGAAATCTTTCCTAAGATAATAAAAAAAGTTCCGTCAGCAAAATTATTAATAGTTGGTAAAAAAGCTCCTAAATGGCTATTTAATTATTTAAATGATGCAATTTCATTAAATGATAAGGTTGATGATATTAGGGATATTTATCAGATAACCGACATCTTACTGGCTCCGCTAAGAAGTGGCGGGGGTACGCGTTATAAAATTCTTGAGGCAATGGTTAATCATATCCCAGTGGTAACTACCTCAATTGGGGCAGAGGGTCTTGATGCAAAATTAATGATTATAAAAGATTCTACTGATGAAATTGTCGATGCGGTCGAAGATATCCTAAAGAATCCTGTTAAATATAGCAAAATGGTTGATTATGCTAAGGAATTTGTTGTTAACAATTACGACTGGAAAATCATCGGCGCCAAGTTAGAAAAATTTTTAAATGACAATGGTTGATTTATCAATAATTATTGTAAATTTTAATACTAAAAGTTTATTAGTTGAGTGTCTTAAGTCATTGGTAGAGGCAACAAGAAGTATCAACTCGGAAATTATCGTTGTTGATAATGGATCAACTGATAATTCAATAAATGAAATCAGAAATTCAAGATTAACACTTAATAATTTAAAGATAATCGAAAATAACGCGAATCTTGGGTATGCGAAAGCTAATAATTTAGGTATAAAAGCCAGCAGCGGGAGATATATCCTCTTATTAAATTCGGACACGATTGTCTATCCGAAGACACTTACAGCGATGATTCAATTTCTGAATATGAATCCACAAGTTGGAGTAGCAACGTGTCGAGTTGAGCTTTCAAATGGAGAATTAGATCCGGCCTGCCATCGTGGATTCCCTACGCCGTGGGCTTCATTGTCATATTTTCTAGGATTGGAGAAATTATTTCCTAAATCAGAATTGTTTAGCCAATATCACTTAGGCTTCTTATCAATAGATAAATTCCACGAGATTGATTCGCCAACCGGTGCTTTCTATTTAATTAAGAAAGAGGTTATCGATAAAGTCGGTTTACTTGATGAGGATTATTTTATGTATGGTGAAGATTTAGATTGGTCATATCGGATTAAAGCCGCTGGTTGGAAAATTATGTTTAATCCAGAAGTAAAGATAATCCATTTCAAAAAAAGAAGCGGTCGCAATCAGGAGGATAAAAATATTAGAAAAATGGCTAAAATTCAGTTCTTTGAGACGATGAAAATCTTTTACAACAAACATTATCGGCATCGATATCCGACAATTATTACGCGAATTATTCTATCTACTATAAATGTAAAAAAATCCCTTATTATTGACTAGATAATAGAAGTTGAACATGAAAACAAATAAAGACTTTCGGCGAATCGGTATTGATGCCAGACTATGGAATCAGACAGGCGTAGGCCGTTACATACAAGAATTAATAAAAAATCTTGGTGAAATTGATACCGGAAACCAATATGTAATTTTTACAGATGAGAATATTACTAACCAGCTGCCAGTTGCTAACTACCGGCAAAAAATTGTTGATATCCGTTGGCACTCCCTAAGAGAACAAATCGTTATGCCTTGGATTATTTGGAGAGAACATTTAGATTTGGTCCATTTTCCTTACTTTTCTATTCCTATTCTATATCCGGGGAAATTCATCGTAACGATACATGATTTAATCTTAGACCATTTTGATACAGGCGAAGCTTCTACATTACCTTGGATAATATATAAGACTAAGCGATTGGGTTATAAATTAGTAATGTGGGTTGCGCTTCGTCGAGCGGTTAAAGTAATTACTGTATCAGAAACAACAAAACAAGAAATTATCGATCATTATAAAATTAATCCAGAGAAAATCGCAGTAACCTATGAAGCAGCCTGACTTCAAACTTAACACGAAATATTTATTATATGTAGGTAATGCCTATCCCCATAAGAACCTCGAAAAATTACTGGAAGCAATTTTAAATATTAAACATCAAGTACTAATTACTAAGTTGATATTAGTCGGGCCGGATGACTATTTTTACCAACAATTAAAAGAAAAAGTTAACCAGATGGGTCTGGTGGATAAAGTTATTTTTTATGGTTCGGCAACACATGAAGAACTAAAAGATTTATATAAAAATGCTCTGGCATTAATTTTCCCTTCGCTAATGGAAGGCTTTGGCTTGCCAGGAGTTGAAGCCATGGCTAATAGTTGTCCGGTTATCTGTTCTGATATCCCGGTTTTTCATGAGATATACGGTGATGCGGCAATTTATTTTAATACCAATGATGCAAATGATATCGCCGATAAAATGAAGATAGTAGTGTCTGATCAATATAATAAACAAACAATAATAGTAAAGGGATTATTGCAGTCTCAAAAATATTCCTGGAAGAAACTAGCAGAAGAAACATTAGAAATATATAAAATATGATGATTAAAGCCATTCTTTTTGATATCGATGGTGTTTTAGCTGATTCCTTGAAAGCTAACCATGATTTCTATTGGCGGATTTTAAAAAATTTCGGTTACGAATTTGTCTCTCTGGATGAGTATCGGGAAAAATATTTTAGTCTGGCAATGAGGGATGTTATCAGAAATTTTACTCAAGCGTCGTCAAAAAAGGTAGAAGAGATTTTCAAATTTGGTCAAGATAAATACAATTACGATTTGATGGATATTACTCCGTATGTTGGGGAAATAATTATGGAGTTAAAATCGATCTATGCATTAGGCATAGTTACTGGACGATTAAAGATCGGTGCCGAAGGATTTATTAAAAAAGCAAAGCTGGAAAACGTTTTCAATGTTATCGTTTCTTACGAGGATTATCAAAAGCCAAAACCTGACCCCGAACCATTATCAATAGCCTTACAAAGGCTTGATAAAAAGCCGGAAAACGCCGTTTATATAGGAGATAGTTTAATTGATTTTCAGGCAGCCAGCAGTTTAGGTATGAAGTTCATAACTTTTTATGGCGTTTCCGGTAAAATCTTTAAAGAGGCTGACGCTAATATTAATAATTTTAGCCAATTACCGGCAGAGATTAAAAAATTATCATAAAAACGAATTTTTATGTCTTTTAAATTTAAAATCTCTTTATTATCTTTGATTGGTATAATAGGATTATTATGGGGCGTAAGTTTTTTAAGAACCCATTCGGACAAAAAGCCCTTTTTAACCATTAATAAACAAAAAATCTTTTTAGAAGTTGCCAAAACTGCAGAAGAACACGAGCGTGGCTTGTCATACAGGGAAAATATCCCCATAAATCAGGGAATGCTATTCATCTTCGCCAAGTCAGGAAATTATAGTTTTTGGATGAAAGATATGAAATTTGATTTAGATTTTATCTATATTAATGGTTCTATAATTGTTGATGTTGTGGAAAATGTCCCATATCCAAAAAGCAGCGAACAACCTAAAATTATTGTCGCCAAGCATGAATTCGATAAAGTTTTAGAAGTAAACAGTGGAACGATTAATCGATTAAAAATAAAAATTGGTGATAAGGCAGAATACTCGTTTGATTAGACAAAAAGGCCGAATTTAGTATAAAATAAGTCCATGTATTCCTTTTTTCTTGCCTCATGCAAACCTGCTGGTGAAGCAGGCATTCTGAGGCGCGAAATGGTTTGGTCATGAGGGTTGCTATTGTCTACGATCGGGTAAATAAATGGGGGGGAGCAGAAAGAATACTCTTGGCCTTACACGAAATTTATCCTGATGCGCCTCTGTTTACAGCTGTGTATAATCCAACCACAACTTCCTGGGCTAAAGTATTTCCTCAAGTAATTACCTCCTTTTTACAGAAGTTTCCTTTTGCACGGAATCACCATGAATGGTATTCGTTTCTTATGCCACTTGCATTTGAGAGCTTTAATTTTAATAAATATGATTTGGTTATATCAGTTACATCAGAAGCCGCTAAAGGAATAATTACCCAACCAAAAACAATTCACATTTGTTATTGTCTTACGCCCACCCGTTACTTATGGCAATCATATAATGACTATTTTAATAATATTTTTTTGCGTATTATAAGTTTACCGATTATCAATATGTTAAGAAAATGGGATCAGATTGCTGCTCAAAGACCGGATTATTTTATCGCTATTTCACAAAATGTGGCTGATAGAATAAAAAAATATTATCAAAGGGAAGCAACGGTGATATATCCACCAGCGAATTTAGGGTTTAGTGAAGGAAAGAAAGATACTATATCCTATACCCTAGACCCTAAACCCTATTTTCTTGTCGTATCCCGCCTGGTTCCCTATAAAAGAATTGATATTGCTATAAATGCTTTTAATGAGTTAAAATTACCGTTGAAAATTGTCGGTTCCGGAGTTGAAGAAAATAAATTAAGGAATTTAGCTAAGTCAAATATTGAATTTTTAGGCCAAAATTTGACAGACAGTGAACTTTTATCTTACTATCAGAAATGTCGGGCTTTAATCTTTCCCGGAGAAGAAGATTTCGGACTAGTTATTGTTGAAACACAACTTTGCGGCCGGCCGGTTATTGCTTTTAAGGCTGGCGGAGCCCTAGAAACAGTTATTCCAGGGAAAACCGGTGAGTTTTTTTATCCGCAAACAGTTGATGCATTAATTGCCAAAGTTCGAAATTTTAACCAAAATCATTATCAAAGCAAAGACTGTTATGATAATGCTAAAAAATATTCACCAGCAATTTTCAGAGAAAAATTTGTTGATATAATAAAGGAGTATATAAAATGAAAGCAGTTATTTTTGCCGGTGGAGTTGGTACAAGACTTTGGCCGGTTTCTCGAAGATCTTATCCTAAACAATTTGAAAAAGTTATCGGAGACAAATCAACTTTACAATTATCGGTTGACCGTTTAAGACCTGATTTTGACTGGTCCGATATTTATATTGCCACTAATAAACAATACGGCGATTTAGTAAAAACACAACTACCCGATATTCCCTCTGATAATATTATTTTGGAACCAGAAATGCGTGATGTCGGTCCTGCAGTTGGGTTGGTAACGACAGTGTTAGCCAGCCTAGATCCCCATAGTCCCTTTGCCATACTCTGGAGTGATCATCTGGTTAAAAAGATTGATCTTTTTAAAAAGGTTTTAAGCGTGGCTGAAGATAATCTTAAAAAAAATCCTAATAAAATTATTTTTTTAGGACAAAAACCAAGATTTGCTTCGCAAAATTTAGGGTGGATAGAATTTGGCGATAAGATCAAAACTGACAAGGGAATTACCTTTTATAAATTTAAAAGCTGGCACTATCGGCCAGACCTTGCTTCAGCTAATAATTATTTCAAAAGCGGGCATCATGCTTGGAATCCTGGTTATTTTATTTCTACGCCGCAATTTATTCTTAATCAATATAAAAAGTATGCTCCACAGATGTACAAAGATCTTATAAAAATCAAAAATTCGTTATCAAAACCTTCAAAGAATCAGATTCTTGAAAATATATATCCAACAATGCCAAAAATTAGTTTTGATAATGTAATTCTTGAACAAATTCCTCCAGAGATAGCTGAAGTTGCCGCTGTAGATTTGGGTTGGAGTGATGTCGGCGCCTGGGAAGCTTTGAAAGAAGCACTGCAAACATCTCCAGAGCAGAATGTAACCCAAGGCAAAGTTTTGATAAAAGATTGTCAGGATTGTTTGGTCTATAACTATACCGACCAATTATTAACCACGATTGATCTTAAGGGGCATTTGGTAGTTAATACTAAAGATGTTACCCTTGTCTGTCATAAAGATTCAGTGCCAAAAATTAAAAAACTTGTTGAACATCTGGCAGAAACAGAAGACAGTAACCTAACTTAATAATTGTATGTATTATCTAATAAAAAGAAGTGTTGATATTGGTGGGGCAATAATTCTGGGAATTATCTTTCTGCCTATTTGCTTAATTACTGCCGTAGCTATTAAGTTAGATTCATCCGGACCGACACTCGCGGATACTCCACGAAGAGTAGGTTGTCATGGTAGACTTTTTAAGCTTTATAAATTCCGTTCCATGATCGTCAATGCCCATCGGATGCTAAGAACAAATCCCCAATTTAAGGATTTATATGAAGAATATAAAAAGGAAAGTTATAAGTTAAAAGATGATCCCCGAGTTACTCGAGTAGGCAAATTTATTCGCAAACATTCTCTTGATGAAATACCACAGCTTATTAATGTCATTAAGGGAGACATGTCATTGGTTGGTCCACGTCCTTATTACCCAGATGAACTTGAAGAGCAACAGCAAAAATATCCAGAAACACAAGATTTAGTAAAAGTCGTACTATCAGTAAAACCCGGAATAACCGGAGCCTGGCAAGTTTCCGGAAGATCAGCGGTAAATTTTGATAAGAGAATCCAAATGGATGCAGAATATGCAAAAAAACAAAGTATTTTTGATGATATACAAATATTATTAAAAAGCCCCTGGGCAATGATTTCCGGGAAAGGAGCCGTCTAGTATAAATTAAAGATTGCAATCAATTAGTATAATCAAGTAAAATATTTATATGGATGACGATATACCAAAAATTAATCTGGAAACTCCGGTTGTTAAAGAACAACCGAAAATTATAGATACAAAAGCTGTCCTTCCTCGGACTAGACGTTTTCCGATAAAGTTATTAATTTCCATATTAATTGGTATTGCAATTATATTTATTATTATAGGTGTTTTGATCGCTTTACCGGCAAAAAACATCTATAGCCAGACATTAACAACTTATAAGATTGCCAAAGAAGTATATGATGCGATAAAAAAACAGGATATACCAAAAGCCGAAGAAAAAATCAAAGAAACCCGGACCCAACTTCTATCAACCCAAAAAAGTTACCAGGCACTTGCCTGGACAGGATACGTACCATTTGTCGGCAATTACTGGAAAGATGGTGATCATTTGATCAAAGCAGGTTTGGCTGCTCTAGATGCAGGAGAAATCGCCATTGAAGGTATTATTCCCTATACCGACCTTTTGGGACTTAAAGGGAAATCAACTTTTGTATCGAAATCAACTGACGAAAGAATTCAAACAGCAGTTGCTACCCTCGATAAAATTATTCCCAAATTAGGCGAAATTTCTCCCAAAATTGAGATAGTAAAAAAAGAAATATCTAGTATTGATCCCAACCGTTATCCAGAAAAATTCAGGCAATTTACTCCGCGTAGTCAAATTAGCAACTTTAAGACAATGACTAACGATATAACGACAATGTTTATATCTGCCAAACCTTTGCTTGAAGTTACCCCAAAACTGTTAGGATCGGATTCTCCTAAAAGGTATTTTATTATTTTCCAAAATGATAAGGAACTGCGACCGACTGGTGGTTTTATGACTGCCTATGCCATTTTTAATGTTGATAAAGGCAAGATGAAAGTCGAAGTAGCTGATGATATTTATAAGTTAGGTAGTGGTTATTCTAGCACTATACAGCCCCCAAAACCATTTATTGACCATTTAAAAGTTTATAAATTATATATTAGGGATACTAATTTTGATCCGGACTTTGTTACCTCAATGAAACAATTTGAAACGTTCTATAAATCAGTCGGTGGAAATCCTGAAAAACTTGACGGTATCATCGCTGTTGATACGCATGTTCTAGTCGAGGCAATGAAAATACTTGGAGCTATTCCTGCTTATGGGACAAACTTTACCGCCGAACCAGACAAGCGTTGTGACGGATGCCCCCAAGTAATTTATGAGTTAGAAGCCATCACCGGAGAAAGAGTTGGCTATATTCGGGAGAATCGAAAGGATATTATCGGAGTTTTAATGTATCAAATTATGCAAAAAGCCCTAGGCGTCTCTCCGGGTCAATACTGGGGAAAGTTAGTCCAAATGGGTATTTCGGAAATACAGCAAAAACATATTTTAATGTATATGCATGATCTTCAAGCTCAAAAGGGGATTGAAGCGTTTAATATGGGTGGTCGAATCCGTGAGACCACTGGCGATTATCTTCATGTGAATAATGCAAATTTAGGCGGCGCCAAATCCAATATGTTTGTTACCCAAACAGTAAAACAAGAATATCAAACGCAAAGTGACGGATCAATTACGGCTACTTTAACAATTAATTATAAAAATCCTGCCGCCGAGTCACCAGGATGTAATTTAGAATTAGGCGGTATATGTCTTAATGGACCTATGCCAAACTGGTTAAGGGTATATGTTCCTAAAGGGAGTCAATTAGTTGAAATGAAAGGATCTGAAGATAAACCAATAACGAGTGAAGCAAGTGGTAAAACCGTCTTTGAAGGTTTTTTAACCGTAAAACCGTTAGGGACAGCCCAGGTTATGGTTAAGTACAAATTGCCATTTAAGCAAGATAAAAATAAGCCATACAATCTTCTGATCCAGAAACAGCCAGGTACAGATAATAATGAATATAATATTTTTGTTAATGGCAAACAAGTTGATAAATTTCCTCTGACAACCGATAAAGAACTAAAGCTTACTTTTTAATGCGAACCTATAAGACAGAAGGGATTATCCTTAAACGATCCAATTTCGGAGAAGCCGACCGTCTTTTAACTATCTTTACTAAACACTACGGAAAAATTCATGTTCGTGCCCCAGGTGCCAGAAAGACTCTAAGCCGAAAAGCGGCCCATCTAGAGGTTTTTAATTTATCCACAATTTTTTTAGTTCAAGGGAAAACTCTTGATATTCTTACCGAAGCCCAGACAATTTCTAATTTTGGAAATCTAAAAAAAGAATTACAAAAGATTGCCACTGCTTATTATATGTGTGAACTAGTTGATGGCCTATGTCCAGAAAGACAAGAGAATAGGGAAGTCTTTGAACTGTTAACCGAGAAACTAACAAACCTAGAAATAATTAATATAAGTAGTCCAATCAACACTCGGGAACAATATTCTAATCAACTCTTATGGATTCTTGGTTACCTACCTAGAACAAAAATGTTAAAAGGAGAAGATGTCGAAAGTTTTATCGAAAATATTTTAGAAAGAAAATTAAAAAGTAGAAAACTATTGAGAAAAATAGAAGAATAGGATATATTTAAAGTTATGACTGATCTAATGGAAAAAATTACTGCTCTTTGTAAAAGGCGGGGATTTATATATCCGGGAAGTGAGATCTATGGAGGATTTGGGGGATTTTGGGACTACGGACCCCTAGGAGTAGAACTAAAAAATAATTTAAAAAGAGAATGGTGGAATTCTATGGTTCACCAGCGCGATGACGTAGTAGGCATTGATGCAGCCATTATTATGAATCCAAAGGTTTGGGAAGCTTCTGGGCATACGAGTGCCTTTGCCGATCCACTGGTTGAGTGTAAACAATGTCATCATCGCTTCCGAGCAGATAAACTAGAGGAAAAAGATAAGTGTCCTGATTGTGGAGGGGAATTAACTGAACCAAAGAAATTTAATCTTTTAACAGAAGTATATATCGGAACTATTGAGGATAGTAAAACAAAAGCTTATCTTCGGGGGGAAATTACCCAGGGTGTTTTTGTCAATTTTCGCAACGTCGTTGATTCTACACGGATAAAAATTCCGTTTGGAATTGCTCAAATCGGGAAAGCCTTTAGGAATGAAATTACTCCGGGTAATTTTACCTTCAGAAGTCGTGAATTTGAACAAATGGAACTTGAATATTTTATTAAGCCTGATGAAAAAAACGGTGACAAAGTTTTTGAATATTGGAAAAACGAAAGACTAAAATGGTATTTATCATTAGGTTTTGATAAAAACAAACTTAGATTTCGCCAACACACTCCTAATGAGCGGGCGCATTACGCTCGAAAAGCAGAAGATATTGAATATAACGCTCCTTTTGGATGGAGCGAATTTGAAGGAATTCATCACCGCGGAGATTTTGACCTTGGAAATCATAAATTACATTATAAAAATGATTTAACAGGTGAGGAATTTACTCCATGGGTTATTGAAACATCAGGAGGAATTGACAGGGCTACATTATTTTTGCTGATTAATTCCTATAAGGATGATGGTAAACGGGTCATTTTAAGCCTTCATCCTAAACTAGCACCTGTTAAAGTGGCCGTCTTTCCGCTATTGGCTAATAAGGAAGAGCTGGTTAAAGTCGCCCGTCAAATCTACTGCGAACTCCGAGTTCAGTTTTATGTTGCTTGGGATGATCGGGGGAATATTGGAAAACGTTATTTTGCTCAAGATGAAATAGGTACACCCTGGTGTGTAACTATTGATTTTGATACACTAAAAGAGAAGACTGTTACGATTAGGGATAGAGATACTACTAAACAGGAAAAAATTAAAATAGTTGATTTAAAAAATTATTTTATTGAAAAATTAAGTTACTAAAACAACTGCCCTCCTTCGTTTCTCCCGCTATTACCGGGGAGTACTTCGAAAGGGCTTAAGAGTCTCTAATAACTAAAGAGACTCTATAGAAAGGGAAAAATATGAGGAAAGCGATCCTAATATCAGTACCAATTATTATAATAATATTGATAATTGGTATTCTTTTTTGGCGAAGTAGATCAACCTCATCCAATCTAACTGCTACTCCCGGGCCTCAAAATACGACTAATTTTTCATTACCAGAGAATCAAGAAAAGGGCGTTGATGTCAGTTTAACCGCCCATTATGATAAAAAAGCTGTAATTTTAAAAGTATCAAAAATACCCAGCAGTGTAATATCAATCGAATATGAAATCTCTTATACCACAAAAGCAGGTTTACCTAGAGGTGTTTTAGGTAAAATGGAAATTAAAAACCAAGACTCAATACTACGGGATGTTCTTTTAGGAACCTGTTCAAGAAACGTTTGTGTCTATGATGAGGGAGTGACAAAAGTTTCCCTGACTTTAAAGTTTAATAAATCTAGCGGACCAGCAACCGGATTCTACCAGGATTACGAACTATAAGATGTAGATACCACTCTAGTAGATAGACTCTGCATACAACCCTATTGGTAGTGTGGGCGTGAAATAGGGCTCTTCGCTTATTTTACCTCTTGACAAGCTGTACAAATGGTATCAAAATGGAATAAATAGGAATAAAAAGGTATAAAAGTGGAGCAAGAGATATGTTTTTAGGGACGTATAAGACAAAATTAATTGGAAAAAATCGCGTTGCCATGCCCGCTAAAATCAGAGATGAGATAGGTGGCGACCGTGTGGTTCTAACTATTGGTTTAGAGGAATGTATTTTTGGATTTCGTGAAAAAGACTGGGAGGAAGTAGTCAAACCAGAACTTACTCGACCTTTTTTTACTGACAGCGGGAGTCGAGATTTAAGAAGAAAAATGTCATATAACGCTCAAGTAATTGATCTCGCTTCTTTAGGAAGATTTGTTATGCCAGAAATGATGGTTGAATACGCAGGTATTAAAGATGAAGAAGTAACAATAATAGGAGCGGCGGATCACTTTGAAATTTGGGAAAGTAAGAAATGGGAAGAGTACTCTAAAAATCTAAAGTAATGAAAGGAGGGTGATAACCACTGTGGCAGCTCTAATTAACGGCCAAAAAATGAGAGAAAGATTGGTAGATCTTTTAAATAAAACTAGCGATATCGGTGAAAAGTCCAAGATTGATAATCAAAATAAAACAAAAGATGGTAACAGATAATTATCATATACCTGTTCTTTTAAATGAGACAATTGACGGATTAAACATTCGATCAAACAACAAGTATATCGATACTACCATCGGCGGAGGAGGACATACCGGGGAAATATTAAAAAGGGGCGGGACGGTACTAGGAATTGATCAAGATGACGACGCATTAGAATTTGTTAAACAAAATCTTAAATCCCAAATCTCAAATTTTAAACTAAAGGTTGCCAGGGGGAATTTTAAAGATTTAAAAAAAATCGCGAATCAAAACGGATTTAATAAAGTATCAGGCGTTTTATTTGACTTAGGAGTATCGAGCCATCAATTAGAAACAGCCGAGAGGGGATTTTCCTTTAATAAAGATGCCGTTCTTGATATGAGAATGGATAAAGAACTCACTGTTTCTGCTAAAGAGTTAATAAATGGTCTAAATGAGGGAGAATTATATGAACTTTTTAATAAATATGCTGAAACAAACAATTCTCGGGCAATTGCTCGGGCTATTATTCGAGCCCGTACCATAAAACCAATAGTAAGTACAAATGAGCTGGCAGAGATATTAGTGAAAGCACAAGGGAAAAAGGAGAAAATAGGGCGGACACACCCAGCCACAAGAATTTTTCAGGCATTAAGAATAGCAGTAAATGATGAATTGAATAATTTAAAGGAAGCATTGCCGCAAGCAGTGGAATTATTAGACAAAAAAGGGAGAATAGCAGTTTTATCATTTCATTCACTTGAAGACCGAATTATAAAAAATTTTTTTAAGGAGATGGCCAGCGATAAAACATTACAGATTTTAAATGTTAAACCGATTACACCAACAGAAGGAGAAATTGCTATAAATCCCAGATCACGAAGCGCAAAATTACGGATTGCCATAAAAAATTAAATGTCAAAATTAACGATTATAAATATTATCTTTATTTTTATACTCCTGTTCACGCAGGTGTTTGTAGCAAATCATTTGACTGCAGCTGGCCTAAATATTAATCAGATGGAACAACAAAAACAATTATTTAAGGATGAGAATTCGCTTATGGAAAAGAAAATTGCCTCCTACTCTTCATTAATTAAAATTGCCCAGAGGGCTGCTGATGCTGGTTTTGTAAAACCTGATTCTTATTATCTATCGCCGGAATATCCAGTGGCAGCAGGAAATTTTAATGTTAATACGCGGTAGAATACTCCTGGTTGTTTTTCTTACTTTTTTTGGTCTAATTATTGCTAGATTAGTATACTGGCAATTAATTTCTGCTGATCGGCTAAAAAGCGAGGCAGAGAGTCAATATTTTGAAACCTTAACCCTTCCTGCCAGCCGAGGAGAAATTTTTTCCCAAGATGAATTTCCGATTGTGTCTAATGATACGGCATATTTGGTCTATGCTGAACTTAAAAAAACACTACCAAGTTTTAGTAATAAGTTAGCCAAGATATTAGATGTTCCTGAAGCATCGATCTCGGCTAAGATATCACCTGATCTATATTGGTTGGCTCTTGCTCATAAAGTTAATCAGGATAAAATAGATCAAATAAAAACCCTATCAATCCCCGGAATTGGCTGGAGTCGTGAAGATAGCCGTTATTATCCTGAATCCTCAATGGCCGCACAGCTTCTAGGTTTTGTTGGTAGTGATAATAATGGTCAAGATAAAGGGTATTTTGGCATAGAAGGATTTTATGATTTAGAATTGCGTGGTAGAGCCGGAAGTTTACAACAAGAAAAGGACGTTAGGGGAATACCGATAATATTAGGCGGAAGAAATGAAAAATTACCTCAAAATGGCAGAAACCTATTTCTTTATTTAGACAGAACAATTCAGTATATAATCGAAAAGAAACTTGAACAGGGAATTCAAAAGTACGGCGCTAAACAGGGGAGCGTGGTGGTTATGAATCCCGAGAATGGGGGAATCTTAGCGATGGCCTCATGGCCAAATTATAGCCCGACAGAATACTCAATTACCTCACCAGACCTTTTTAAAAATCCTGTGGTAGCTGATCTATACGAACCTGGTTCAACATTTAAAGTGATTATTTTATCATCGGCTCTTGATGCTGGAGTAATTAAACCATTAGATCTTTATCAAGATGACGGACCAGTTACGATCGGTGAATATACGATTAAAACCTGGAATGATAAGTATCATGGCCCAGAATCAGTAACGCAAATTATTCAACATTCCTGTAATACAGGTATGGTATGGATCGGGAAAAAGTTAGGTAAAGAAAAAATGCTAGAGTATTTAAAAAATTTTGGGATTGGTCAAAAAACTGATATTGATCTTCAAGAAGAAGAACAAGCATCGATAAGAGAAGCTAATGATTGGACACAAATTGATCTCGCTACAGCTAGTTTTGGGCAGGGGATTGCCGTGACACCGATGCAAATGTTAAAAGCTGTTAGTGCAATTGCCAATAACGGAAAGTTAATGGAACCTCACGTTGTTGAATATATTAAAGACGAAACAGGTAAAAAGATTAAGATTAAAGCAAAAGCTATTCGTCAAGTAGTTAAACCAGAGACTGCCTCAATGGTTAAAGAGATCATGATTTCAGCGGTAGATAATGGTGAGGCGAAATGGGCAAAACCAAAAGGATATAGAATTGCTGGGAAAACAGGTACAGCCCAAATACCAGTGGCAGGACACTACGATGCCAAGAGAACAATTGCTTCTTTTGTCGGTTTTGCACCAGCAGATAAACCGAAATTTGTTATGTTAGTCAGATTAACCGAACCGACATCGTCTCCGTGGGGTTCAGAAACTGCCGCACCATTGTTTTTTGATATATCCAAAGATCTTTTTAACTATTACGGTATCCCGCCACAGGAGTAAAAATTTTTAATATGATATAATCTGGGTTATGATAAGAATAGTTGTCATTAAAGGTGAAAGATTATTTGACGAGGGAGGTCCACTTGAGGTTACACTTAGGAAACATGTAGCTCCAGTTGAGAAAAAACCAAAAAGATCAGCCGCAAGTGATCTAGAAGGTTTTGTATCTCGAGAAAAAAGAATAGAAGAAATGATTTGGGGACCACACAGGGATTTTTGATATAATATATTCATGCCGCGGAAATTTAAGAACATTTATCACCTCTTTGTGGCGATCCTGGCCACAGTTTTTTTCCGCTATCCCGCTAAAAATTTAATAGTTATTGGTGTAACTGGAACTGATGGAAAAACGACGACGGTTAACCTTATCTATGAAATGCTAAAAAATGCCGGTAAAAAGGTAGCCATGATTTCCTCGGTTGGTGCTAAAATCGGTGGTAAGGATTATGATTTACCGTTCCATGTAACGACGCCATCACCTTGGCAATTGCAAAAGTTTATCCGTTTAGCTGTTGATAGGGGAGATAAATACTTGGTCCTAGAGGTAACTTCTCACGGACTCGACCAGAACAGGGTATTCGGATGTAATTTTAAAATTGGTGTTATCACTAACGTTACTCATGAACACCTTGACTATCATAAAACCTACGAAAATTATGTCATGACAAAAGCAAAGCTCTTCAAAGGGGTAGAGTGGGCGATTATCAATAAAGATGATAAGTCCTTTGATAATTTGAAATTTGAAATTAGAAAATTGAAAATTACAAAAATTTTATCATATGGACTCGAACAGGGAGACATTACTTTATCAAAATTTTTGTTTCACACTCCCCTGCCAGGGAAATATAATCAACAAAATTGTTTAGCGGCAATCGCTACCTGCAAAACCCTAGGAATAAATGATGATAAAATTAGGGAAACACTAGCAGGCTTTAAAGGTGTTTTAGGACGATTTGATTTTTTAAAAACCAATAGAGATTTTAGGGTAATGATAGATTTTGCTCATACACCAAATGCTCTGGAACAAGTTTTATCAACAATAAGACCAGATATATCAGGAAAAATAATCCATGTTTTTGGTTGTGCCGGTTTACGAGATAAAGAAAAAAGACCGATTATGGGTGAGATAGCGGCTAAATATGATGACATTATTATCCTTACAGAGGAAGACTATCGGACAGAAGATAATAGCCAAATAATGTGCGAGATAGAAAAAGGAGTAATTCAAAATAGAAAATTTATGATGGGGAATGCCATAATATATAAGATTTCTGACAGACAAGATGCGATAAATAAAGCGATTAGCTTAGCCCAAAAGGATGATTTATTGATATTAACCGGTAAAGGACACGAAAAAAGTTTATGCCGGGGGACTAATGAAAATCCCTGGAGTGATTATGTAGCAGTAAATAAAGCTCTATCTCAATTATAGTATGTTATATTCAAAAAAACTCCATCAGTTTAAAGAACTCACACATGGATTTACTACCCGTCAGGATGGAGACGCTCAAGCATGGATTGCTAATAATTCTTCCAAAATGAAATCATTTATTTTGCCGGAGCAAATACATGGCGATAAAATATCCTTTGTTGATGAAAGTCATACTAACAAGATTAGCAGTGGAGTTGACGGTCTTTTAACTTCTAGTACAGGAATTATCATTGGTGTTAGAACAGCGGATTGTGTTCCACTCCTATTTTACGAACCAACACAAAAAATAATTGGCGTTGTCCATGCCGGATGGCGAGGAACTCTCCTGCGGATTAGTCAAAAAATGATTAAGAAAATCCAAGACTTAAAAGGACAAGCAGACAATCTAATAGTTACCATTGGACCCCATATTGGCATGTGTTGTTATAATGTTGAAAAAGATCGAGCTAATCTTTTTAAGAAAGAATTTATTAAAAATAACGAAATTGTAACGTATTTCCATAATAGTTATCATCTAGATTTGGGACTGACAAATTATTTTCAACTTATTGAAAGTGGCGTTAAGAAAGATAATATTGAAACACTCGATTTTTGCACCCATTGTTATCAAAATCATTTTTATTCTTATCGACGGAGTCAAAAAGATAAGAGTCCTTTCGGCGAGATGTTGTCATTTATTGGTAAATTACGTTAATCATCTATGTTATATAAATATATTCATTTTATTGGAATAAAAGGGGTGGCGATGACGGCCTTGGCGATTGTGGCTAAAGAGCAGGGTAGCAAAGTAACCGGATCAGATATTGATGAGGATTTCCCGACAAAAGAAATCTTAGAAAAATATAAGATTAAATCATCTCTGGGATTTTCAAGAGAAAATATAAAAGGTAAACCAGATTTGGTAATTGTTACCGGGGCCCATCAGGGAATGAATAACCCAGAGGCGCAAGCTGCCAAAAATTTAGGGCTAAAAGTTCTGATGCATGCCCAAGCCTTATCTGAATTTATTAATGGAAAAAAATGTCTAGCTATCGCTGGAAATCATGGAAAAACCACGACAGCTGCAATTCTGGCACATATATTAGTAAAAGCCAACTTGGACCCCTCATTCGCTATAGGTTGCGGACAGATTAAAAGTTTAAGCAGCCCAGGTCATGCTGGTAGAGGTGACTATTTTGTCGTTGAAGCGGATGAATATATTACCGATCCCAATCAAGATCCAACCCCAAGATTTTTATGGTTAAAACCCGAGATAGCGATCATTACCAATATTGATTTTGACCACCCCGATGTATATAAAAATATTGACCATATCTGTCAATCATATGCTTCATTTTGTGAAAAAATTGTACCAGATGGTCTTTTAATCGCTAATATTGATAATCAATGCGTACGTAACATTTTAAAACAAGTTAATTGTAAAGTCATAACCTATGGTTTTTCTCCATCAGCCGAATATCAAATTCAACGAGTTTACGCCATAGAAGGTCATACCTGGTTCCATATTCTTTCCAGGAAATTAGATATCGGACAATTTTCTCTGGCAATTCCCGGAAAATTTAATGTGGCAAATGCTTTAGCTGCATCAGTTGCTGCTAATTATATAGGAATTTCCTGGGATAAAATAAAGGAAGCATTATCAACCTACGAAGGAACTATGCGCAGGTTTGAAAAAATTAAGGAACTTAATGGAGCAATATTTTATGATGATTATGCTCATCATCCAGATCAAATTAAAAATACATTACAAGCCGCCCGGAGCTGGTATCCAGATAAAAAAATTATTTGTATTTTCCAACCCCATACCTATTCACGGACAAAAGCTTTATTTTCGGAGTTTGCCAGAAGTTTTAGTGATGCTGATGAGGTAATCATTACCGATATATACTCGTCAGCCAGAGAAAAGCCGGATCCAACAGTCAGTTCTCAACTTCTTAGTGTTGAGGTTGGTAAATATCACCCAAAAGTACGTTATATCGCGGGGATAGATAAAATTGCCAATTATTTACAAACTTATCTGCAGACTGGCAATATAATAATAACTATGGGAGCTGGAGATATATATAAATTACATAATTATTTCTGATATCAATAAATATCGGGGATTTGATATAATTCCATTTGATATATAGATATATCATATATGAATAAAGTAGATATATTAAGTGAGTTAGAAGAAAAATTGGGGAAAGGAAGAATTTTGGTTAATGAACCTTTGTCTTCCCATGCAACTTTTCGAATCGGTGGACCGGCTAATTTCTATTTTACGGCCAATTCTCAAGATGAAATTATTAAAGCAGTTAAATTATCCGATAATTTACATTTACCCTACTTTATCCTAGGAGGTGGATCAAATGTTTTAATCAGTGACAACGGATTTAAAGGTTTAGTCATTAAGAATAATTGCCGCGGAATCAAAATTTTAAGCTATAAAGGGAAAATGGAAAAAGGAAAAATAGGCATTGGTGATGTTCTAGTTGAGGCCGATAGTGGCGCTTCTTTTAATCAATTAGTCCGTTTTTCACTCGAAGAGAATTTAGAGGGACTAGAAGAATTTTTAGGTCTTCCGGGTAGTGTCGGCGGCGCAGTTAAAGTAAATGCCCACTGGCACGATAAAAGGGTTCGCGATTTTGTTATTGCGCAAAATAATTTAAATGATAATATAATTCTTTCGGTAGTTTTCAAATTAAAAAAATCAAATAATAAACAATCTCTTTGGTTAAAAGCCAAAAATGTCATTGAATTTCGACAAAAAAAACACCCAACTGATAGTTCGGCCGGCTGTGTTTTCCAAAATATTCAAAAAAGCCAAGCCATGACAATAGGTACCCCAGAATATACTACCTCGGCTGGTTTTTTAATTGAAGCCTGCGGACTAAAGGGATTAAAAGAAGGTAATGTACAGATTTCACCATTACATGCGAATTTTATTATTAATCTAGGAGGTGGAAAGGCTACCGACGTCATAAAACTTATCGATATTATTACCGACAAAGTCCAAACAAGATTTGGTGTAAAACTAAAAGAAGAAATTATTAAAGTAGGAGATTTTTAATGTCTGAATATATTATTAACGGAGGAAATCCCCTTAAGGGAGAAATAACCGTATTGGGAGCTAAAAATGTTGTCTTACCGGCAGTTGCGGCAGCCTTAATGACTGATGATAGTGTTACACTAACAAATATTCCTTTGATATCTGATCTTTTATTAATGGTAGAAATTGCCCAAGGATTGGGAGCGGAAGCGATAATTACCAAAGATCATTGCCTTAAAATTAAAGCTGGTAATCTTAATAATCATAAGATTCCCCTCGGTATATCAGCAAGATTACGAACTTCTTTTATGATGATTGTTCCCTTGCTAGCTCGTCTAGGACGAGCAGAGATTCCTAATCCAGGTGGTTGTCGAATTGGAGCCCGGCCGATTGGTCGGCCAATAGAAGGATTAAATTATTTGGGGGCAAAAATTAATTACCATCGGGATGATGGCTATTTCCATGCGTCACTTGATAAATTCGTTGGCACAACATTTAAGTTTGATAAAAATTCCCATACTGGGACAGAAATGTTATTATTAGGAGCCGTCCTTGCCCAAGGACAAACAATTCTTGAAAATGCCGCGGCTGAACCGGAAGTTGATGATTTAATAAAACTTTTAAATCAAATGGGAGCCAAAATAATAAGAACCAAACCTCGTCAAATTGTTATAAGTGGAGTTAAGAAATTACACGGAACAGAATATATGATTATGCCGGATAGGAATGAAACTGTTACTTTTGCCATTGCGGCATTAGTGACCAGGGGAGATATTTTTGTCAAGGGTTCGCAAAGAGAGGATTTAAAAACATTTTTACAAAAATTAGATGATGTCAATGGTGGTTGGGAAACATTTCCAGATGGTACCAGATTTTTTTATCAAAAACCGCTAAAATCGACTGATGTTCAGACTGGACCCTATCCAGGCTTTATGACCGACTGGCAAGCCCCATGGGCGGTTTTAATGACCCAAGCTAACGGAGAATCATTAATCCATGAAACAGTATACGAAGACCGATTTCAATATACCAGTGAATTACTCAAGATGGGCGCAAAAATCTCTATGTTTAATCCAAAAGTTAGCCACCCGGAGAAAATATATAATTTTAATTTAGCCGATGATACGGAAAATTATTTTCATGCCATTAAAATTTTCGGACCAACAAAACTTCATAATGCTGTTATCGAGGTTCCCGATCTTCGTGCAGGTGCGACTTTAGTTTTGGCGGCTCTAACCGCTTCCGGTCAAAGTTTTATTTCCGGGGTTGAGCATATCGACCGTGGTTATGAAAAGTTTAATGAAAGACTAAAATTATTAGGGGCAAAAATAAAAAAAATATCTTAAAAGAAAGGGGAATTATGCAAGCTGTTATTCTTGCTGCCGGCGCATCAACAAGGTTTTATCCGTTATCAGAAAGTATGCCTAAACCAATGGTAACACTATTAGGCAAGCCGATTCTAGCCAATACTATCTTATCTTTGGCTAAGATGGATATTTCTAATATCGTTATGGTTACTAGCAATGAAACTACAATCAAATCTTATTTTGGAGATGGAAAAAAATTCGGGGTTAATATTTCATATGTAACCCAAAATAAACCATTAGGTATGGCTGATGCGTTACTTCAAGCAAAAAGTCTTATCAAAGATGATTTTTTTCTCCTTAATGGTCATCATTTGGACATTGGTGAATATATATTATCTATGGTTACGCAAAAACGCCGCTGTAATGGTGTTTTATTAGTTCAAGAACGAGAAAATCCTTGGGAGTATGGTGTCGTTAAACATAAAGACCAAAAGATTACTGGTCTTATTGAAAAACCAAATAAAGGCAGTCAGACAAGTAATCTATGCGTAGTTGGGATATATTTATTAGGCCAAGATTTTATTTCTTTTTTAGAAAAAATTCCTAGTTCCCATTATCAACTAGAAGAAGCGCTTGATAAATATTCCCAAGCAAATAATTTGTTGTTCGTTAATGCTCAAACGACCGTAACATTAAAATACCCCTGGGACCTATTAAATTTAAAAAATTATTTATTAGAAAAAACACCGCATAGAATAAGTCGCGGCGCCAAAATCGGGAAAGGAGTTATTTTAGTCGGTAAAATGGTGATTGAGGATGGAGCAGTTATTCATGAGAATGCGGTTATCAAGGGACCGGTTTATATTGGAAAAAATAGCTTAATCGGGAATAATGCTTTAGTCAGAGATATGAGTTGTCTTGAAGAAGGAGTTCATGTCGGAGCCTTTTCAGAAGTAAAAAATAGTCTGCTTTTACCTAACGCCCATTTAGGGAGTGGCTTTATGGCATCATCGATCATCGGCGAAAATTGTCGTTTAGCCCATGGATTTACCACTGCCAATCGCCGATTTGATAGAAAATCCATTACGGTTATGGTTAAGGATAAAAAAGTCGATACCGGATTAACCGATTTGGGGACTATAATGGGAAATGATGTCTATGCTGGGATAAACGTTAGTATTATGCCGGGTAAAACTATCGGTAAAGAAGCCATTATCGGACCAGGTACATTTGTTTTTGATGACGTGCCACCAGGAACAAATTTCTACAATCAGTTTAAGCAAATTGTGAAGAAATAATTATGTGTGGAATTTTCGGATTAACCAATGATAAAAATAGTGAAGCCGCTCAGACAATCCTTGATGGTTTAAAAAAACTGGAATATCGTGGCTATGATTCTTGGGGTATTGCCATAATTCCCAAGGGTTCATCCACGATTCAGGTAGAAAAACACATTGGTAAGATTGGTGAAGCCAAAACGAATTTGCCCTCCGGATTGATAGGAATTGGTCATACCCGTTGGGCAACTCATGGCGGTGTAACCGATCTTAATGCTCATCCTCATTTGGACTGTACCAAAAAAATTGCCGTCATTCATAACGGGATTATCGAAAATTACGATGTGATTAAAAAAAGGCTCATTAAATTAGGACATAAATTTATCTCCGAAACTGATACCGAAGTAGCGGCTCATTCAATTGAAGAGTATTACCAACGGATGTCTTTTACCGAAGCAGTGAGAAAAGCCTTCAACGAGTTTACCGGCTTAAGCGCGATTATCGTCTTAAATAGTGAAACGAGTGAATTTATAGCCATAAAAACCGGTTCACCCTTGGTTGTTGGTTTTGGTCCAAAAGAAAATTTGATCGCGTCCGATGCGGTGGCCCTTTTGAACCATACCCGTCGAGTGCATTTTTTAGAAGATAAAGAGATGGTGCGAGTAACTAAAGATAAAGTTGAATTGTTTGATTGCCTTTCAGGTCAGCCAAAAAAGCCTAAAATTCAAACTCTTGACTGGCAAATTCAAGAAGTCAATTTGGGGAAGTATCCTTATTACATGATTAAGGAAATAAACGAACAACCTAAAGTTTTGCGGGGAATAAGCGAGGGTTTGATTGAAGAAATTTCTAATATCGCGCAAATAATTAAAAAATCCTATGGTACCTATATGGTTGGTTGCGGTACGGCTTTTTATGCAGCCCTTTCAGGAACTTATCTTTTTTCAAGAATTTGCCATCGTCATGTCAATGCTGCCCCAGGTTCAGAATTTGGTTATCTAGTTGACTTTTTAAAACCCAAAAGCCTAGTGATTGCTTTTTCACAATCCGGAGAAACAATTGATATCATTGAATCTGTCGGTAGAGCTAAAGAAAAAGGATCTAAAATCCTGGCGATTGTTAATAATTTGGGTTCGACACTTTATCGGATGTCCGACTATAAAATCCTTCTTGGTGCAGGACCTGAAAAATGTGTTTTGGCAACTAAAAGCTTTACCGCTAAAATTGCGATTTTATTACTTTTAGCCCACGCTTTAAATAGCGGATTAGCCAAAGGAAAAATACTTTTAGATAAGACAATTAAAGAAGTAGAAATTCTATTAAAACCAAAATCTTTAGAAAAGATAAAAAAACTAGCCAACATAATAGTTAATAAAGAAAATATTTATGTTATCGGCCGTGGCCAATCATACCCGGTGGCTTTAGAGGCGGCTTTAAAAATTAAAGAAATATCTTATATACATGCTGAGGGATTTGCGGCCGGGGAGTTAAAACACGGTGTGATTGCTTTAATTGAAAAAGGAACGCCATGTATTATTTTTGCCCCTAACGATGAAACTTATGGAGCAGTCATATCCGGGGCAATGGAAATGAAAGCCAGAGGTGGATATATCATCGGTGTTTCTTTTAAAAATAACGAAATTTTTGATTATTATATTCCCGTCGATGATTGTGGTGATGCTACAATTATCCCCAATGTTGTTGTTGCTCAACTTTTGGGTTATTATTTAGCTCTTAAAAAAGGAAATGATCCAGATAAGCCGAGGAATTTAGCAAAAAGTGTAACTGTAAAATAAGGTACGGCTTTTGCTTTGCAATAAAACCAGAAATTTAGCTAAAAGCGTGACCGTAAAATAATTAGATCAATTATTCTAATTATGCTAATATTAGCAATGTGGCTAACATATTAGAAAACATATACAACAGTCTTCGTGTATATTGGGAACCTGATTCTTGTCAACCAGCGTCTCTAACACCAGAAGAGTTAGAAGCTAGACTCAAGAATTTAAAACCGACCGGATTATGTGTGGAATTACAAAAATATAAAATGGGTATTAGTAAATTATTAGATGAAAAAGTAAGTAACGATGCAAAATAAGAAAATTAGAGTTGCAGTTTTAATGGGTGGACGAACACCAGAATATGATGTTTCCTTAGCAACTGGTCGAGAGGTTGTTTCATATTTAAATAAAACTAAATTTGACGTTGTTCCGGTTATTATTTCCCGAGACGGTCAAAAATGGCAACCACTACCACTTCCAAAATTTTTGAATTTAGATACATCGATTCGCCGCCTGCCCGACCAGATTAGACAAGCATCGGCAATAGAATCATCACCCCAAAGCCACCTAGTCCTTAATGAGCAGAAAATTGATGTAGTTTTTATTGCTATGCATGGACCATTTGGTGAAGACGGAACTATCCAAGGCTTGTTGGATTTGTTAAATATTCCATATACCTGTTCAGGAGTGTTAGCTAGTGCGTTGGGCATGGATAAAATAATGTTTAGAAAAATATTGTTGGCGGAAAAGATTCCTTATCCTCGTTTTATAGCCTTCAAGAAAGGGGATTCAGAAAAACTTATATGGAGTTATTTTAAAAAGCCACCACTTTTTGTTAAGCCCTACAACCAGGGATCAAGTGTCGGTGCTTCGATTATTCATGACCCCAGTGAACTTAAAATAGCTCTTGATAAAGCACTGGCTTTTTCTAATCCGATTTTAATTGATGAATATCTTAAAGGTACGGAAATAAGCTGTGCCGTTTTAGGTAATGACAATCCCCAAGCACTTCCTTTAGCAGAAATTGTACCCAAAAACGAATTTTTTGACTATGAAGCTAAATATACCGATGGGAAATCTGACGAAATCGTTCCGGCGAGAATATCTAAATCATTGACCAAAATGATTCAGGACTTATCAATAAAAATCTTTAAAGCTATTGGGGCCAAAGGAGTAGCTCGGGTAGAATTTATTTTAGTTGATGATAAACCTTATTGTTTAGAAATTAATACCATTCCTGGTTTAACCTCGTCATCAATTGTTCCAAAAGAAGCTAAGGGTGCCGGGATAACCTACCCGTTGCTTCTTGATAAATTGATTAATTTGGCACTTCAAAAAAGTTAATCCACGCCTAAATATGATACAATTAATGACATAATGCAAGTTATTTCGTGGAAACAGCCATTTCATGAGATCCGTCGTTTATTCGCGAAAAACTGGTTAGGATTCTTTCCTAACATAAAAATTATTGCGGTAACTGGAAGTTATGGGAAAACCAATACTACACGGGCTATTGGCCAAGTTTTAAGCCAAAAATACACAACACTTGAGACAGATATTAACCTCGATAGTCTTTATAATATTCCGATTACTATTCTTAAAGTTCGCCCTAAACATCAATTATTAATTTTGGAATGTGGAGTTGACCATCGGGGGGAGATGGATAAACATCTCTCACTTTTTAAACCTCAGATAGCTGTCCTAACTGGTATTTCTCCGGTTCATTCAGATCCAGAACTTCTAGGTTCCCTGGAGGGGATTATAAGTGAGAAAAGTAAATTGATTAATGCTTTGCCAAGCGACGGTCGAGCAATTCTTAATTTTGATGACAATCTGGTGAGAAAAATCGGTGAGTCGACAAAAGTAAATATCTTGTGGTATGGAACCGATCCAACATGTGATTTTTGGGCTGATCAGATAAAAACTAATTTATCGGGAACTTCCTTTATACTTCATACAAAACACTTTTTAAGTCATGATGTACCTATCCATATTGGTTTATTAGGTAAACATACTGTCCATGAAGCCTTAGCCGCGATCGCGATTGGAATAATTAATGATTTATCAATTGACCAAATAAAGAAGGGGCTAGAGGAGCTTACTCCTTTACCAGGCCGCTTAAGTATTACTAATGGGCCACTTGATACAACGATTTTAGATGATCATTTACGGGCCAACCCAGCCTCGACCAGAGCAGGCTTGGAAACATTAGTCGTACTCCCCTGCCAGGGTAGGAAAATCGCGGTCGTAGGAGAAATGGGAGAATTAGGCCAGTATGCGCAGGAAGAACATGCAAAATTAGGAGAATTTATGGCTAAATTAAGCTTAGATTATATGGTTAATATCGGACCGTTACAAAAGTATACTTATGAAAGAGCAATAAATAGGGGATTTGATAAGAAGCGTATTTTTTGGGCTAAAGACGTAAACGATGCTGCACAGATCTTAAAAAAAATCCTTAAACCAGGCGATCTATGGTATCTTAAGGGCTCTCTACTTCGACATTTAGAAAGAATTATTTTTCTACTTGAGAATAAAAGAGTTGATTGTCAACTTATATCCTGTCATGTTTATAAACAATGTTCTGTTTGCCCAATGTTAGTGAAACGGGTATAATGATTTTTAGCAATTAGATAAAAAAGAATAATATAAAAATCATTTACCTGCGGTATAATTAATAAATATATGGAAGAAGCTATCAGGCGCCATCGTATCTCTTTTAAAAACGCTTTCGATGGATTGTTTTATGCTTTCACCTCTCAACCAAATTTTAAGATTCATTTTTTCCTGGCATCCTTAGCATTACTACTTGGTTTTTTTCTCGAGGTTTCCTTTCTTGAGTTAATAATATTGGTAATAGTCATAATTTTTGGACTAACAGTTGAAATGATGAATACATCAATTGAGTCAATTACCGATCTAGTTACAAAAGAATGGCGTCAGGAAGCAAAAATTGCTAAAGATGTTGCCGCCGGGATGATGTTACTAACAGCCATTGGGACCGTTATTGTAGCCTTGCTTATTTTTATCCCCAGATTAACAGAAAAATTTTTATGATTCTCCCTTTTGGATTATTAATTTTATCATTTGTTATAAATTTAATTTTATTTATTCCCTTTATTAATTTTTTATACCGGATTAAATTCCAAAGACGGGAACAAACCACCCGCGATTTTTTAGGGAAATTAACTCCGATATTTGATAAATTTCATCGTTCTAAAGTAGGCATACCAGTTGGTGGGGGAATATTAATTTTACTTGTAGTCCCGATCCTATTTATTCTAACAATGTTCTTGTTATATTATTTATGGATTCCGATTACATCAGCTTATCCGATTGGGGAAGAGATAAAAATATTACTTTTTGCCTTTCTATCTTTTAGCTTTTTAGGACTATATGATGACATAAAAAAAACATTCCCCGATGTATCAACAGAATTTTTTGGATTACGACTACGCCATAAACTAATATTAGAATTGATGCTTTCGGGAATTATCTCAATTTGGCTGTTTAAAGATTTAAAAATCGGTATTGTTAATATCCCATTTCTTGATGTTGTTAATCTTAGTTGGTTATTTGTCCCCTTTTCGGCTTTTGTTATCACAGCCTTTGCCAATGCTTATAATATTACCGACGGACTGGACGGATTGGCTGCCGGATTGTTATTAATCTGCTTAGGTGTTTTTTGGGTTATTTCCGCGGGTATACTAGATGTTCCCTTGTCAAGTTTTATTGCCATTTGGATTGGCAGTTTAATTGCCTTTTTATATTTTAATATTCATCCGGCAAGGATTTTTCTTGGTGATACTGGTGCTTTATCGTTTGGTGCAACCATGGCGGTAATTGGTTTAATGTTGGGTAAGACGATGGCTTTAGTTGTTATTGGAGGTATTTTTGTCGCCGAAGCGGGTTCTTCATTAATTCAACTTTTGGGGAAAAGATTTTTAAACAGGAAGATTTTTGCAGTCTCGCCTATTCATCTATGGTTTCAAAATAGAGGTTGGGAAGAAAGTACAGTGGTTATGAGATTTTGGCTTGGTGGAATTATTTTAGCGGTTTTTGGCTTATTTTTAGCTGCAATTACTTAGATCATTATTTCTTCTTTTAAACAATTCCGGCGGACTGCAACATGATATAATCATATTATGGATTTCAAAGGCAAAAATGTATTAATTATGGGTCTGGGAATTCAGGGTGGTGGCGTTGGGGTAGCCCGCTTTTTTGCGCAGAAAGGTGCCAAGGTTACGGTTACTGATCTAAAATCCGAGGATGAACTATTACCTTCAATATCGTCTCTTGCAGATTTCCCAATTACCTATATTCTAGGTAAACATCGTGCCGATGATTTTAAGAATGCAGATTTAATAATTAGAAATCCCGATGTTTCTTTTGACTCCCCCTATTTAAAAATCGCTCGTGAAAATGAAATACCAGTTGAAATGGATGAAAGTTTATTCTTGAAACTTTGCCCAACCCGAGAAAATGTCATCGGGGTAACAGGGACAAGAGGGAAAACCACGGTCACACTTCTTATCGGCGCCATTTTGCAAAAAGCCGGTTATCATACCTTACTTGGTGGTAATCTGCGTGGAATCGCTACCCTTTCTTTATTAGACAAAATTTCCTCTGAGTCCAAAGTTGTTCTTGAGCTTTCGTCCTGGCAGCTACAGGGATTAGGCTGGAGTAAAATAAGTCCGCATATCGCCGTGATTACTAATATTTTCCCCGACCACTTAAATCGATATAAGACTATGGATGATTATATTAAAGATAAAAAAATAATTTTTGCATATCAAAATTATCATGACTTTTTAATTTTAAATCAAGAAAATGGGATTACCAAAGAACTAGCACGATATACAAAATCAAAAACTGTATGGTTTAATAAAAAATTCATACCGCAAAAGCTTATAGATGTCTTTCGTTTAAAAGGCGATCATAATTTAGAAAACCTGGCCGCGGCATATCAAGTAGCTAAAATTTTAGAAATCGATGATATAAAAATTATTGATGCCATTAGGAATTTTTCCGGTGTTAATTTTAGGCTTGAAGAAGTAGCTAATCTTGATGGCGTGACTTATGTTAATGATACAACCAGTACTATGCCCGAAGCGACAATTGCCGCCCTTAAAACTTATGAAAGTAAATCCATTATCCTGATTGCCGGTGGATCGAGTAAAAACCTGAAAGTAGAAGAATTAAGTAAAGAAATTATAAAAAGAGTCAAAGCTCTAGTTTTGCTTGATGGTACAGGTACGGATGAACTTGTATCTAGTATTAAGTACAAAGTATCAAGTATAAAAATATTAGGTAAATTTAGTGATGTTAAACAGGCAATTTTAGCAGCCAAAGGTTATGCCAAAAAAGGAGATACAATACTTTTTTCACCTGGATTTACTTCTTTTGGCATGTTTAAAAACGAGTTTGATCGGGGAGAACAATTTAATGAGATTATTAAGCAAGTCATCAACAAGAATAAGACAATCTAGTCTTATACTTCATCGACAAAATAAAGGAATGGATATCCTTTTGTTAATAGCCACTGTCTTAATTTGTTTAATCGGACTTCTCTTTATATTCGAAGCATCAGGAGTTTCCGCTGCCCGGACTTTTAATGACAAATATTACTTCTTAAAAGAGCAGAGTATGTGGTTTGGGCTAGGACTAATAACGATGATTGTGATTTCGCTATTTGATTACCATCATTATTATAAGTTAGCACTGCCTATAATAATCGGTGTAATTTTTCTTCTGATCGCCGTCTTTATTCCCGGTTTAGGCGTAAAAGCTTTAGGGGCAAGGCGATGGATAAACTTAGGATTTTCGACAATCCAGCCATCAGAAGTGGCTAAGTTGGCCTTAGTTATATATTTAGCTGCTTGGTTCTCCTATAAAGAAAAAAGCCGGCTGATAGCTTTTATGATCTTGATGGGTATCATCGTTGGCTTAATTGTAATCCAGCCAGATTTAGGGACAGCTATTATTGTTTGTCTGATTGCCTTATGTATTTATTTTATTTCCGGGGTTCCTTTTTGGCATTTTTTATTGCTGGTTCCATTGACCGGCGGAGCCGTCTTTTTCCTCTCAATAATTTCTCCTTATAGATTTAAAAGACTTATTACATTTTTAAATCCGAGTGTTGACCCGCTAGGAATGTCTTACCATATACGACAAGTTTTATTGGCTTTAGGTTCAGGAGGTTTGTGGGGATTAGGATTAGGCAAATCAAGACAAAAATTCGAATATTTGCCCGAAGCGATGACCGATTCCATCTTTGCTATTTTTGCTGAAGAGTTAGGATTTATCGGCTGTTTGGTCTTAATAATGATTTTCCTATTTATCCTCTGGCGGGCTGTCAAAATCGCCATTAAAGCGCCAGACCGCTTGGGTCACTTATTGGCCTTTGGTATTACCTCATGGATTGGTATTCAAACAATAATAAACTTGGGTGCGATGGTGGCACTTGTTCCCTTGACCGGAGTTCCTTTACCATTTATTTCCTACGGAGGCTCAAATTTAGTCATGACCCTCATAGGTATCGGAATACTATTAAATATAAGTCGACAAGGTGTGGTCAGAACCCGATAAATAAATTTATTTGACAAGACAGCCTTATTTATATATTATCTGTTTCATCTTATTATTTCCTAGGTAATCATCATGGACAACAAAGAACTTTTAGATCATATAAGTTTCTTGGAAAAAAATGATGGATTAAGAATTCCACTAATGGATCGATTAGATTTGGGTAGAAAAGATTATACCCAAGGATGGGTAGTTGATGGAAAACTAAATCCGCAGTGGTGGAATCTTTTTCACACAACTGTAATTCCCCTTAAACCACGCGAAGGTCGCTTCTCATTACTTGATCGATTAGGAGCCAAAAGAAAACAAGAGCTGGAAAGGTTAAAAAGATCATATGGCGAGGGATTTAAATGTATTGTTTATGAAGAAGAGGGTTGGTTATTAACCTATATAAGACCAAGTAAACTACAACCAAAAGATCCGAATGAGCTTCTTAATGAGGCGTCAAAGGCCAATCAGCAGAGGAATCATGAGCTTTTTATGACATTCTGTACGGAATATCAGGTAGCTACAGGTTGTCTTGATCTTCGCTAAACCGCCAAAAACCTCAATGATATATAATATACATAATGGTTAAGAAAATCGTTATTACCGGCGGGCATTTAACTCCAGCCATTGCCATGATTGAGAAATTAAAACAACAAGGTTGGGAAATAATTTTTGTCGGTCGTAAATACGCCCTTGAAGGAGAGAAGATTGTTTCAGTTGAATACCAGACTATTACTAAGTTGGGGATTAATTTTCTGCCCATAGTGACCGGCCGTCTACAGAGAAGTCTTACCCGCTATACGGTTTTTTCATTAACTAAAGTCCCGATTGGTTTTTTTCAAAGCCTATATTGGTTAATTAAATATAAACCAAAAATTATCTTGTCTTTTGGAAGTTATGTTGCCTTACCAGTGGCTTTAGCCGGCTGGATACTTAATATTCCCATTATTACTCACGAGCAAAGTGTTGTTCCCGGAATGGCAACTAAAATAATCAGCAAATTAGCTAAAACTATTTGTGTTTCCTGGGTTGAAACAATGTCTTATTTTCCAAAAGATAAAACGGTGCTAACAGGAAATCCTCTCAGGCGAGAGATCTTTCGTAAAATACAAATCTCTGATTCTCAATACCCAATTTCTGACGATAATTTACCTTTAATTTATATTACTGGCGGTAGTTTAGGAGCGCAGACAATAAATGACGTAGTTATCCAGATTTTACCAAAGCTGTTAGAGAAATTTAGAATTATTCATCAATGTGGTAGTAAGGACTACGGAAAATTGCTTACTAACAGCAACCTATTACCAGCTACCCATAAAAATAGATATATATTAACAAAATACGTCGAGTTTCTTGATATTGGTTGGGTTTTAAATAATGCTGATTTGGTAATTTCCCGTTCTGGAGCAAATACAGTTTCTGAGCTGGCAGCGCTGGGTAAACCAGCTCTTTTAATTCCGCTTCCATGGTCCGGGCAACAAGAACAAATGAAAAATGCCAAAATATTAGAACAAGCCGGTACAGCCAAAATCCTAGAACAAAAAAACCTAGATTCAGAAAGTCTTTCTCAATGTATTAATTCCATGATCCAAGATCTGCAAAAATACCAAGATAATTCTCACCAAGCCAAAGCATTAATTAGTTTAAATGCGTCGGAAAAGATCAGTGATATTATTAATAAAACTTCAATACTATAACTATATTTAATAATGGTTCTTATTACCAGCCATCAAAATTTAATTAATCGTAAAAGGAAAAAAAGAATTATCAAGAGTTTTTTTCTTCTTCTGATACTATTTATCTTAGCCGGTATATTTTACCTGCTTAACCAAAATCCGTTTGTAGTAAAGAAAATTAATATAACCACCAATTATGACGTCAATAATACACCAACAATTAGAATCTTAGAAAAGATAAAAAATCAGAATATTTTTATTCTCGACGCCAATAATCTGGCCCAAAAAATAAGGTCAGCGGATATAAAAATTAAAAGTGTAGTTATTGAGAAGGAAATACCTGATAAACTGAATATTAATATTGTCAAAAGAGATCCATTAGCAGCAATTTTTACAAATAATAAATATTTTATGGTCGATATTGATGGAATTATTATTGAAGAAAGTCAAAACAACAATAATTTACCAATTCTTAATCTATCAGTCGGTTTGCAAAATCTTAAAGTTGGTAGTAGCATAGATAATAAGGATAAAATTGTTTTAGTAATTTTTGATACTTTAAAAAATAAAAAGAATATAAATAATATTACCATTACCAATAACGAAATAATTGTCTATTTGATTGAAGGGACTCAGATATTATTATCATCAACAGATAAAATAACGGATAAATTAACTTCTTTACAAACAATTCTTAGTCGTTTTACAATAGAAGGGAAGAGGGCGAAGAAAATAGATTTGCGGTTTGATAAACCAGTAGTAACATTCTAAAAAAGTATTTATGGCTAAAGATAAAATTTTAGTTGGCATTGATATTGGAACCAGTAAAATAGCTACGTTAATCGGTACGAGCCCAATTATTGAAACTCCAGAAAAAGAAGTTAATGTTATCGGTATTTCCACCGTGCCCAGCCGGGGGATTAGAAAAGGCCAGGTTGTTGATATAGAGGAGGCAACACAGGCAATTACTGAAAGCCTGGAAGCGGCCGAACGAATGGCCGGATACTCCGTTTCATCAGCATATATTTCCGTTGGCGGAAATCATATTGCTTCACAGAATTCTCATGGCGTGGTAGCGGTGGCTGAACCGGAAAAAGAAATTAATATGTTAGATGTGGAGCGGGTAATCGATGCCGCCAAAGCAGTCTCCCTGCCTTCATCAAGAGAAATTCTTCATATCTTGCCTCGAGGATACGTTGTTGATTCACAAGAAGGAATTAAAGATCCAATCGGGATGACCGGAGTAAGACTTGAAGTCGATACTCATCTTATTACCGGGGGATCGACGGCCCTGCGAAATTTGAGTAAATGTGTCCAAGAGGTCGGCGTTAATGTCGAAGGATTAGTTTTTAGCGGTCTAGCTGCTTCCTGGGCAGTTCTCTCGGAAACGGAAAAAGAATTAGGAACTGTATTGGTTGATATTGGCGGAGGAACGACCGATATTAGTATTTATGTTGAGGGATCGTTAGCACATTCATCAGTAATTCCGATCGGGGCAAAAAATATTACCAATGACCTAGCTATTGGTTTACGCGTTTCACTTGAATCGGCCGAGAAGATAAAATTAATTGTTGGTGAAAAACCAAAACAAATAATAAATATTCAAGAAAAAGAACAAAAACAGGAAGATGAAATAGATCTTTCCAGTTTGGGACTAACCGAGGATGTCCATAAAGTTTCCCGCAAGACATTGATTGAAGGAATTATTAAACCGCGTTTGAATGAAATCTTTACTATGGTGGGTCTGGAGATTAAAAAAAGTGGTTACGCCGGTTTAACACCAGGAGGGGTTGTGCTTTCGGGTGGCGGCGCATTAACTATCGGAGCTGTTGAAGCAGTGAAAAGGAATCTAGCCATGCCGGTAAGAATCGGTATCCCGATTCGGATAACCGGTTTGATTGAAGAAATTCTCAATCCATCTTTTGCTACCAGTATTGGTCTTCTTCACTATGGGGCGATCCATTCAACCGGAAACGAAAAGAAATTTTCTTTTTCCGGACTTGGACACGTAATGGAAAAAATACCGGTCAAAGGTGTTGCCGGTAAATTTATTGACCTAATCAAATCCTTCCTACCCTGAGCGAAACCAAAGAGTTGACAAATTCATTTATTTGATGTAATTTGTTTCTGCTAAAAAAATACCTCTTATGTTGATTAAACCGGATATTGCTAGATTTGCCAGAATAAAAGTTATCGGTGTTGGTGGCGGTGGTTGTAATGCCATAAATTCCATGATTTCGGTTAATCAAATTCAGGGTGTTGATTTCATTGGTGTCAACTGCGATGCTCAAGCTTTACTTACATGTCAGGCTCCAACAAAAATTCAGATTGGTGATAACCTTACCCGCGGACTAGGTGCTGGCGGAAATCCGGAGATTGGTCGACAAGCGGCCGAAGAATCTAAAGAAAAAATTAAAGAAGTCCTTACTGACGCCGACATGATATTTTTAACCTGTGGAGAAGGCGGTGGAACAGGTACCGGCGCTTCACCGATTATTGCCGAAATTGGAAAAAGTCTTGGCAGTCTAACTGTTGCCGTTGTCACCAAGCCATTTATTTTTGAAGGGACAAGAAGAATGGTTGCCGCCGAAGAAGGAGTAGTTAATCTTAAAGATAAAGTTGATACCTTAATTATTATTCCTAATCAGCGGATTTTGGAAGTCGTTGATAAGAAAATGACTTTACTGGAAGCCTTTCATGTAGCTGATTCGGTTTTGGGTCAAGGAGTTCAGGGAATTTCCGATTTAATTACCATGCCGGGACTTATCAATGTTGATTTTGCTGATGTACGAGCGATTATGACCGACGCTGGCTCGGCCCTTATGGGTATTGGAACCGGAGTCGGAGAAAATCGGGCGGTCATGGCCGCCCGTACCGCGGTTGCCTCACCGCTTTTGGAAATTTCTATTGATGGAGCCAAGGGAGTTCTTTTCAATATTACCGGCGGTCCGGATTTAACCATGACTGAAGTTGACGAGGCAGCTAAGCTGATTGCTTCTAGCGTTGATGCTGATGCTAATATTATTTTCGGCGCAACTATTGACGACCAAATGGTTGATCAGGTAAAAATTGCTGTCATTGCTACCGGTTTTGATGAAACAAAGATGAAACTCAGAGAATTTGTCACGCCAGTTGCACCCCAATCACAACCAATTCAACAGCAAGCACAACCGGTTAATAATAATGGTAATGATAAAAATAATCCACCACCGACTCAACCTACAAACAATGAAACTCCTCCGGAACAGGATGAATGGGACATTCCAGCATTCTTAAGACAGGGAAGATAAAACGGATTTTATTTTTAACCTCAACATACCGTCATCATCAAAACAACCCCTTGGCATAAATTTTCATTATTAGGGTTCACTGTTTCGTTGCTTCAATGCTTCATTAATCAAAAATACCTGATTTTTTCGAAGAAGTGGCAGATTGTCTTGGGTAAAGAAGCCGTACTCGGATACTTCGTGGGTTGGCGTGAAATCGCCACCAATCAAAACGCCGATGTAGCACATATCAAGGCGGGCGCTGTCACGATCGGTCCGGGTTTTGAGCGATTCGTCCACGCTTACTACCAGACCCGACTCCTCTTTGATTTCTCTTTCAAGCGCTTCTCGCGGATGCTCACCGGATTTTAAATAGCCGCCTGGCAAACTCCAGGCGTGTGATCGATAAACATGTTTGAAAAGAAGAACTTCATTTTTGTCATTAAAAATAATCCCGGTAACGCCTACCAAAAATTGATCTTGGAAAAAACGCATGACTAATAATTGCAGACCTTTAGAAAGATGCAAGGCTTTGTAGATTTTAGAGAGAATGTTTTTCACAGGGCATTTTTGTCTTCAGACTCGACATGAGGATCATGCTTCAGCTTTTCATTTTCCAATTCTAACTGATGCACTCGTTTGGTCAGCTCCAGCACAACATCCTTATTTTTTTTGATTTCATTATTTTTACCCCGAAGTGAAAAATAAGTAGAAATCGACTTGATAAAGAAAACCAAATAGGATAACACAAGGCCAATTAATAATGAACCGACAATGACATAAAAAAGAGGAATGTTTGAAAAAACATAAGGGCCAAGATTAACCGAAACCGGCATGAAATTATATTTTGATATATATACCAAGATTGACCCAACCACTAGAAGTAAGATTAAAACTAACATCTAATACTTTATTATACGCTTTTTTTTTCTTTCTACCCAAAACAACTCCTTGGTCACGGGAGGAGATTGACTTCTTTTCTAACCTCTGATAAATTCTTTCTTGAAGACTTATAAAGGAATACTTTTAATTGGGAGTTTTGGAAAAAGACTGAAGCTAAAAACTATAGACGAATGGGACATTCCCGCTTTCTTGCGTCAAGGTAGATAATCTATCTAAATTGACACCACTAATAATTTTCTAAAACTAATTCGAACATGATATAATTAATCTGAACGATGATTAAGTATATTTTAATTGTTGTGGTCGTAATAATTGGCCTATTTTTCCTGATACGCCCCAAAAACTTACGGAGACTTCTTGTTACACCTAGGCTCCGTGATAATATTACTGTTCCTATGAACAATTCAGAAAACCCGACCGCTCCATCTTCCGGTATAGCGCTTGGGGTTTACGAACCAGCTCCCGATGCCTTTAGTCACGGAACGGCCGTCGACCAGTATACTGAACAGGTAGGCAAGAAACCGGCCTTTGCCTGGTTTTCCGTTAAGTGGCAGAATAACATTACTGGAGCATATCAGGAATTTGATCCGGCAATTCTCGAACAATACCGAACGCGCGGGATTATGCCCGGAATAACTTGGGATGCTTCTAAAGGTATAGGCCTTAATAAAAACCAGCCTGATTTTTCCTGGAAAACAATTGCTTCTGGTAAACATGACGCTTATATTACTCGAGTAGCTAAAGGCGTGGCTGCTTATAAGTATCCTTGTGTCCTTCGGACACTTCATGAAATGGATGGCAACTGGTATCCCTGGGGCTTTCGTGCTAACGGTAATAATGATCCGAAAGATTACGCTATAGCATGGAGACGTATTGTTGACATATTTAGAAAAGAAGGAGCTACTAATGTTCAATTTGTCTGGGTAATTACAGCAGGAATACTTAATAATAACATATTTAATAAATATGGTGATATCTTATTGCAAACATATCCGGGTGATGATTACGTTGACTGGGTAGGGTTGGATGGTTACAGTAATCTTGCCTCAGATGGACGCTCACTTAAGACTATATTTCAACCAAGCTACCAGTTTTTATTAAATCATACCAACCGGCCAATTATGTTTTTTGAAGTCGGCGCAACTGAAAATCCAGCAGATCCAATGGCTAAAGCCAACTGGATTAAAGAGAGTTTTTTAATTACCATCCCTCAAGAGTTTCCCGAAGTTAAAGTAGTTAACTGGTTTAACTCTGAAAACGACAAGCATGACAAGGATTACGCAATGGATACTTCGCAAAATTCTTTGAATGCTTGGAAACAGGTTGTAGCAAGCCCTTTATATCAGGCAACCTTTCCTTAAACTTAAAAACGAATACTTTTGTTTGGCTGTTTTAGGAATCCCCGCATTTCTTCGCCAAGGAAGATAATAACAATATTATTGTTTATGGTAAAATAATTTTATGTGGAATTGTCCGAAGTGTGGAAGGATTTTTGCCAAAGCCAACCAGCCTCATAGTTGTAAAAGTATTCCTCTGGAAAAACATTTCGAGAACAAAGACAAAGCCAAACAACTTTTTGATTATTTAATTGCGAAAATAAATAAAGAAATCGGTAAATGCCAGATAATTTCCCTTCCTTGCTGTATTCACCTCTATGGTAAATATGATTTTCTGGCCGTTCTTCCCAAAAAAGATTCAATAGAAATACGGCTATCCCTAGATAAAATACTTGATAGTCCTCGATTAAAACAAAGTGTTCCATTGTCTGCTAATATCTATAAAAATTGTATTTATATATATAGTATAGAAGAAATTGACACCGAGCTTCTCAAATGGTTAGACGAAGCCTATCATTTAAAAGATAAAAATTAAAGTGAAAAAAATATTATTATTCATTAAAATTATTTTCTTAGCCTTTTTTTCCATAATGTGGTTTGTGCTTATCCAGGGGGAGTATGAAATGGTTACCAAACCGGAACTGCAAAAAGATTTTCCAGGTATTAAAGGCGTAAACGCGGTTTACTTTCTTGGTTTTATTTTATTATTATTAAGTATAATTATTGTTTATTTATTAAATTCAATTTCTAAATCTAAAAAACGATAAAGAGATATCTAATACTGTTTTATGCCTCTAGATTGAGATGAAAAAAAGACATCGCGTAGCAAGAGAATTCCTCCAATACCAACCGATACAAGAGATAACCAAAAAATAGCAATAGAGGTAACTACAAGCGTCCATTGCCAGCCATTGGTTTCTATTTCTCCCGAAGCAAGACCAGTCACGATAGCAATCAGCTGACCAATAACTAAGGATAATACTGCGATACAAATACTCCAACCTATTAGTCTTTTCCTTAATTTTTTCCGGAATGATACCCAAAATAAAAGCCCGGCGCCAATCAGTTCCACCGGAAAGATCTCAGCGGGCATAAGATAATCAAACCGGAATATGCCCTCAATTGCAACTGAAACAAAAGAAAAAACAATCGGTAAGAGAAGAGGAAACCAAACCATCAATGTTCCGACAATTATTAAAATGTTTATTAACATATCTTGATTGTATAAATAATGTAAATATAAAGTCAAAATAACCATATTTTTTCAATTAAAGTTAATCCGCTAGGTTTTTTAGATTAATTACAAGGACCTATAGTTTCTATTTATCCTCTATTTTTTGTATAATAAGCAGTATATGACCCAAGAAACTGAAAATATTAGTATTTTGGACTTGACACAAAAAAAGTTGACAAATCCTACACTAAGTTTTGATGTATGGGAGAAACTAAGTCCGGAAATGCAATTATATTCTTATGGCCGTGAAAAAGTAATTTTTCCGGATTCACCGGAAAAACTTGCCATACAAGAAAAGCTAACAGCATTTATTACTAAAGCAACCGAATCTGGATTGATTCAAAAAGTAGCATCTCGATACTCACCTAAGTCTGGAACCGTTGATTTGATTGCTCTTGCAGACATGAGAGTCGATGGTCCAGGACATAGTCGAAAATATGGATGGAAAATTCTTCTTGACACTCCCCATGCAATAATATTAAAAGACAAATCTTGTCCATATAATCCTTTAGCCGTTGTGGGATTAAAAATCACTGTTAATGAGATTACTATCGGACAAATTCAGGGTATAAAAAAAGCCGACAATGAGTTAAGACAAGTTGGCCGATGGGAAAAGATATTAGTTGGTTTAACCGAAGAGGCAGCCAAAGAAATGATTATTCCAAGAGTTCGAATTATTACTGCAAAAGATAATGGTTGGATTTATTATAATATTGTAAACGGATTTATGGATGAAAACAGCGCCAAATTAAGATATGACATTACGGCCAAAAGAATGGGTTATAAATGGGATGGTATTCATAGTTGGGTAAAAGAATTAAATAACTAATAAAGAAGCTAATTAGCTTCTTTCTGAATGAATTTTTGACTTTTACCTTATATCAGGCTTAAAATCAAGATAGAAAGAAGGTGTAATATGGCTTATACAGGATTAGAAAGAATTATCGAAATAGCTACTAGTCCATTAAATTTCGTAGTTAGAGAACTTAATAAAGTCAATATGACTACTGAAGAAATGATTACAACACAGAAAAATGCGGACATGATGAAACGTTTTAATGTGGGTAATGAAGTTGAGATTGAGGATAAACAAACTGACGCTAGGAACGCTTAAATGAGTAACGAATCTGAATTTACCTGCATAAAATGCGGGAGTACAAATTTCCAAAGAGTCGAAACAAAAGTTACCATCGGTGAGCAAACGATATCAGGCTTAGTAGACATGCAGTGTCGAGATTGTGGAGAACTGCGGGCTATGCCTAATCTTTTAGGTAGAATAGAAGCATTGACAGAGAATAAGACTACGGTCAAATAATAAAATCATAAATAAATCGTCCTTTCAAAAAGTGACGATTTTTTAGTTATTAGACGCGATTCGACCGTCTCTGACAGTCAGGAATCGCTACTTTTACACTTTTCATGAATAGTAAAAAAGTGTAAAATAAAATTATGTTTAAATTTGTTGATCCGAAAGTAAATTTTCCGGAAATGGAGAAAAAGATTCTTAAATGGTGGGATGAGAATGGTTTGGTGCAAAAATATCTTCAGAAAAACAATTCCTCTAAAAAAACCTTTTCTTTTCTAGACGGCCCAATCACAGCCAACAACCCCATGGGTGTCCATCATGCCTGGGGACGGACCTATAAAGATTTATGGCAACGCTTTCATAATATGAAAGGAGAAAAACAAAGATTTCAAAATGGTTTTGACTGTCAGGGACTTTGGGTTGAGGTTGAAGTTGAAAAGGAACTAAAATTAAAAAGCAAAAAAGACATTGAAAATCTTGTCTCGGGCGATAAATACGAAAGTATTGCTAAATTCGTTAACCTTTGTAAGGAAAGGGTAAGAAAATATGCGCAAATTCAAACCGAACAAAGCCAGAGACTCGGTTTTTTTATGGATTGGGATCACTCGTATTTTACGATGGCTGATGACAATAATTACATGATCTGGCACTTATTAAAGGTTTGTTGGGAAAACGGCTGGATTTATAAAGGCAAAGATTCTGTACCCTGGTGTCCACGCTGTGAAACGGCTATATCAGAACATGAGATCTTAACTGAAGATTATAAAGAAATTACCCACGATTCGGTGATTCTTAAATTTCCTATTGTTGAGCGACAAAATGAATTTCTTCTCGTTTGGACTACTACTCCATGGACAATTCCCGCCAATATTGCCGTAGCCGTTGATAATGATATTGATTATTCTCTGGTAGAAGGCGAAAGCGGACAAAAATATTGGCTAGCATCGCTCTTGGTTAAAAACGTATTTACGAACAAAGCTTATAAAATTATCAAAACCGAAAAGGGCTCATCGTTGATTGGATTGCACTATAAAGGTGCTTTTGATCCCCTGGAGGTTGTTGAAAAGGCAGCCAAAGAAAATCCGGATTTATTTCATTCAGTTGTTCCGACGGATAAACTGCTTATGCCGATATCAACGGATGAGGGGACCGGTATGGTTCACACAGCCGTAAGCGCCGGAGCCGAAGATTTTAAATTGGGTAAGAAATTAGGCTTACCGATGATTCCGGTTATTACTGATAATGCTGATTATGTTATTGGTCTTGGTGAGTTTAGCGGCAAGAATGCTAAAAACAATCCGAAAATTATCATTGATTATTTAAAAGATAAAGAAGCAAACGAGGGGATATGGTTATTTAATGTTTTTCCATACTTTCATCGATATCCGGTTTGTTGGCGATGTAAAACAGAATTAGTCTGGAAAGTTGCTGACGAATGGTATATAGCGATGGACCGTGGTCCATCGCGAATGCAGAATTCAGAATGCAGAATTCAGAATGCAACGTTAAGACAACGTATGATAGATGTAGCTAAAAAAATTCAGTGGATTCCGGGATTTGGTTTGGATCGGGAGCTCGACTGGTTAAAGAATATGCACGATTGGTTAATTTCTAAAAAGAACCGCTATTGGGGACTAGCCTTACCGATTTATGAATGCCAAAAATGCGGTAATTTTGAAATTATCGGCGGAAAAGAAGAATTAAAGAAGAGAGCCGTTGCCGGTTTTGCTAAATTTGATCCGCCAGCCGGCGGACATTCTCCCCATAAGCCTTGGATTGATGATGTAAAAATTAAATGTCGCAAATGCGGAGAATTAGTGGCAAGAATTCCTGACGTAGGTAATCCTTGGTTAGATGCGGGGATTGTTCCCTTTTCTACCATTAGCCTTAATAATCAGGGACAGCCATTATATTGGGCAGATAAAAAAGAGTGGCGTATGTGGTTCCCGGCTGATTTTATTACGGAAAGCTTTCCCGGACAGTTTAAGAATTGGTTTTATTCGCTGATTGCGCAAAGTACAATTCTGGAAAATGAGATCGCCTTTAAAACAGTCTTGGGGTTTGGAACTCTTATAGGTGAAGATGGCCGGCCAATGCATAAAAGCTGGGGGAATGCGATTGAGTTTAATGAGGGCGCTGATAAAATCGGCGTTGATGTGATGCGCTGGATGTATACGACACAAAATCCGGCTGATAATTTATTATTTGGTTATCATAAGGCCGATGAAGTACGTCGTCGATTCCATTTAACATTATGGAATATTTATAACTTTTTTGTGACCTATGCGAATGCAGATGCATGGAAGAGGAAACAGGTGACACGAAACACTAAACATGTATTAGATAAATGGATTATTTCAAGGTTGAATGGATTAATAAAAACAGTTACCGATTCACTTGATAAATATGATGCACAAACTGCTAGTTTATCGATCGAAACTTTTGTTCAGGATTTGTCGCTATGGTATGTTCGCAGATCACGAGGTCGTATCGGTCCAACAGCAACAGACAAAAAAGATAAGGAAGCATGTTATCTAACTTTATACGAAACCCTAGTAACTTTATCTAGGTTGTTAGCACCATTTACGCCATTTCTCGCCGAAGAAATTTATCAAAATCTTACTAAAGAAGAATCAGTCCATCTTGCCAATTGGCCTAAGTATGATGAAAAACTTATTGATTTAGAATTAGAAAAAGAGCAACGGATTACCCGTCAGCTAGTCGAGATTGCTCATTCTCTACGTAAAGATGCGGAAATAAAAGTCAGACAGCCGTTAAATTCCCTAACGACCATATCCGGGATTGATTTATCACGATCGGTTAATTTGATTAAAGATGAAGTCAATGTTAAAAATTTAGAAATCAAAGTTAATAAATCAATCGAGACTATAGACGTCTCAGCAACGAAATTAGATACGAAAATTACGCCCGAACTTAGAGAGGAAGGGGAGTTGAGGGATCTGATTAGAGATATTCAGGGATTGCGTAAGGAACAAGGATTGAAACCGGATGACAAAATAACGGTTCAGGTACCGGTGAAATTTAAAAAATTTAAGGATGATATCAGTAGCCGTACTAACGCCAAAAATATTTTATGGGGAGATTCTTTAAAAATTTCGACTGGTTAATTTTTATTCCAATTACTGTTTTGTCAGGATTTTCCTTAGCCGTCTTAGCTTCACCCAATGAAGGATATTTCTCTTCGCAGCTACTGGCATATATTATCGGTCTTGTTTTATTTTTCATCGTTTCACAAATTGACTGGCAAATATATAAAAGTCTGGCCAAAGTTTTCTATATTATATTAATTTTTCTTTTATTGCTAACTTTTTTGGGACCGCAAGTAAGGGGAGCCACGCGTTGGATTGATTTTCTGGGAATCCGCTGGCAGCCGTCAGAATTGGTTAAACCTTTATTTATTATCAGTCTGGCCAGCTTTTTTTCCTCTCATTCAACCAGTAATCTAAAGAATTTATTTCTAGGATTATTAATTATGATACCACCGGTTTTTTTAATATTTCGTCAACCTGACCTTGGTACAGCCATAATTATGAGTGGTATTTGGGCGGGTATTATATACGGTTCGGGATTACCATTTCTTTTTGGACTTGGAGGTATGTTTGTTTTCTTTTTATTTGTTCCATTTAGTTGGTTTTTACTTAAAGATTATCAGAAAGATAGACTGATACATTTTTTTAACCCTTTTTTCGATCCGTCAGGGGCTGGTTATAATAGTATCCAGGCGATGATTGCCGTTGGCAGCGGTCAATTATTGGGTCGGGGATTAGGGCAGGGATCACAATCTCACCTTCTTTTTTTACCAGAGCATCATACTGATTTTATCTTTGCCTCGCTCGTTGAGGAATTAGGTTTTGTCGGCGGCGCGATGGTAATTTTTGCCTATATTCTTTTACTTTGGCAATTATTAAGAATTACTAAAAAAACCAGTGATCAATTTGCCCAGCTGATACTTTTTGGCATATTCAGCCAAATTATACTGCAAATATTTATCAATATTGGCATGAACTTAGGATTTTTACCAATTACTGGTATAACGCTACCTTTAGTTTCTTATGGTGGTAGTTCAATTGTTTCATTAATGATCAGCTTGGGTATTGTCGTTAATATCAACAAAAGTACCAGATCAAATCAAACTTTTGATATACTAGGATTTAGTGGTAGTTAAAGGATAAGTATGGTATAATTAATTTATGATTTACGCAGTAATTAGTTGCGGCGGTAAACAATATAAAGTTACCGAAGGCCAAACTTTAGAAGTTGATAAGATTGATAAAAAAGTTGGGGAAAAGTTTATTCTTCCCGACGTATTACTAGTTGTTGATAAAAATCTTAGTGATATTGGACAACCAAAAGTCGCAGGCGCCAGTGTTTCCGCCAAAGTTATTGATCAAATAAAAGGACCTAAAATCCACGTCTTTAAATATAAATCGAAAGTCCGCTATCGCCGTCATACCGGTTTTCGGCCACTAATGACTAAGGTAATGATTGAAAAAATTAATATTGCTAAGAAAAATACCGCTAAAGAATAATGCTGGAATATTTATTTGTATTAGGTAGAACCAGTGATTTATGCCGCGCCGAACTGGAAGCCGTTCTTAAAAGAAATAAGATTAATTATCAGGTTAAATATGCTTCTGTTGACTTTCTTCGCATAGCTACAAAAACAGAAATAGATTTCAAGAGATTAATGGGGCAATTAGGCGGTTGTATAAAAATTGCTTTAGTTATTAATAATAAACAAATCGGAGATGAAAAAGAAATAATCGATCTTATCAGCTCAAAATTGCTTGAAAAAGGTAATTCTAAAAAGATTATTTTTGGATTAAGTAGCTACGGAAAATTTAATCAAATTAGTATCCCTAATATAAGTGGAAAAATTAAAGATGAACTGCTCAAACATAATCTCAATAGCCGATTTATATTACCGCGAAATGAACCATCTTTGTCTTCAGTAGTTATTGCCAAACAAAAGGTAAGCGAATTTATCCTTTTTAAGGAAAATGACGCTTCTTACATCGCTCAAACATTAATTGTCCAGGATTTTGAGCAGTGGGGGAAGAGAGATTTTGAACGACCACGGGTAGATCCCCATCGGGGAATGTTACCTCCCAAGGTTTCCAGAATGATGGTTAATCTCGGGAGTAGTGAACAGACAGCAGATAGCAGTTTAACCATTTTAGATCCGTTCTGTGGAGTTGGCACAATCCTAATGGAAGCAATGATGATGGGAAATAATATTACTGGAAACGATTTTGATAAAGAGTCGATTAATAAAACAAGAGATAATTTAATCTGGTTAATTGCTAATTATCAATTGCCAGCTACTGATTATCAATTACATTCTTTAGACGCTACCCATATTAGTGAAATAATTCCGTCCGAGACCATTGATGCCATTATTACCGAACCGTATTTAGGACCGGTCATTGATACTGATAAACAGAAATATATAAAAATAGAGAAACTAAAAAATATTATTTTAGGGTTGGATAAACTTTATATTGGTTGTTTGAGGGAGTGGAAAAAAATTCTTAAACCTGATGGAAAAATTGTTATGGCACTCCCCTCTTTTAAGGTAGGGGATGATGAGTTTTTTGTGAAAAGGGCTATTGACACCTGTGAAAACTTAGGATACAATCTTGAGGCTGGTCCATTCGTTTACAGCCGGCCACAAGCAGTTGTCAGAAGAAATATATACATACTTTCTAAACAATAATTTTCAATTTTTAATTTATTATATAATTTATGGCTCATATTAAATCAGCCGGAGTTACTAAGGGAAATCGGGATTCAGTCGCCAAACGCTTAGGCGTTAAAATTTATGGTGGGGAAAAAGCTGCGATAGGCAATATCATTATCCGCCAGCGGGGTACCAAAGTTCATCCGGGCGAAGGTGTTGATATGGGAAAAGATTTTACTATTTTTGCAATTAAAGAAGGCATTGTTAAATTCTTCCAAAAAAAAGAAAAAATGTTTGTCCAAGTAGAATAACCAATAAGGAGTGTATATGGACGATAAGCCAATTTCCGATATCGAAATTAATCTTCTTGAACCAAATCCGCTTCAGGCTAGAGCAATTTTCTCGGCTGAATCATTAGCTGAATTATCATCATCAATTAAAGAACATGGTATCCTTGAACCCTTAGTGGTTGCCAAAACTCCGGCCGGATATCAGATTATTGCTGGCGAGCGCCGTTGGCGCGCGGCTAAAATGGCCGGATTAACCAGAGTTCCGGTTGTCGTTAAAGAAACAACCAGCCGCGGAATGTTGGAAATGGCTTTGGTGGAAAATGTCCAAAGGGAAGACCTCAATCCTGTTGATAGAGCTCAAGCTTTTCAGAGACTGGTTGAAGAATTTGGTTTGCCGGTCTCGGAAATTGCCCGCCGAATTAGCAAAAGTGATGCTTATGTTTCTAATACTATTCGACTTTTGGCATTACCCGATGCGATTAAGGACGGACTTATTTCCGGAGCTACCACCGAAGGACATGCACGGGCCATTTCCGGTTTAGGCAATACTAAATTAATGGTTGATGCTTATAAAACATTACTGGCCGAAAATGCTTCAGTCAGACGGGCAGAGGAATTAGTCAGACAAATCAGGTCGAAAATGCCCAACCCACCGCGAACATCGACCGTGCGGATTCATACAGATGAGCTATCTAAGATTGAAAAAGACATGATTGTTGCGATCGGCGGAAATACAAAAGTAAAAGTGACCCAATCAAAAGCGAGCGCCCGGATTGTGATTATAATTACGGAAAAGTTAGAAAAAAGTACGGAGATTCTCCGACATATTCATAAGAAGTTAACCGCTTAATATTTAACTTTGGCTAAAACTCCGAAGTCTTGCGGGGGCCAATATATTAACCACGCTTTGCCAGTTATATCGTCCTTCACCACTGTTCCCCATTCCCGTGAATCAGAGCTGGCTAGTCGATTATCTCCCATAACGATATATTCATCTGGCGGGATTAAGAAATCTTCTCCTGATCGTAAAAAAGAACCTTGGTAAGTAGCCAGGTCTTTTTGCAGATAAGGCTCGCTAAGTCGTTGATCATTAATAAATACATGATCATTCAAAACTTTTACTTTTTCACCGGGAAGCCCGATTATCCTTTTAATATAATCTTGTTCACGGTTATTCCGAGAACGAAAAACTATCACATCGCCTCGTGTCGGACTGCGGAAACGATATGTAACCTTATCGGTTAATAAAAATTCTTTATTATGAAAGTTAGGTTCCATTGAACTACCGTTGACTTCGTGAGGCTGAAATAAAAATAGATAACAAACAACAAAAATGGCTAAAGCAACAACTACAACCTCTAATAGATCAAAAAAAATTGAGGCAAATTTTTTAAAAATATCCATAAATTGATGGTATAATAAATAATACTAGATAATTGTCTATTGAAAAGCAATAACCAAAAATGATTAAAAAGGACTCGTAGCTCAGTGGTAGAGCGTTCGGTTCACATCCGAAAGGTCAGAGGTTCGATACCTCTCGAGTCCACAATTTTAAATCCATTACCATCCACACCCAAGTCCTATTTTCCATCTTGTCGAATTACTCTCGCCAGAATTCTTTGTGTAGCTGCTTCTAACGGTGGATTAGGATTTTGATTTGGTGGTCGGAAGATTATTTTTGGTGGTTGACCTCTTTTATCTTTTATTTCAGTGGAGCTACCCATTTTATTATTAATAATTTAGATTATATCTTAGATGTTGTCAATACCAATATTAATTTTTCGTATTGACATGAATCAGTAAACTTTGCTACGCTTAAATAAAGGAGGTGAATAAGATGAAAATCGATGTTAAATTTTTACGCACATTATTCTTATCATCATTTATTTTAGCCCTAGCATATATCATTGGATCAAATACCGGGATGATAAACATGTCTACGACATATCAGCCGGCAGTCTTAGGCTCATTTGATGAGTATGGTTATAATCGAACCGCCCGGATTTTTAATGGAACGGGTATGTCTTGGTGCATGGCAAAAAGTTATGGTACGGATTGGTGTAATGATTATCTTGGTCTTTATGCTGATGATAAATTAGTAATGAAATGGAATGCTGAATGGGATCGCGGGAACGCTGAAGGATGGAGTAATGGTCCTTATGATGCCTGGGAAAATAATGAATGGAACGGCAGAGTTCGTAATGGTTCCGGTGAAGTCTGGCATTATAAAATTGCCTGGGATGAAGGATGTGCAAAGAATGGGACACCAACAGGTACAGACGTTAAGGGAACAGGTTATTGTATCTGGGGTCAGTTTGCAGTCTTGATGAGCCAGGGATCAAGTACTGACAGATTACATCAGTGGGAAACCCTAGTAAAACCAGCCGGGTACGGACCATACTAAGTAATTAATTCAATAAAAATTTATTAGCTAATTTTAATAGAATTGGTGAAAGGTTTTGTATTCGTAAGAATTTAATAAAAGTATTTTTTTACTACTTCAATTTTACTTCTTGATTTTTCTTAATAAAATCCTATAATAAATAACAAATTATAAATATGGCAGAACGAGAAGCAGAGTTATCTAAATTAACAGCCATTTCGCCTATTGACGGCCGTTACCGAGATAAAGTAGAAGACCTAGCTCCTTATACTTCAGAAGCCGCTTTAATAAAAACACGGGTTGAAATTGAAGCCCGTTACTTAATTTGCTTATCGGATATTGAGGTAATTAGGCCATTATCAAGTCAAGAGCGTGAGTTATTAATAAATTTTGGACCGCGGATGACAATCGCGCAGGTACAAAGGGTTAAAGATATTGAAACGGTAACACGCCATGACGTTAAGGCCATGGAGCGAGCTTTTCGAGAATTTGTCGCTGGGACAACGATGCATGATGTTATTGAAATGATTCATTTTGGATTAACCTCGGAAGATGTAAATAATTTATCTGTTAGAAGGAGGCTCTATCTGGCTACAAAAGAAGTTTGTATTCCAGCCCTTGACCAATTAGTTGATAGCTTGGTTGATAGAGCCAAGCAATATAAAGGTATACCCATGCTAGGAAGAACGCATGGCCAACCAGCAATTCCGACGACCTTAGGCAAAGAGATAGCCAATATGGCTATTCGTTTAAATAGACAAGTTAGAAAATTAGAAGCAGTTCGACTTACGGGAAAATTGAATGGAGCTATTGGTAATTATAATGCACATGTCTTAGCCGCTCCTGAAGTTGATTGGATTTCTTTTTCGCAAAAATTTGTCCGTAGCCTTGGTCTGGAACCATATCTTTTTACCACCCAAATTAATCCTTATGAGGATATGATTGAATTGTTCCAGGCTTTTCAACGCGTAAATGGTGTGATATTGGATATCGACCAGGATATGTGGCGGTATATTAGCGACGATTGGTTTATCCAAGATGTTAAAAAAGGGGAAGTCGGCTCTTCTACTATGCCGCAGAAGGTTAACCCAATTGATTTTGAAAATAGTGAAGCGAATGTCCAAATTGCTAATAGTCTTTGGGAAGGGATGAGTCGAAAACTGGCAGTTTCCAGATTACAGCGAGATTTATCTGATAGTTCAACGGGAAGAAATTATGGTGTAGCTTTAGCTCATGGATTGCTGGCAAATAGGAATACATTAGCAGGTTTAAATCGAATACGTCCAAATACTCAAGTGATAGAACAGAAATTAAATGAAAATTGGGTGATTCTTACCGAGGGTGTTCAGACAGTCTTAAGATGGATGGGCGTAAAAGATCCATATTCGATGGTCGCTGGACTATCAAGAGGGCAACGGATAGGTCAGACAGAGTGGCAATCATGGGTTAATCATTTAGAAATCCCTAATGATGTTAAAACCGAGTTATGGAAGTTAACCCCGGAAACATATATTGGTCATGCAGAAAAACTTACTGATATGGCTATTGAAGAGATAAATTTATCTAGAAAGAAAATATGATACCTAATGCCGAAAGAGATAGTTTAACCATCGACAATTTACAGAATGGAGATGTAGTCGGAGCGGTAGAGTTAGTCATAAAAAGAAAAACGAATAAATGTTTTTTGGTTGTGACTGATGCGATTAGAATGAGAGAAGCTTTGAGTCACCCCGCAGTATGGGAGGTTGGATTAATAAATACTCCTGGAGTAAGCATATTAAGCGAAAAAGAGTATCGAGCATATAAGCAGGATCTAGATAAAGTTAAATAATTTTACTAGTCTATTAATAGAGGATCTTCAAAAGGAAAATCGGGGTCAAATGAGATTGTACCGTGTTTATCTTCTTTTCCCTTAAGATCATATTCCTTCCAAAGTACTCTTCCATTTTCCAAAAACTGTCCAACAATAAATAACGTTTGGTCACTATTTGGAACAAGTGATAGTTTAAAATTATTTACGTTTGGATTAGGAATAGCTATCAGGCCATCGTTACTAATTAATAATCTACCCGATCGATCGGTAATTGAAAAACTTGCCGGATAACCAATTATCATTAAGGCAGATTTTATTTCATCAGACGCGATATTAGAAGTTGTCGCTGGCAATCCTAAAAATTCGATTATTTTATCTATTCCTTGACTTGAGGAAATTAGACCTCCATGAGTTTGATTCAAATATAAATTTTCAACACCAGTTAAAACTAATTGGCTACTTTCAGTAAGAACCATTCCATCACCATCAGCCATCTCTCCTTTCCCGATAGGCACACCATCTTCCCAATCACCAATTTTTTCATCATTTTTTGTTCTCGGTTTTACATCAATAAATTTTAGAGTATTAACTCCTGTTCCCGAGAGTGTACCAAAAGAAATACCCAGTGGCGGAGTAAAAGAACTTATAAGCCAATCATTAATATTATTACTAGATAAAGTCAAAGATGCACCTGTTTTCCAATCTCTTAAAAAGGAATAGGTAGGTAAAATATTACGTATTGAAGGTATAACCGTTTGTACTACCCCACGATTATTTTTACCTCGAAGAATTCCGCAATGCATTTTAAGAATATTTACAGCCATATTTAATTGGAATGAATCCATTTTTGTTTCTCCACCTTCCCAGGTAGCATAAGTTCCGGAAGCTCCCTGATGAGGTGATCCAACCGTTAAGACTTTTTTTACGTTACTACCGACGTTTGGTTTTTCCAGATATGCTCGGCTAACCAAACCACCAAGACTATAGCCAACGATGCTCACATCTTTATCAATAAAGTGCAGGCTGCTTAATAAATTCTTTAATGAATCCGAAGAATCTCTTACATCTTTTCGCCAATCATAATTAAAAACTCGGGTTTCAATACTCGCTGCATTAAAAGTATTTATTAAAGGCATATAAGTACCTTCAAATAATGGATTTAATACCCACTCGCCACCTTCATAATCAGGATCACAACTTAAAACAGCTTCAGTGTTCCAACTCGCCCCCAACCCCGGAACAACGACGACTAAGGGTGTTACATTCACTTGTAATAACGTAACAATAACATTGTCATACCAAACTTCAGAAGGAGCAACAGCTCCAGTACCAACCCTAAGTCCTATTTTACCGCTCAAAATTGGATCAACAGAATCATAGTCATCAAAAATTTTTTGATTATTTATGTAAACAATAAAATGGTTAAATATTATTTCGAACTTAAAATTATATATTTGCCCGTTTTCAAGAGGGTAATATATCGAAGCAATATGATAACCACCCCCTAATTGTTCAGATCGAGCTCTTTCAAGATATATTCTATTATCCGAACTATGATGAATTTCATAAAAGTTTTCATCATCCGTATAACGAAAAACTATATTTTTATCAACTCCTTGAACTCCGCGTAAACGGACTTCATAAATATAATTATTCCAAGAATTATTCCATAAACTATTAATTGGTACGGAATTTGAAACTCCTTCTTCTACCAATATTCCATACTCCCCATCCTTTAAAGTCCATCCAGATACACCAGATGATATCCACTTGTCAGCGTTAGAAGTAAATTGATCTTGAAAAACAATTTGAGCAGAAACATTTTTGGGGAATAGAAAGAAGAATATAAGTACTATGACAGAAATTATAATTTTTCTCACGATGTTACTATTAAAGTTAAACAATATTAATAAAATTGTCAAGTATTTATTTTAATGATAAAATTAGCATGCATTATGTTCAATTATTCCTTAATATTTACTTTGAAGAATGAAGAAAAGAATATTTATAAACTATTGGAATCAATTGTAAAACAGACTGTTAAGCCTGATGAGATTATAATTTGTGACGCTGGGTCAACGGATAATACATTAGAAATCTTAGAAAATTTTAAAAAGAGCAATCCCAATTTAATGATATCTATCATTAAGGAAAAAGGAGTAAATAGATCCAAAGGCAGAAATGAAGCTATTAAACAAGCAAAAGGAGTCGTTATTATAGTAACTGACGCGGGCTGCGTTCCTGATGAGAATTGGATTAAAAATATTATTGAACCGTTTAATGATATAAACATTGATGTTGTGGCTGGCTATTACAAACCAATCACAAAAACAATTTTTCAAAAATGTTTAGCTTGCTATACTTCCGTTATGGAAGATAAAGTCGATCCAAACAATTTTCTTCCTTCTTCTCGTTCAATTGCCTTTAAAAAAACAGCATGGGAAAAAGTTGGCGGTTATCCGGAGAAGCTTGATTATTGTGAGGATCTTGTTTTTGCAGTAAATCTGAAAAAAGCAGGATTAAAATTCCAATTTAAACAAGACGCAATCGTATATTGGCCACAAAAAGAGAATATAATCCAAGCCTTTTGGCAGTTTTTCCACTATGCCTACGGAGACGGTCAGGCTCTTTATATGCCCCATGTTAAAAATATTACCTTTGTTTATTTTCGTTATCTAATTGGAATAATGATACTATATAATATATTTATATATGATATATCAATATATCATATATTATTTTGGGGAGGATTACTCTTATATATTACTTGGTCAATTATCAAAAACTATCGATATATAAAAAACTTGGCTGCTTTTTGTTATCTTCCTATTCTTCAATTTACCGCTGATTTAGCTGTAATGTTAGGATTTTTTTACGGAATTACGAGGAGAAAATCATTATGATGGATTTTAATGAAAGGGTAATCCCCGGACAAAGTATGAATTTTTTATACCAGCAAGCATTGTCGCGTTATCAATATGCTAAAAATTTAATTAAGATTGGATCAAAAATTGTCGATCTTGGATGTGGAGTAGGGTATGGCAGCGCATTGTTATCCGATATCGCTCCGGTTATTGGTATTGATATAAGCAACGAAGCAATTGCTTATGCAAAAAAGAATTATGGTAAAAATGTTGTTTTTGAAACAGGGGATATTAATAAATTAAAATTTACTAATAATGAAGTTGATGTTGTCTGCGCATTTGAGGTTATCGAGCATATTGAAAAGCCTGATAAGCTATTATATGAAGTTAAAAGAATTCTAAATAATAATGGGCAATTTTTTTTATCAACGCCCAATCGAGAAATTATGTCGGAAGATGGTCAACTTACAAGTCCATACCACAAAATAGAGTATGATTTTCAAGAGATTCAAGCATTATTAAGACAATTTTTCAGAAATGTCGAAGTCCTAGGCCAAAGAAAATCAAAAAAAGCTGATAATGCCTATAAATCATTTATAAAATCACAAACCATAAGACAAAATATTGTTAACTTTGATAAATTTTATTTACGAAAACTATTTACTCAACTATTTAAAGAAAAAATGTGGCAAAAATTGGGTAATTTATTTGGTAGGCAACACCAGGAACAACTGACAAGTTTAGATTTTCCGATTACAAAAAACGACAGCATAAATTGCGATTATTTTTTTATAATATGTCAGAAATAAAGCTATCGATTATTATTGTAAAATACCATAGCGAAAAATATCTGCAAAGTTGCCTTGCTTCAATTAATAAAAACTCAACCTATGAAATAATTATCATCGATAATGATAAAGATAATGTCGGATATGGAGGAGGATGTAATAAGGGTGCTAAATTAGCTAAAGGAAAATATTTATTCTTTTTGAATCCTGATGTACTGCTTTTCCCTAATACGATAGAAATATTACTAAAATTTATTGATGCTGAGGAAGATGTTGCTATTGTTGCACCATTACTCTTTGATGAAAAAAAAGTTCCTTATCCATTACAGGGGAATCTGGAACTGACTCCTCTGGTGGCTATAGCTACTTTTTCCTTTATTCATAAATATTTTCCTAATAATCCTTTTTCCTTCCGCTACTGGTTAAAAGATTGGGATAAGATAGCGATTAAAGAAGTAGAAATGGTTCCCGGAGGTACACTTTTAATACGAAAACAAGTATTCGACAGAGTTGGTGGTTTTGATAATCATTTTTTTCTTTATTTTGAAGAAACTGACCTTTGCCATCGGGTTAAAAAATTGGGTTGGCGAATATTTATTAATCCACAAGCCAAAGCTATCCATTATTGGGCAAAGTCTACTCCTGATAATAACAATACAAAACGAATCTTTCGTCAGAGCCGGTTTTATTATTTCCGCAAGCATTGGGGGATTGTGCCAGCGGTATTAGTGGAGACTTTTTTAAGGAGCAGTGAATGGTTAGCCGAAAAAATTTAATAATCCTGGCGATATTTATCCTCGGAGCGTTTCTTCGTCTTTACCGCATTGAAGAAAATTTTATATTTTCTCCTGAAGTCGGACATAACTTTTTGGCGGTTAAAAACGCTTTTGCCAGCAATCAAATAGCGCTAGTTGGTCCGCCGACATCTCACCCCTGGCTATATTTTGGCCCGCTTTTCTATTGGAGTATTGGCCCGTTGCTATGGTTATTTAAATTTAATCCGCTAATCGGAGCATATTTTGGAGCCGTATTCGGAATTATTACCATAATTCTTAATTATTTGGTTATAAAGAAAATTTTTAACCAGACAATAGCAATATTTTCCTCATTTATTATTGCTATATCACCTTTATGGATTCAATTTAGCCGTGAGGCAAGGTTTTTTAGCTTAGTCCTGCCGTTAACTTATATACTATTAATATCAATATATATAAAAAACTTTTTTTTCATTGGATTATCACTGGCCGTATTACTGAATTTTCACTACAGTCCGTTAGTTTTCTTTCCTTTTATAATTACTCTTGTTCTAATAAAAAAATTAAAGGTTAATAAACAAAAAATTATCGAATTATTTATCGGTTTAATAATTCCCAGCCTGCCTTTATTAATCTACGATTCTACTCATAAATTTCAGATGGTTTTAAACCTACTGATTTGGTTCCCTTATCGATTAGCCGGATTTATCGGTTTTATTCCTAAAAATACGGTTTCTCAAGAAACCGTGCAAGGAGGTATTAACAACTTTTATAAATTCATAAATTTATCTTTTTTACCTGATGGTAATCGACTGACAATAATTTTGTTCTTAATTATGGTAATTTTTTCGGTTTTAAAATTCCGGCAGATTTTCATTTGGCTGTGGTTAGGATGGGGATTATCAGCTTTATTTATTCACGGTAATCCACCGCTTCACTATTTTTTACCGCTTTTTCCAATACCAATAATTATTTTTTCATATTTCCTAGCCCAGTTATGGCACAATATCATTGGTAAAATTACCGTGCTTTTTATATTATTAATATTATTTACAGTAAACCTAACGTTTTATTTTTCCAGCCAATGGTTTTTTCTGCCTCAGGATAGAATTTGGCCAAATACAGATTATGTTCCTTATAAAATTCAACTAAATATGGTTAATACTATAATTAAGGATGCGCATGGTAAGCCATATAATTTGACCAGAGTCGGCCCATATGATTATTTCGCAGGAAATTTTGCCCAAAACTATCAATACCTAGCCTGGTGGATGGGCAATGAACCCGTACAGGAAAAAACCAATTTACGTTATACTATATATGAAACTCCAAAAAAATCTGAAGGGTTAACGATTTATAATCAGGCAAATATTAAGGTAGTCAAGGGAATACAATGATTTCAGCTGTTATTTTAACTAAAAACGAAGAAAAAAATATTAAAGACTGTTTAGAAGCAGTTAAATGGTGCGAGGAAATTGTTATTATTGATGATTATTCAGAGGATCAAACGGTGTCAACATGTGAAATGTCAAATGTTAAATGTCAAATTTTCCAGCGACATTTAGATAAGGATTTTGCTGCGCAAAGAAATTATGGATTAGAAAAGGCTAGGGGACCTGCCCGCCATGCTTCGCAAGGCGATGCGGGCGGGGAGTGGGTATTATTTTTAGATGCCGATGAAAGGGTAACAGAAGATCTAAAAGAAGAAATTCTTCACTTCGTTCAGAATGATAAATATAATGGTTTCTATTTAAAAAGAAAAGACTTTCTTTTTGGTAAAAGACTTAATCATGGAGAATCGGGGAATATAAAGTTATTAAGACTGGCAAAAAAAGATTCAGGAATATGGGGTCGCTCTGTTCATGAGACTTGGCAAATAAAAGGATTAATAGGGGAGTTAACCAATCCCCTATTACATTATCCTCATCAGAAAATAAGTGAATTTTTACATGATATTAATATCTATACTGATATCAATGCCCAAGTTTTTTATCAACAAGAAATCAAAGTTAGATTTTGGCAGATTTTTATATATCCTTTTGGGAAGTTTATTAAAAACTATTTTTTTAAATTGGGGATTCTCGATAAGACACCTGGTTTTATTCACGCAGTCATGATGAGTTTCCATTCTTTTTTGACCAGAGCAAAACTCTGGGTATTATGGCATTCTTCATAATTATCGCTCTTTATTTTATAACCAGACTTATTTTTCTAACCTCATTACCAATATTTAATGATGAGTCAATTTATCTTCATTGGGCTTTAATCATGCGTGACACCGGTGAAAAATTTTATTCAGTGGCTTTTGATGGCAAACAACCAATGATTATGTGGCTGTATGGAGTAGCGCTGTGGTTAGTAGATAACCCATTAGTTGTGGGCAGATTAGTATCAGTTATTTTTGGATTTTTCACACTTTTGGGAATTTATTTTCTAGCTAAATCGATCGGTAATAGAAACCTAGCTCTGATATCGTCATCGTTTTATATCTTCTGTCCGATATGTGTATTTTTTGATCGAATGGCTTTGATGGACGGACCGATCACTAGTATTAATATTTGGACACTATTTTTAACCGAAAAAATTATTAACACGAAAAATAAGTATATTTTCTCTTTGTTATTAGGTTTAATTTTCGGACTTGGATTCTGGATTAAATCGTCGATTTTGATAACAATACTGATTATTCTTTTATGGCTAATAAAAGCCTATCTGAATAAAAAGAATATTTATATAATAAATTCAATTATATTGATTATTATAACGGCATTATTAGCCTTAATCCCGCTGATTGTTCAACCATCATTTAACCTGATTTTCCAAAAAAATCAGGAATTTATTTTATCAGTTAACCAAATTCTAAAGTTTCCCTGGCAAATTTGGTTAAATAATTTAATGAACCTCGGTTTAATTCTAACCGGATATGTATCACCGTTAATCCTAATCTTTTTATTTATTTTTCTCTTAAAAAAGAGTGAATTAAAGAATTGGCGTTTTTTATTTGTTTATCTAGTTAGTTCCATGTTCTTACTAATTATTTCTTCTAAAGATATCAATTCCCGATATAGTTTATTTATTATTCCCGAGCTTTTGATTTTAATATCAATTTTAATGGCTAAATATAAATGGATAAGGCCATTTATTTTTATACCGTCAATAATCCTAAGCATTATTCTGATAATTACTCCAATAAGATTTTTTAGTCTTTTTCCGTCGTTTGGCAGTTTTGCCTCGGATAAATATCAATATATAAACGGTTGGCCTTCCGGTTATGGGATTAACGAAGCTATTAATCTCTTAAATAATACTTCCCGTAAGCGTCAGATAATCATCGGTGTCAGACCTGATAGCGGTAATCCGGAAGATGCAATCTGGACTTATTATTGGCAAGATAAACAGGCAATGGTTACTTATTTTAGATCGGACACAGAATATTGGCAGAATCTTAAAGAATATTCGCAGCTATTCGATATCTATTTTATAAGTCGGGACGATCAGTTATTAGGTCAGGAAAGAGTATTGTCCGAAATTATTCGTTTTCCCAAACCTAATAGTAAAAGTTATATCGGAGTTTATAAAATTAATTTATCAAAGCTTTAAAATGAAAAAGATATTATATATTTCATTTATTTTAATATCGATAATAAGCTTTCTTTTTTCATTAACGAAAATAATTAATTCGATTGCACCGGATTTTAGTGTTTTTTATTACGGAGCAAAAGATTTAATATTGGGAAGTAATCCATATCAAAATGATAAGTTATTTACCGGAATTAATTATCCACCACTAACCTTACTATTTTATATGCCATTAACATTATTATCATACAACTTCGCGCAATTTATTTGGTTAATGATTACTTTAATATGCTTACTAGGATCAATTTTTTTATCACTCAAAATTTTAAAAATTAAGATTACTATAAAATATTTTTTATTAGTTTTATCACTATCGGTACTAGCGTTCCCGATAAAATTTACCTTTGGTATGGGTCAAAGTAATATCCTTGCTTTGTTTTTACTGCTTCTGTCTTTTTATAATTGGAAAAAAGATAAAAATATTATTGGCGGAATAATGTTAGGAATTTGTATATCGATAAAACCAATTTTAGGTTTTTTTCTGCTTTTCTTTGTAATTTATAAAGCTAAAAAATTAATTATTATTTCTTTACTAACATTGTCATTTTTTATTATGATATCGATTGTTTATCGGGGTATAGACTTATATCAATATTATATATGGCAAATTATCCCGCCCCTGTTAAATCCTGGAGGCCGTGAGGTTTATTATAATCAAGGTCTGATGGCTTTTATCAGTAGGCATGTATTAATTCCCACCATACGAATTAGCCTTAATTTTTTTGCTTCACTATTACTTATAACAATTTCATTAATAGGAATATATAAAAATAATAAGAGTAATATAGCCTTTGCAATTTTTTTCCCAATGGTTCTTTTGTTAGATACTCTTTCTTGGCAACATCATTTTGTTTGGCTTCTTTTTCCTTTTATTATTATTTATAACTATATTATAAAGATGCAAAATAATTCTTTAAAATATATTTTGTTATTTGCCTATATACTGGTGGCGATAAACTTTAAACAACCTACTTTTTTTTGGTCACATGTCTTTCTGGGGACTATAATAATATGGATACTGAATATTTATTTATTGAAGAGAAGCGATGATCCTACTTAAGATATTCTATATATTAATCCTAATAATTTTTCCATTTGGCCAATTAACTAAACTACCTCTGGGAATAAGTGAAATTAATATTTATTTCCAAGACATTATTTTAGGTATTTTAGTCATTAGTTGGATAATTTGGCATCTTATTACAAGACGACCTCTGTTGAAAACACCCATAACTAAACCAATTATTCTATTTATCATTGTTGCAATTTTCTCTTTAATTACTAATTTTCTACGGTTTTCTCAAAAGGAAATGATCATTGCGAGTTTATATCTGGTAAGGTGGGGTATATTTACAAGTATTTATTTTATTACTTTTGAGATGGTCAATTTTCATTTTATTGATCAGTCAAAAATTAAATGGATGCTAATATACGTTGGTACCACGACTGCTATTTTTGGTCTTGGACAATATATTTTATACCCCAATTTACGTAATCTTTTTTATCTCGGGTGGGATCCTCATTATTTCCGTGTTTTTGGAACTTTTTTTGATCCCGGATTCATCGGTGTAATTATTATTTTAACGATAATATTGCTAATGGATTGTATAACTAAGATCACTATCCATGAACAATTTTATCGAAATGCTTGCTTCTTGCTACTTACTATTTGCTACGTTGTTCTAGCTTTAACCTATTCGCGAAGTTGCTATCTGGCTTTTATTACAGGGATGGGAGTTATTTCATGGTTTAAAAGAAATCCAAAAATTATCTTGACAGCAATGCTGATAATTATAACCACAATTATTGTTTTACCAAGACCAGCAGGCAGCGAAGGTGTGAAACTTGAAAGAGGAGAAACAATTTGGGGACGTTTACAAAACTGGAAACAATCAATAATCATCTTTAAAAACAATCCCTTGTTAGGCGTGGGTTTTAATACTTATCGGTATGTGCAAAAAAACTATGGTTATATCAATCAAGAAGATTGGCAAACATCTCATTCCGGAGCCGGAGCAGATTCTAGTCTCCTTTTCATTCTAGCCACTACCGGTATATGTGGTTTGATATCTTATTTATTACTTATATATTATATATTAATATATCATATACGAAATGTCACGGTAATTAGCAGTATCGTTGTTGTCCTAGTCAGTTCGTGGTTTGCGAATAGCCTATTTTATCCATGGATAATGTTATGGATGTGGATATTAATAGGAATTCAAGTCAAAAGTACCGTATCTAGAAGTATTCGTAAGTAATATAAAAGTTTTCTAATAATTAAGGAGAATAAGTCACTTTCTTCTCAATAGTTGTTTGATTGCCGGCAATATCAGTAACTTCTATTTTTAAAATATTTTCACCTTCGTTTAGAGGCAATGAGAATGAGAAAGAGCCGTCACTTTGTAAGATTACCAATCGGCCATTGATATATATTGTACTGCCAATTTCAGTTTGTCCACTAACTTTTACAGATTTATTTTCATCATTAAAATTTTGCCCATCTTCAGGTTCAGAAATCTTAACTTCGGGAGGTTTATTCTTATATAAGACTTTTAATGGATTACTTGGCTGACTGGTATTTCCCAGAGTATCCTTAGACCGGGCAGTAATTTTATTTTCACCTTCGCGTAGAGTAACATTAGGTATAATAAATTGGCCATCGCTACCAATAAGAAAAGCTTTTAAAGTTTTTCCATTTAAAAATACCTCAATTGTCGTTCCGGACTTTGCATAACCGCTGATAGTAACATTAGCGCTGTTTGTGGCCGTGTAGGAAGCTTCAAGCCTGGGCGGATATGGTGCGGTCGTATCTTGTACGGTAACTTCGCCGTTACTCTTTAAATTCCCAATAAAAATACTTAACCTCATTAAACCGGGTATGCCTAAAAAGATGGCTAGAAAAATAATCGTTATCGTTATAAAGATAGTAAAAAAAAGCCTTCGGTAGGCATTCTTTTCTTCGAAACGATTTAATCTGGATGAATAGTTTTTCATGAGCCGTCTCTCGGATTTGAACCGAGGACCCACGCTTTACGAAAGCGTTGCTCTACCACTGAGCTAAGACGGCACTTCGTTTCGCTCAGTGCAAGCACTTTAATTCGCTCAGTGCAAGCACTTTAATTAGGGTGAATTATCCTCATTTTAACAAAGAAGATTAAAAAAAGCCAGAAAAAACTATAAAAAATATATAAAATTTTTAAAAATCTTCAGCACTATAAATATCTTCTTTATTAGTTATTCTATGAATTCTTTTGAGTTTATCTAAATCATCTATGGGGGTATCAATTATTTCTCCTTGTAATTGTTCAACCTCTAAAATTCCCTCTCCCGGATCAAAGCGGGTAATTTTCCAATCTTCCGGAGAAGTCTGAATCGACAATCGACTGGTCATATTTGTTCCGAGAACTGCGGCTGTATGACCAATATAATCAAATAAAGTATACTTATCAAAAAATGTAAAATCAGGTGTAAAACTTCCTAAATTTTTTATAGTAACCAGTAATGGCCCTTTATATTGGGTCATGATATCGATTGATTTTTTACCAAGATCCTGTTGTTTTTCTGTCATTTTAATATTTTAAGACTTATGCATTTGTTGGCTGCCATTTGTTAGTAGATCGATTATTTTGTCATGGAATATACCGTTTGTTGCTAATATGTCAGACTGAAATACATCCCACTTTAGTCCGGTCGGTGAGGTAATTTTTCCCCCAGCTTTTTCAATTAATAAAGATATAGCAGCAACATCCCATGGTTTTAATCCTGAATGAATATAAACATCTATTCTACCGTCTGCTAAGCTTGCAAGATCAGAAACAGCACTTCCCATAGCTTTTATTTGTCTTACGTAAGTGCTGATATTACCAAGCCAACGGACAACGTTCAATCTTTTCTCAATATCCCATGCCCAATCGCAACCAACAACTGACTCTCTAAGATTATTGGTAGTTGAGACGTGAATAATTTCGTCATTGAGAAAAGCGCCTTCTTTATCCGCCTGAGTCCAATAAGTATCACCAGTCATAGGAATATGTACAACGCCCAACTTTGTTACTCCCTTATCAACAAGTCCAATGGAAATTGCATAATTGGAATGTTTACGAGAAAAGTTGGTTGTGCCGTCTAATGGATCAATAACCCACAAATCGTTCGCATCTCTCAATAGGGAGTAATCGGGTGGTGCAGTTTCTTCAGTTAAAAAATTTGTTTGAAAATACTGCTTTTTTATTTGCTCCCGTAGAAACGAATCTACTTCTTCATCAACTTGTGTTGTAAAGTCTACTCCTCCCTTATTTCTTTGTGTAAAATCTCCGGATGAAAAATACCTTTTCAGAATTTTTCCAGCTTGTGGAACAAGACTAACAAGAAATTTTCTTGCTTCTGTTAAATCAATTGATTCATTCATTTTTAATTTCCTTTCTTTGCTCATAATCTAATCTTTTATTATTTTGTATAAATTTCTGTAGATAATTATTAATCAGAGCTGGGGACGGTACTCAGCTCGAACTCGCCTCGCTTCGCGGTCGAAGCGGGCCTCTTCCCGTTATGGCTTTTTGAAAACTTATTCCGTCTAATAACTCCTGACTTAATTTTAAAACTCAATTTGTTAAAAAGTCGAATGTGTATAAAAAGCTTTAGAGAACTTTTGGATTAAGATATTGAGCCTTTCATTACTCCTCTGTTTGGATTTAAGTTAATCTCTCCATCTTTAGTGTCGATCGTGATAGGCATATCGGGTGACATCATTCCAAAAGTGTCAACGAGTTTACCTAAACCTTCTGCCCTTAATGAACCTGCATGTAATTTAAGAGCATTTTGACAATCTATAAACTTAAAGACCGCGGTTTGGTCCGCTCTTTTGCGGACAGAGGTGAGTTTGATAGGGAAAACACTCGCTCCGACTAGTTTCGCAAGCACTAATTGCTCAACATCACTACCGAAATTTGTACTTTTGCCATGTTCTGCAAATAACTCAGCTAGTTTTCTCGTATAGACTCTTAGTCCCGTTGTTGGATCTACGATTTGAGGATAGCCAAGTTCTGCGCAAAATTTCTGTTGTAGAGCAAAAATTACTGTTCTATGTTGGTCAAGAAAACCTTTTTTTCGTAAAGCGTCATCTCTTTCACCTAAAACCATGGCTGGAGAATCTCCTCCAATAGAATTCTTAACTAAAACTTGTAAAAGCTTTTGTGCTTGTTGAGGATTTGGATCACCGTCAAAATCAGATTGAATAAAATACTGAGCTTGCGGGTTATTTTCAAGAGCAGCTTTAAGTCCTTCCCTTACTGCTCCGGCTTTACCTAAATGCCTCTCTGGTTTTATTGTGCATACAACATCTCTAATATTAACTGCGCCGCGTAGGGTATCACCATCGTCTACTAATGTTACTTCGTGATTCCTTCCCAAATAGGCCAGAGAGTGAAGAGATTGAGAAGCAAGTAAGGCAAAGTCATTGGGAGATAGCTCTGAATCTGCGTAAAAAGCCATCACCGCGCTAGCATCTCTTCTTTCAATGTTGGTACTCATGATGATTTATGTAATTTTGTGTACATTTATGTTTATTTCTGTCACATATGGAGCGGGTGATGGGAATCGAACCCACTGTCTTCTCCTTGGGAAGGAGACATTTTACCGGTAAACTACACCCGCACTGTAAAATTTAACGATTTTACAGTGTAAACACTTCACCAGACTGCGTCTCAAAATAACTATATCTATTTTATCACAACAAAGAAATCTGAAGAATTTTCAGAGTTAAATATTTTTTAAAACGAGAAAACAAAAATGTTGAATCTACCGATATTTATCTTGGCAATATTAGGACATTACCAGCATTAATTACATCAGGATTTTCCAGCTTATTAGCTTGAGCAATTTGCGACCACTTATAACCATCACCATAAGCCCTGACAGCAATATTCCAAAGATCGTCACCTTCAACAACAGTATAATTATCTTTGGTAATTGATGATGCAACTAATTCATCTTCTACTAATCCTGTTTCTGGAAGAATTGGTTCAGCTTTGGGAATTGTCAATACCTGACCGACTTCTAAATAATCAGGACTTGAGAGATTATTTTCTGTGGCAATGTCTACCCAATTAAATCCACTCTTAAAATATTTTTCCGATATTGTCCAAAGACTTTCTCCCTCGGTAACCGTATGGGTAGTCGGTAATGATTCGGTTGCAGATTGTTCTTGCTGCGTTTGATTTTCTCCAGTCGTTAGAGAACCAGGTTTACCACGACCGGTGAAAAAATTAAAAAGAAGAATTCCAATTACAATAACAACCAATAATCCCAAAGTCATGGAGATGTATGATTCTGAGAATTTCAAGTTTTTTAAAAACTTTTTCCACATTTGTCCTCCTTTCTAAGCAGTAGTTAAGATATTATTGGGCAGAGGTTTCGTTATAAGATTTTAGTTAGCTCGCCTTCGTTAAAGCCTCAGCGAGGTATGAGCGGACCCGGCCGGATTCGAACCGGTGATCTCTTCCTTGACAGGGAAGTGTGTTAACCGCTACACCACGGGTCCCATATGGGACGGAAACTAGCGTTTCCTTCCTTTACACTGTAAAATTAATCGATTTTACAGTGCTAGCGATCCTTCCTGCATTGTATTCGCAAGGGGGCACTCTCAGCGCAACCCTTTGCGAGATCATATTCTGATCGGAAACGCTTTTTCTATCAAACAATTATTAGAGATATTATCAATTAATTGATAGTAAGTCAATTATTTGTTATTATAACTATTAATACCCACAAAAAAGCAAATATAGCTTTAATTTTAATGATAGCTAACCAACAGGTTGCTCAACTTCTAAGAAATATTGCGGCTGCAAATATCATTAAAGATGAAAGAAAATACCATTTCCAAATTATAGCTTATGAGCATGCAGCCGATACTATTGAACACGCTACTAGTGATATTAAGGATCTATGGGAAGAGCAAAACTTAGATAGCCTGCCCGGGTTAGGTAAATCGATAATTAGTCATCTTGACGAATTGTTTAAAACCGGTAAAGTTAAACACTTTGAAGAGATATTAAAAGAATTACCTTTATCTATGTACCCATTATTATCTATACCAGGATTTGGTCCTAAAAAAGCTTACAAATTAGTTAAAACGCTTTCCTTAAAAAACCCGAAAAAAGTCATTGATCAACTAGAGATAGCCGCAAAAAACAATAAAATTGCTCAAATAGAGGGATTTGGAGAAAAATCACAACAAGATATTTTAGCCTCAATACAAAGCTATAAAAAGGGGCAAAAAAAGGAAAATCGGATGAACTTACCGACAGCCTCGGCTATAGCTAACGAGATAATCAGTTATCTCCAACAGTCAAAAGCCTGTTTGCAGATTGATCCTCTAGGTTCTCTAAGACGGCAAGTGGTTACCATTGGTGATATAGATATTTCTGTTGCTACCAAAAACCCAAAAGAAGTAGTTGATTGGTTTATAAAATACCCGAAAAAAGAAAAAATTATAGAAAGTGGTCCAACCGGAGCCAGTTTATTGCTTACAAACGGTTGCCAAGTTGATCTTCGTGTCCAAAAGCCGCAATCTTATGGGGCTATGCTTCAATATTTCACCGGATCAAAAAATCATAATATCCATCTAAGAGAATTAGCCTTAAAACAAGGATTGTCGCTATCGGAATATGGAATAACGCGATCCGCTCCGTTAGGCGGAGCAAGGATCGCTACTTCCGCTATAAGCGGAATAAAAAAAATCAACGATCAAAAATCAACGATAAAAGAGTACGCAACCGAAGATGAGTTTTATCAAGCGATAGGATTAACCTGGATTCCGCCGGAACTTAGAGAAGATAGTGGTGAAATTGAAGCTTCACTTCGTTCAGCTCAAGGGCAATCTAACGGTTTACCAAAGCTGGTGGAACTTCATGATATCAAAGGCGACTTGCATGTTCATTCTAATTTTCCAATTGAACCTTCTCATGATCTAGGAATTAATTCTATGGATGAAATTATCAAAAAATCAAGTCAATTGAGATATGAATATATAGGTTTTTCCGAACATTCACCAAGTATATCCAAACATACACAAGATGATATATATAATATCTTAAAAAAGAGAAATGATCTCATTGAACAATTAAAATTGACTAGCAAAAGTGTTCGAGTAATTAATTTACTTGAAGTAGATATATTAGCCGATGGAAACTTATCTATTAATAATAAGAGTCTCTCACTCTTAGATGGAGTAATAGTTTCAGTCCATAGTAGTTTTAATCAAGCAAAAGAGCCAATGACTTATAGAATTCTTAAAGCTTTAGCCAATCCTAACGTTCGTATATTAGGTCATCCTACAGGTAGATTGTTGGGAAAAAGAGACGGGTATGAAGTTGACTGGATGAATATATTTAATTATTGTTTTTCACACAATATTGCTATAGAAATTAATGCTTGGCCGGAAAGACTTGATTTGCCAGATACCCTAGTACACCAGGCAATTGATTATAAGGTAAAACTAATAATTTCCACGGATTCACATGCAGTTGAACATATGGATCTTATGAAATATGGAGTATCAGTGGCACGTAGAGGTTGGGCAAAAAGAGATGACATTTTAAACACATTAAGCTATAATGAATTTGTCAATTGGTTAAAAAAAAGATAGACAAATTCCTTTTTCCTTGCTTCATTCATATCAACTTGTAAAGTTGACGTTCTGAAGCGCGGAATAATGACTTATCTTATAATTGAAAGCGAGGTGATAAATATGTTTTTACTACCCTTGGCAATAGTAGCAGTAATAGTTGTTTTTATTTGGTCTTTATATAATGGTTTGGTTACCGTAAAAACGAGAGTTGATGAATCATGGAGTGGCATAGATGTTCAACTTAAACGGAGAACAGATTTAATTCCAAACTTAGTTGAGTCAGTAAAAGGATACGCTACCCACGAAAAAAGCGTCTTTGAAAACGTCACTAAAGCCAGATCAGCATTAATGGGTGCATCAACTCCGCAAACGGCAGCCGATGCCAATAATCAGCTTACGGCAGCCTTAAAATCCTTATTTGCCGTTGCCGAAAACTATCCTGACCTTAAAGCCAGTCAAAATTTCCTTGATCTTCAACAGCAATTAGCCGATACTGAAGACAAAATTGCCTATTCACGGCAATTCTACAATACAAATGTATTGGACTATAATGTTAAGATAAAAGTTTTTCCTAATGTTCTATTGGCATCAACTTTAGGATTTAAAGCAGTAGAATTTTTTAAAGCAGGCGAGGAAGATAAGGAAGAGGTTAAAGTAAAGTTTTAATTTCTAATTACAAATATTTATTTGACTTAAAGAATTTTAGAAATTAATTATATTACTATAGTCTCTATTTTATAATTTGACCTATTAAATTAATACGGTCAAATTTGTATATTATGTCAATCTATTCCCAAATTGATTCTAATAAAAGAAGAACATGGTTTATTATGGTTTTGTTTGTTGTCTTTATCTCGGTGATTGCCTATGTTTTTGGTGAAACTTCAGGTTACGGACTATCCTACGTGGGAATTGCCCTAATTTTTTCAGGTCTAACCTCAATAGGCAGTTATTATTGGTCGGATAAGCTAGTATTGATGATGTCCGGAGCACATGAGATAGCTGAAAAAGATAATCGTGAATTCTACCATGTCGTAGAAAATCTATGTATCGGAAGCGGATTACCTATGCCAAAATTATATATCATCGATGATTCGGCTCCAAATGCATTTGCTACCGGTAGAGATCCTCAGCATGCGGTAATTTGTGTTACTAGCGGAATACTTCAAAAATTGGACAAAATGGAGTTAGAGGGAGTAATAGCGCACGAACTTTCCCATGTCAAAAATTATGATACGAGATTAATGGGTATTGTGGCTATTCTAGTAGGAACAGTAGCTTTTTTAGCCGATTGGTTTATGCGGTCTTTATGGTGGGGGAGACACAGTGACCGTGAAGAAAAAGGGAATGCACAGGGAATATTTATGATCATAGGAATTGTCCTGGCAATTTTATCTCCGCTTATTGCAACTTTGATCCAACTGGCACTTTCCCGGAAACGAGAACTGCTGGCCGACGCATCCGGAGCGTTATTAACACGATATCCAGAAGGGTTGGCTAACGCTTTAGAAAAAATTAGCCGCGATAAAGATGTTCTGGAAGCAGCTACAAATGCGACAGCCCATCTTTACATAATCAATCCTTTTAAAGGCAAGAATTTTTCAGCTTGGTTTTCTGGTCTTTTTGATACTCACCCACCGATAGAAGAAAGAATTAAATTACTGCGGGCAATGTAATCTATCATGAAGAAACTTCTCTCAATCTGGACTGGCAAACTTCTGTATATTTTTAGTAATATTTTTAAAATTGGTAGTGGTTCTACCTGGCCCGGACATATTTCATTAATGATAGAAAAAAATATTATTCCGATACTTATTGACCAACTGCGACAAGGCGTTATTATTGTCGGTGGGACTAACGGAAAAACGACAACAACAAAAATGATTAGTGAAATCATGAAATACAAAAATATTAGAGTCATAAAAAATGATAGCGGAGCAAATTTAATCAACGGGATTGCATCAACCCTGGTTAATAGTTGTAATTGGATCGGAAAGATAAACGCAGATTGGGCGATTTTTGAAACCGATGAAGCTACATTATCGATTCTTACTACCATCTTTACTCCGAAAATAATTATTATTCTTAATTTATTTCGTGATCAGCTAGATAGATATGGAGAAATTGATATTATCACAAAGAAATGGCAAAAGGCCTTAGATGATTTACCTCGGTCTACAACCGTTATTTTAAATGCGGATGATCCTAATGTTGCCTTATTAGGCAATGATTTAGACGCAAAAACATTATATTTTGGACTTAATGAACCTCATTTATATCTTGATAAAGTCCAACATGCAGCTGATGCAATATATTGTCCTAGGTGTGGAAAAAAATTAATTTTTGAGGGTTTCTTCTTTTCTCATCTTGGGCATTGGTATTGTCTAAATTGCGGAGCTAAGAGGCCGGACCCCAGTCTCTCTCAATGCAAAAGTCCATTACGGGGAATATATAACAAATATAATAGTCTAGCCGCAACATTAACGGCCAAAACATTAAACATAAAAGACAAGGAAATTAACAAGGCTCTACAAAATTTTGAACCTGCTTTTGGCCGTCAGGAAAATTTTGAAGTTGATGATGAGAATGTAAAAATAATTTTGTCTAAAAATCCGGCTGGTTTTAACGAGAGTATTCGGGTACTTGAAGAATTTCCTGGAAAAAAGAAAACCGTTCTTATTGTATTAAACGATCGCATTCCTGATGGCCGTGATGTTTCCTGGATTTGGGATGTTGATTTTGAAAATATTACCAATTATGCTGACAATCTTATCTGTAGTGGCGATCGAACATTCGATTTAGGCTTAAGAATAAAATATGCAGATTTTAATATAAATAAATTATTAATAGACGCAAATTTAAATAAGGCTATTAAAACAGGTTTAAAGAAAATCAGTGAAGGTGAAACTCTTTATGTTTTGGCAACATATTCAGGCATGCTAGAAGTCAGAAAAATACTAATTGGTCATAAATTACTCTAAGTTTTAAAACTATGAATAACAATAAATTAGCGCTTATTATCGGATGGCTATATCCTGATTTAATGAGTACTTATGGCGATCGGGGTAATATTATTTGCCTTAAGAAAAGATGTGAATGGCGGGGAATTAATGTAGAAGTTAGGGAAATTTCACTTACTACTGAAGACTTAACACTTAATGCTTGTGATCTTTTGTTTATGGGAGGAGCTCAGGATAAGCAACAAAAAATAGTTGCTGACGACTTACACGGAAATAAAGGATTAAAACTTAAGGAAATGATTGACAATAATACGCCTGGATTATTCATATGCGGAGCATATCAATTTTTAGGAAAGTACTATAAACCAGCTGAGGGAGAAAATATTCAAGGACTAGGAATATTTGATTTATTTACTATTCACCCGGGAATTGGAAAGGAGAGATGCATCGGAAATATTATTATAAAAATTCAGAATTCGGAATTCGGAACGGAGAATTTTATTGTTGGGTTTGAAAATCACGGTGGAAGAACCTATTTGGGAAATAAGGTGGAATCATTAGGAAATGTGATTAAGGGCTATGGTAATAATGGCGACCTGCCCGCCAGCCTTAATGGCAGGCAAGTGCAGGCGGGGGATGGAACCGAAGGGTATATATATAAAAATAGTATCGGCACATATCTCCATGGACCCATTTTACCCAAGAATCCTTATCTGGCTGATTGGTTAATCCAAAAGGCCTTATTGAAAAAGTACGGGAATAAGGTAGAATTGAAAAAGTTAGATGACGCTCTAGAATGGCAAGCACACGATCATATATTAAAAAAATTAAAAATTCAAAAGTAAAAAATGAAAAATAAAACCAATAATCTTTCCTTAGATGAAGTAAAAAAAGTTGCTACCTTAGCTAAGTTAAGCCTAACTTCACAGGAATTAAACAAATTTCAACAACAATTATCTCAAGTTGTTGAATATGTTGGAAAATTATCAGAAGTTGATACTACCAGCGTAGAACCTACGAACCAGGTAACCGGATTAGAAAATATTTTTCGAGAAGATGAGGTAAAACCCTCACTTACTCAAAAAGAAGTTTTGGCAAATGCACCTAAAAAATCACGTAACTACTTTAAAGTTGAAACCATTTTTAACCAATAATTATGGAATTATTTAATTTAACAATTAAAGAAGCGATTGAAGGCCTAAAAGAAAAAAAGTTTTCCTGTTTTGAACTGGTCGGTTCCTGTTTGGATAGAATAAGTACCCTGGAAAGGAAACTTAATGCCTTTATTACTACCAACAAACAAAAAGCTATAGAAGAGGCTAAACGATGTGACAATTTAATTAACCAAAATAAAGATATTTTTATTAAATTACCTCTTTTAGGAATACCAGTAGCGATTAAGGATCTTTTTTCAACTAAAGATCTAAAAACAACGGCCGGATCAAAAATTATTAATCAATATATTCCTCCGTATGATGCTACAGTTGTCAGGAAACTCATAGAAGCAGGTGCCATTATTATTGGAAAGACTAACGAAGATGCTTGGGGCCACGGTTCGTCAGGTGAAAATTCTGACTATAATCCAACAAAAAATCCATATGATCTAACAAGAGTTCCGGGGGGATCAAGCAGTGGTTCCGGCTCGGCAGTATCATCGGGAGAATGCTTATTTGCTACCGGAACTGATACGGGAAGTTCAATTAGGTTACCTGCGGCTTTCTGTAATTTGGTTGGGATTAAACCTACATATGGAAGAGTCTCACGCTACGGCATCATGGCGATGGCTTCATCTTTTGATACGATAGGTCATCTAACTAAAACCACCTGGGATAATGCGTTGATTTTAGAAGTGACTGCAGGACAAGATTCTTTGGACGCTACTACCGTACAGCATGAAGTACCTAAATATACTGATTTTCTTGGAAAATCAATTAAAGGATTAACGATAGGTATACCTAAAGAATATTTTGTTACAGGTATGGATCATAAAGTTGAAAAAATTACACATGAAGCAATAAAAAAAATGGAAACTTTAGGAGCTAAAATAAAAAATATTTCCTTACCATACACTGAATATGCAATAGCCTGCTATTATATTTTAGTTCCTTCAGAAATTAGCTCAAATTTAGCCCGTTTCGACGGTATTCGTTTTGGAAACGAAAGAGAAACATTTGGAGATGAAGCTAAAAGAAGGATTATGCTGGGAACTTATACACTTTCAGCAGGTTACTATGACGCTTATTATCTTAGAGCATGTAAATTAAGAAGCTTAATTAAAAAAGATTTTGAGTCTGCCTTTAAAATCGTTGATATAATTCTAGCTCCGAGTTCACCGACATTACCCTTTAAGATTGGCGAGAAAGCAGACAATCCATTGCAGATGTACTTATCAGATATTCTTATGTGTCCAATTAATATTGCCGGGATACCGAGTTTAAATGTTCCTTGTGGTTTTAGTGAGAATTTACCAATTGGTATGCAAATAATCGGACCACAATTTAGTGAAGGATTACTTTTTCAGGTAGGTTACGCTTATGAACAAGAAACAGAGTGGTTTAAAATAAGACCAAAGTTATGATAGACAAAAAAAATATACCATTCAGACGCGATATAAACATCGCTACTAATCGTAACTATATTCCGATTATTGGTTTGGAGGTACATGTAGAACTTAAGACATTAAGTAAAATGTTTTGTGGCTGTAGTGCCGATTATTTTGGGCATGAACCGAATACCCATTGTTGCCCAGTTTGTCTAGGATTACCAGGTGCATTGCCAGTACCCAATAAGAAAGCAGTGGAGTGGTGTATATTAATTGGTTTAGCCTTAAATTGCGATGTACCAGAAATTTCCAAGTTTGACCGGAAAAATTATTTTTATCCGGATTTACCTAAAGGCTATCAAATAAGCCAATATGATATGCCACTTTGTGTAAATGGCGAATTAAGAATTAAGAATAGCGAAAAATGGGAAACAATTAGAATTAGAAGAGTACACATGGAAGAAGATACCGGTAAATTAATTCATATCCCAGATGGAACATTAATCGATTTTAATCGAAGCGGTGTACCACTGGTGGAAATTGTTACCGAACCCGATATCCATAGCGCCCAAGAAGCCAAAATATATTTACAAAAAGTTCAGCAAATTATTCGTTATTTAGGTGTTTCTGATGCCGATATGGAAAAGGGGAGCATGAGATGCGAACCAAACATATCGCTTGGCGAACATAACACTAAACACATAACACAAAACACAAATAGTAAATTACCTAATTACAAAGTCGAGGTGAAGAATATTAATTCATTTAAGTTTGTTGAAAAGGCAATCAATTATGAAATTGAAAGGCAAAAAGAATTGTTAAATAGGGGAGAGACGATCAAACAAGAAACCAGGGGATGGTCAGAAATTAAAAGTTGTACACTCCCCCAGCGGAGTAAAGAAGACGCCAAAGATTACCGATATTTCCCCGAACCGGATATACCGCCGATGAGATGGGATAAGTATCAAGTTGAAAGTATTAAACATCAGGTTCCGGAACTACCAGATGCAAAACTAGTCAGATTCATGAAGGATTACAAATTAGGGGAGTATGATGCAAATATATTAACGACTTCCCTACTGATAGCAAACTATTACGAAGAGTGCATAAAGTATTTAATATCTAGTATTAAAGATAATACGATTAATACAAAAACAGTAGCCAACTTGATAATTAATAAAAAAGTAAATATTACTAAAACCACTCCGTCACAATTAATACAAATGTTGTCGCAAAAATCGCAAATGAGTACATTAAGTGATGAAGAGTTAGAAAAAATAATTCAATCGATTTTAATTAACAATCAAAAAGCAGTTGCGGACTATAAGTCCGGTAAACAACAAGCCTTAATGTTTCTGGTTGGTCTAGCCATGAGAGAAACAAAAGGCCAGGTTCAGGCGGAAAAATTAAGAAATATACTAATTGTTAAATTAATATAATTATATTAAGGAGATGCAAAATGTCACTACTGGGAGAAGAAAAAAATTTTCATGTAGTCCAAAGAAAAGAAAAAGAAAAAGAATTAATTAACGATCGGAGAGGCTGGGTTAAAAAATTAGCCGAAACAGCTGTTAGTCGTAATACAGATGAAGCCTGGAATGAATGTTATCAAATTATTGCCGAAAGAATTGTTTTTTTAGAAAAGCTAAGAGAACTGGAGAAAAAAAGAGGATATCGAGATCCCTTAACAGGTATACCCAATCGACGATTTTGGGATGAAGTTGTTAATCGCGAAATGGAAAGATGCAATCGACGAGGAACATCTTATGGAGTTCTAATTGTCGATGTAGATTATTTTAAAAAAGTTAATGACATGTATGGACATAATGCGGGAGATTATGTATTACGTGATGTTGCCAAAAGAATAAGAGATGCTATCCGAGCTGAAGATTTGTGTGCTCGATATGGAGGCGAGGAATTTAGTGTTTTATTACCAGAGCCGCAATTGTCAGGGCTAGATATTGTTGGTCAAAGAATTAGATTGGCAATACAAGAAAATGAATTTATAGTAGTAAATATGAATAAGCAAGAAGTACAAGCTAATATAACCGTTAGCGTTGGAGGGACTCTTTCTAGGCCACATGAAAAAAGTGATTATACTATTGCGAGAGCTGACAAAGCACTCTACAACTCAAAAGAAGCCGGAAGAAACTTAGTCACAATTGACTAATTTCTATATTGAAAATTTAAAATAATGACTGATTTTGTTCATCTTCATGTCCATACAGAATATTCTTTGCTTGATGGACTAGCCAAAATTACTGACCTTCTTTCCCGTGCCAAAGATTTAGGGATGAAAGCTTTAGCTATTACTGATCATGGCAATATGTATGGTGTGTTTAAGTTTTATCTGGCGGCCAGGGATTTGGGAATTAAACCAATTATCGGTACGGAAGCTTATATGGCCGCTCGATCTCGATTTGATAAGCAATCAGGTATTGATAACGACCAATACCATTTAACACTTTTGGCGAAAAATGACATTGGTTATAAAAATCTGATGAAACTATCGAGCATATCTCATTTAGAGGGTTTCTATTACAAACCAAGAATTGATATGGAGGTTTTAAAACAATACTCTGATGGGCTAATCGCCCTTTCCGGATGTCTCGAAGGAGAAATTCCTCATCTATTGCGAATTGGTCAGAGTGATAAGGCGGAAAAAAAGGCCAGAGAATTTATGGAAATTTTTGGTAACGATCATTTTTATTTAGAAATCCAATCGCATCCAAAAATTCCCGAACAAGAGATAACCAATAAAATGGTCGTTCATTTAGCCGAAAAATTAGGTATACCATTGGTGGCTACTAATGACAGCCATTATGTAAATCCACAAGATGCGCAAGCGCAAGAAATTCTATTGTGCGTACAAACACAACACACGATTCTGGAAAAAGACCGACCTTTATCAATGATTAATTGTCCTGATTTTTACTTAAAAACACCGGCAGAAATGTCCGAAGCTTTTCCCCAATATCCTCAAGCTATAGAAAATACTTTAAAAATTGCCGATATGTGTGATGTTACGATTGATATGGGGAAATGGATTCTTCCACATTTTCCAGTACCGGACAATTCTTCGTCAGGTGATTATCTTAAAAAGCTTTGTCTTGCGAGGTTACCAGAACGCTTTCCAAATGCAACTGCAGAGATTCACCAACGACTCGATTATGAATTATCAGTCATTATTCAAAAGGGTTATTCAACCTATTTCTTAATTGTTCAGGATTTTGTTAATTGGGCTAAAAGCAAGGGTATTGCTGTAGGACCAGGTCGGGGATCCGTGGCCGGATCAATTGTATCTTATATTTTAAAAATTACCGATCTTGACCCCTTGTTCCATAATTTACCTTTTGAACGTTTTTTAAACCCAGAACGTCCGTCTCCTCCCGATATTGATTTGGATTTTGCCGATGATCATCGGGATGAAGTAATTGCCTATGTGGTAAATAAATACGGTAAAGATAAGGTGGCGCAAATTATTACATTTGGAACAATGGAGGCCAGACAGGCAGTCAGAGACTGCGGTCGCGCATTAGGAATGCCATATATACAACCTGATCGGATTGCCAAGTTAATTCCCATTGGTGCCCAAGGTTTTCCGATGACGATAAATCGTGCCTTAGAAATTTCACCTGAATTAGCCTCAGCATATCAAAATGAGCCGGAAACAAAAAGATTACTTGATTTGGCAAAGAAACTTGAAGGAGTAGCCCGTCATGCATCGACCCATGCAGCTGGTGTGGTGATTGCTGATAAACCATTAGTTGAATATACGCCCCTACAGAGGGAAATAAAAGGCGAAAAAATTATTACTCAATATGACATGTATTGTCTAGACCTTAATGCCGCGCCCGAAGGCAGAGCGGTTGGGCTTTTAAAAATGGACTTTTTAGGTTTACGTAATTTAACCATCTTGCAGAATGCGATTAAATTTATCAAAGAAGTCCGGGGAGAATCAATCGAGCTAATAAAGATTCCCCTTGATGATGCAGGTGTCTTTGACATCATCACTAAAGGAAATACCACCGGAATATTTCAACTTGAATCATCGGGAATGCGCCGTTTAGCCCATGATCTTAAACCGAATAAGTTTTCTGACATATCCGCTATGGTGGCACTTTTTCGTCCTGGACCAATGGAATGGATCAATGATTTTATAGCCGCGAAAAAAGATCCAACTAGTATTAAATATCCTCATCCGGATTTAAAACCGATTCTGGCGGAAACTTATGGTATAGCCGTTTATCAGGAACAATGTATGCAGATTGCCAACGCTATGGCGGGTTATACACTAGCAGAAGCCGATCGTTTCCGTATGGCTATTGGTAAGAAAAAACATTCCTTGATGGAAAAGGAAAAAGAAAAATTTATTGCTGGTTGTCAAAAACAAGGATATTCAAAAGCTGTCGCCGAAAAGGTATTTTCCTTAATTGAAAAATTTGTTGGTTATGGTTTTAATAAGGCTCATTCGGCATCGTACGGGATGATTGCCTATCAAACAGCCTATATGAAAGTTCATTATCCCATCGAATTTATGACCGCTGTTTTAACCGCCGAAAGTCGAGGATCTTCAGGTCCAATAAAGGACGAAAAATTAAGCCGGGCTGTTGAAGAGTGCCGCCGGATGAAAATTTCTCTTTTACCACCAGATATTAATTATTCAGAAATTGAATTTACAATTGAGAAAAACGCCATCAGATTTGGTTTAACCGCTATAAAAAATGTCGGCGAAGCGGCTATTGAAACGATTTTGGCAGCTCGACAAAAAGAAGGCAACTTTAAATCGTTAACTGATTTTTGTTATCGTGTCGATTTACAAAAAGTCAATAAAAAAACATTGGAAAGCCTGATTAAGGCCGGAGCGATGGATGCTTTTGGTAAACGATCATCGATGCTAGCTTCTATTTATAAAATTATGGAGGAAAACCATCGCCTTAAAAAACAGCAAGATCAAGGTCAAACCAGTCTTTTTGACGATACCGAAAACGATAATAAAGAATGCCTTATTGATATAGAAGAATTATCGCGGGTAGAATTACTTTCTTTTGAAAGAGAATTATTAGGCTTTTATTTAACCGAACATCCTCTACAGCCGGTTATTAATTCCTTAGAAAATCGGATTACTCATAAGATTATTGACTTATCAGAAATAAATTCCGGAAGTAACGTTCTAATTGGGGGAGTAATTATTCAGGTTAAAAAGATACTAACTAAACAAAATAATTCCGAAATGGCCTTTGTTAGATTAGAAGATCTAACTGGATCTATTGAAATCATTGTTTTCCCGCGAATATTTTCCCAATATAAAGAATATGTTGCCTTGGATAAAATAATTATCGTTATGGGAAAAATTGATTATAAAGATGAAAAACCAATGATCATTGCCGAAAAATTAATATTACTTGATTGATTATATTAGGATAATATTGACTTTACCTCAAAAAGATTTTATTATTAACCTAATTATTAACTATGAATATCTCAATTGCGGCGGAGCCAGTTTTTTATTTTATGGGCTTCCCGGTAACAAATTCGTTAATCGGAACCTGGATTGTAATGGCTGTTTTAATTACTTTGGCATTGGCAATAAATAAGGTTAATAAAATAATTCCACAAGGATTACAAAACTATTTTGAAGCTGTATTTGGTGGTTTTTTAGGATTGGCTGAATCGATAGCCGGTGAAAAGGCAAGAATCTTTTTTCCAATAATTTTCACTTTTTTCATATTTATTATTCTTTCTAATTGGTTTGGTTTACTTCCCGGAGTAGGATCGCTTGGTTTTTATGAAGAAATCCATGGACATAGAGTCTTTATTCCATATTTTAGAGCCGCCACCTCCGATTTAAATACAACAATTGCCTTGGCCATTATTTCTGTTGCCGCGACGCAATATTTCGGATTTAAATCATTAAAAATAAAATATATGAAAAGATTTTTCGATTTTAGCGGACCGATAAACTTTTTTGTTGGTATTTTAGAATTAGTATCAGAATTTACTAAGATAATATCTTTTGGATTTCGTTTATTTGGGAATATATTTGCCGGAGAAGTCTTATTAATGGTCATGGCCTTTTTAATTCCTTTAGCCGGAAGTTTACCCTTTTTTGGATTAGAAATTTTTATTGGCTTTATCCAGGCGTTAGTTTTCTCGATGTTAAGTTTAGTGTTCTTTAACGTAGCCACAATTGGCCACGAAGAACATTGACAAAGGAGGTGAAAAATGGATATAAAAACATTAGCAACTGGTTTAACAATAGCAATCGGGGGTTTAGGACCAGCTCTCGGAATTGGAATCCTAGCCGGGAAAGCCATGGAAGCAATTGGTAGGAATCCTGAAGCTTCATCAAAAATACAGACTAATATGATATTAGCTTTAGCATTTGCCGAAGCGATTGCTATTTATTCTTTAGTTGTTGCCTTAATTATAAAATTTGTTTAAGCAAATTAGTCTAATTAGGTGAATTTGCCTAATTGGATAAAAAATATGGAAAGCTTAGGTATTGATTTTAGGATGCTTATAGCCCAGATCTTTAATTTTCTGGTGCTATTGTTTATATTAAATAAATTTTTGTATAAACCAATTCTACGTTATTTTGACGCCAGGAAGAAAAAAATTGAAGAAGGGTTGGTTAATTCAGAAAAAATAACTAAACAATTAGCTGATATTGAAACAAAGAAAGCAGAGATTCTTAGACAAGCCCAAGACCAGGCGAAGTTATTAATTACTCAAGAGCGGAAATTAGCTGAAGATGAAAAGTCAAAAATTATCGAAGAAGCCAAAAATAAGGCAGTCGAAGAAATTAAAAAAGGTGAAGTCATTGCTAGGCAAGAATTAGTCAAAGCTAAAGACGAGATTAAAAAAGAAGCAGTATTAATAGCGTCTTTAATGACCAAAAAAATTATGGCTGATCTGACTGATGAGGATAGACATAAGTTAATTGAAGATACTTTAAAATAATATATGGAAAAAATTGACGAAATTATAAATGGCTTTCTGAATTATCTTTCTTCAACCCAACAGAAACATTTATTACCAAAAATAGTCGAGAGATTAAATCAAATAATAAATGAGGAAAAGGATATTGCTTATGTCACGTCGGCTGTAAGTCTAACCAATGTTGAACAAGATAAGATTCTTAAATATTTATATAAAATATATAATAAGAATTTTGTATTAAAAATTGATATTAACAAAAATATTATCGGCGGTTTAAAAATTATTGTTGGTGATAAGGTTATTGATCAATCAATAAATGGAAGAATCGATAATTTAGTCGAGAAATTAATAAGTTAAAAATGGATATTAAACAAATAACTTCACAGATAGAACAAGAAATCGATAGAATTAAGGAAGATAATCGATTTGTTAGTACCGGGAAAATTATAAGGATCAGTGACGGAGTCGCGATATTATCCGGACTTTCTGATGTTGCTTATAACGAACTTCTTGTTTTTCCAGGAAAAATATACGGTGTTGCTTTGAATTTGGAAGAGGATAAAGTTGGAGCGATTATTCTGGGAGATTATTTATCCTTGTCCGAGGGCGATGAAGTTAAAGCTACTGGTCGCTTATTATCATTACCCGTTGGTGATGAATTAATTGGTCGTGTTCTTAATCCTCTGGGTATGGCTCTTGACGGCAAACCGGAAATTACCAGCAAGACATATTATCCAATTGAAAAACTAGCTCCGGGCGTAACTGCTCGACAACCAGTGAATGCTCCATTACAAACAGGAATCAAGGCGATTGACAGTATGACTCCGATTGGACGCGGGCAACGTGAATTAATCATTGGTGACCGAGGAACCGGGAAAACCGCTTTGATATTGGATACTATCATTAACCAAAAAGGTAAAAATATAGTTTGTATATACGTTGCCATTGGCCAAAAAGCTTCAAGAGTTGCTCAGGTAATTGATATTTTAAATAGTTTTAATGCCTTTTCACATACGATTATTGTCTCTGCTACGGCTGCCGACCCAGTATCCTTACAATATTTAGCCCCTTACACCGGTTGTACGATTGGAGAATATTTTATGGATAAAGGTCAGGATGCGGTTGTCTTCTACGATGATCTCTCAAAGCATGCCTGGGCATATCGACAGATTTCTTTAATTTTAAGAAGGCCTTCCGGAAGAGAAGCATATCCCGGTGATATTTTCTATTTACACTCTAAACTTCTTGAAAGAGCCTGTCGTTTGAATCAGGACCATGGTGGTGGGAGTTTAACGGCTATTCCCATCATCGAAACTCAAGCCGGTGATATATCCGCCTATATCCCAACAAATGTTATTTCCATTACCGACGGACAAATATATTTAGAACCAGATTTATTTTATGCCGGTATCAGGCCAGCGATTAATGTTGGTTTATCAGTATCTAGGGTTGGTAGTGCAGCCCAAATTAAAGCGATGAAACAAGTAGCCGGAAAACTAAGATTAGATTTAGCTCAATATCGAGATTTAGCTGCCTTTGCACAATTCTCAACTGATTTAGATACCGCTACGCGAGGTCAATTAGATCGTGGTGCCCGCATGACGGAAATATTAAAACAACCTCAATTTCTACCTGTGGCCGTTAGTCATCAAGTATTAATTATTTGGGCTGGATCTAATGGCTATTTAGATGATTTACCAATCTCTAGTATTGCTGATTTTGAAAAACAATATTTACACTTTGTGTCCAAAAAATATCCAAAAATAATGGCTGAAATAGATACTGAAAAGCAAATAAAACCTGAACTGGAAGAAAAAATTAAAAAAATTATTGAGGAATTTAGAAAACAATTTCATGTCTAGTATAAGATTAATTAAAAGACGCATCAAAGTCGCCCGAAATATTTCGCAAATTACTAAAGCTATGGAAATGGTAGCTGCTTCCAAGATGAGGAAAGCCCAGCAAAAAGCGGTTGCCGGGAAACCTTATGCTCAAAAAATATACGATGTTACTCATGAAGTTACCGGCAGAATTACGTCTACCGGAGAATCAATTCCCTTACTTAAGACAAATGAAAGTTTAAAAAAATTAATCATCTTGATTACTACAACAAAAGGACTATGCGGCGGCTTAAATACAAATTTATTCAGGCAACTTAACCAGTGGTTTAGCGATCGGACAGAATATGATTTCGTTACTTTTGGAAAAAAAGGGCAATCTTTTATACTTAGAACCGGTCGTCAGTTGGTGGCTGATTTCTCTAATATAAATTATTTAGATAGTGTTGGGGCTTTAATGGATCTGATTACGATCAAATTTATTGATAATACTTATCAAGAAGTATGGCTGGTCTATAATAATTTTATTTCAATACTTAATCAGGAACCAACCAAAGAAATGATTTTACCAATAATAAATATTGAAAATAATAATCCGGTAAATTCCGATATGTTGATGGAACCGGACCCGATTACTTTAATGAATCAATTATTGCCAAGATATATTGAGGTAAGTATACGACGGGCAATTTTAGAGGCGGAAGCATCCGAACATTCAGCTAGAATGATCGCGATGAAAAATGCCACTGACAGTGCAAACCAATTGATGGAAAATTTAACGCTTGATTACAATAAAGTCCGACAACAAATGATAACATACGAAATTGCTGATATCGTTACAGCCAGAGAAGCCATACAATCATAAAATATATGAACCAATCTGAGACATCTAAAAATATTGGAATTATTATTCAGATAATCGGTGCGGTGGTTGATGTTGAGTTTCCAAAGCGATTACCGAAACTTCTTAATGCTTTAGAAATTTCCTTAGAAAATAAAAAGATTGTTTTAGAAGTCGCCGCCGATCTTGGAGATAATCGTGTCAGAACAATCGCCATGAGTTCAACTGATGGATTAAAACGCGGAATGGAAGTAGTCGATACCGAAAAAGCGATTTCCGTACCGGTAGGTAAAGGAACATTGGGTCGACTATTTAATGTCATCGGACAACCAATTGACGGTAAAGCTATGCCAATTGATATCAAATTACATCCAATACATCGATCAGCGCCAACACTTGCGGAACAGGAAGTAAAAAGAGAAGTTCTCGAAACCGGACTTAAAGTAATTGATCTAATTGCTCCATTTGTCAAAGGCGGTAAGATTGCGATTTTTGGCGGAGCCGGCGTTGGAAAAACAGTGGTTATCCAAGAATTAATTAGGAATATTGCCACTGTTCATGGCGGTTATTCTGTTTTTGCCGGGGTCGGTGAAAGATCACGCGAAGGTAATGATTTGTGGCTAGAAATGAAAGCGTCAAAAGTATTGGATAAAACGGCTTTGGTTTTTGGCCAGATGAATGAACCACCCGGAGCCAGATTAAGGATCGGATTAACCGGATTAACCATGGCAGAATATTTTAGGGATGAGGAAGGGAAAGACGTTCTTTTATTTATTGATAATATTTTTAGATTTGCTCAAGCCGGGTCAGAAGTTTCGGCTCTTTTAGGTCGAATTCCCTCAGCGGTTGGTTATCAGCCGACACTTGCTTCAGAAATGGGGGCATTACAAGAACGGATTACTTCGACCAAAAAAGGTTCAGTTACCTCGGTACAAGCTGTTTATGTACCGGCTGATGATTATACCGACCCAGCACCGGTAGCAACATTTGCCCATCTTGATTCAACTATTGCATTAGAGAGATCAATTGCCGAACAATCACTATATCCGGCCGTTGATCCTTTGGCATCGGGCTCAAGAATATTAAGCCCTGATATTGTCGGAGAGGATCATTATAATGTTGCCCGAGGCGTACAAAAGGTTCTGCAAAGGTATAAAGATCTTCAGGATATTATTGCAATTTTAGGAATGGAAGAACTGTCAGAAGAAGACAAATTAACCGTTAATCGTGCGCGCAAAATACAAAGATTTCTATCCCAACCAATGTTTGTCGCCGAAGCATATACCGCTAGGGAAGGAAAGTATGTTCCCTTATCAGAAACAATCCGTGGTTTTAAAGAAATACTTGAAGGACGACATGATGATAAACCGGAACAAGCATTTTACATGGTCGGTACAATTGATGAAGTTAAGTGACAGATATGACATCTTTTCTTTTAGAAATTATTACTCCAGAGCAAATTTCATTTCAAGATCAAGTTGATTTTGTTTCGGTTCCGTCAGTAAACGGCGTGTTAGGAATCTTACCTGGTCATATTCCTTTATTTACCCAACTAACTGAAGGAGAGTTAAAAATATTAAAAGGCAAAGAAGAAACCTATATAAGCCTCGGTCAGGGATTTATGGATATAACCAGGGCAAAAGTAACGATCCTGGTTACTAAAGCTCTTCATGCTGATGAAATTGACGAAGCTCGTCTCCTACAAGCACAGAAGGAGGCTGAAGAAGCTTTAAAAAATCCGCCAACACCAGAATCTACTCAAATATCACAGGCGGTACTGCGAAGTATTTTAGTTGATTTAAAGGTATCACAACATCGCCGACATCGACAAATTCCTTCTTGACAATTCGTGAAAACTTCGTTTATACTTAGGTCCCAGAACATAAAGTTCTGGTTTTTTTATGGGAAATATATGGTAAATAATACTGAAATTGAATCTACAATAAATAATCACCCAAATTTCCTTGAACTTGAACATCAACCAACACAAGAAAACGCTCTCCCTTATGTAAAAATTTTAACCGACATGTATGATACTTTTAGTCAGGATGATATTGATATGATGGAAGTTATAACAGCAAATTTTTTTCGTGAAGATACGGATCCCCATACATTTATCGATGGTGTTGGTTATTTGTCTTATAATCTAGTAAGGGCGGTATTAAATCCCAAAATTCGTCCTACGACGATAACTACTCCTTCTGGGGATAATATTATTGGAAAAACATTTCATGCTGATTGTGCACTATTTATTATTGAACCGGAAGGCTGGGTTATGGGTTTAAATTTTGCCAGAGTTTTACAGCGAGGAATTCCGATTGGGAAATTGAGTATAACGAAGAATAAAGAAACTTTAGAAACACAAATTCGAAATTTCAATTTACCTAGAAATATAAATGGATGTAATATTGTAATTTTAACACCTACTAACGGTGCAGGCAGTAATATTATTTGTGCTTGGAACGAAATTAAAAAAGAATATATTGAAAATGATCACCAACAAATTGGAAATGTTTGCATAGCGACAATTTTTTCTTCACCTTATGGAGTTATGAGAGTGAATAATACATTAAAAAAGGATATTTCTCATGTTACGCAATGTACGGCGTTTCTCGGAGATCATGCGACCAGACAGAAGGAAACAATATATCCTGCCGGTTATGTTTATCCGTTAATTGGAAATGTAAATGAACGTTTGTATGGTGTTGAAAGTAAAAAACAAAGATTTGATAATGCACAAAAAATTGAAGAAGAATTAGGGAGATATTATGTTGATTTTATAGCAAATGATCGTAGAGTATTTTCCACACAAAAGGATGGAAATGGCCAACTGATATCACACCGCTATCAATAAAATAATTATTATATTTAAATTTCAGAATATAAAATGACGAAATATATTTTCATATCAGGAGGAGTTATATCGGGATTAGGCAAAGGAATAACAACAGCCTCATTAGCTCTTTTGCTAAAATCTGCCGGTTTTAAGGTGGCCCCGATAAAGGCTGATCCATATTTAAATATTGATGCCGGAACCATGAATCCAATTGTTCATGGAGAAACATTTGTTACTGACGATGGGATGGAAACTGATCAGGACCTAGGGCACTATGAAAGATTTTTAAATGAAAGTTTAACAAAATTAAATTACATGACGTTAGGTCAAGTCTGTCAAACTGTAATTAACCGTGAAAGAAATCTAGAATACGGGGGAGTTTGTGTTGAGGTGGCAGTTCATATTCCGCAAGAAATTATTAAAAGATTAAGATTATTAGCTCGGAAAACTGAAGCTGATATAGTTTTGTGCGAAATTGGAGGTACCGCCGGTGAATTTCAAAATACGATGTTTTTAGAGGCCTCAAGACAACTTAAACTTCAGGAACCGGAAAATGTCTTAAATATCCATATTGCCTATTTACCAACACCGCCTTCTCTTGGAGAACTTAAATCAAAACCGGTGCAAACATCGGTTCATCTTTTAAACGAAGTTGGCGTTCAACCCGATATTATTATCGGCCGGGCGGAAAAAGAAATCGACTCTGTTCGTAAACAGAAAATCGCAACTTTTTGCAATATTAAGGTTGAAGATATTTTTTCTAATCCAGATGTGTTTTCGGTTTATTTTATCCCGGAAATTTTAAAGAAACAGAATATTTTATTAACAATTTTTAAAAAATTGAATATTAAACCAAAACAGAAAGATCTTATTGAATGGAAAAAATTTACTAATAAGATAAAATCGGCCAAGAGCAAAATTAATATTGCCATAGTGGGAAAATATTTTCGTAGTGGTGAATTTAGTTTAGAAGACTCATATGTATGTGTATTAGAATCTTTGAAACATGCATGCTGGTGGAATGGTAATATTCCAAATATTACCTGGATTGATAGTTTGGATTTGGAAAAAAAGGGCGAAAAAATCTTACAAGGGTTTAATGGCATAATTGTTCCTCAAGGATGGGGGAGTCGGGGAATTGAGGGGAAAATTCTGGCAGCAAAATTCGCTCGAGAAAATAAAATTCCCTATTTAGGTTTATGTTTCGGGATGCAGATGGCGGTTATAGAATTTGCCAGAAACGTTTGCGGTTTAAAAGATGCGACGACTGGCGAGACAGGTATAAAAACTAAAAATGAAGTAATTCATATTATGCCTGACCAAGCGCAATATTTAAAGAAACATCAATATGGAGGAACTATTCGTTTAGGAGCCTGGCCATGCAAACTAATTAAAGGGTCAAAAACTGCTCAATGTTACGAAAAATATTCCCAATCTCCCTATAATCTAATCCCTATTCCTTACCCGCTAATTTATGAACGACATCGTCATCGATATGAATTTAATAATAAATATCGGGAGATGATGGAGAAAAAAGGCCTGGTTATTTCCGGCGTTTCTCCGGACGGAAAACTAGTTGAAGCTGTTGAACTTACCGACCATCCTTTTTTTATTGGTACCCAGTTTCACCCTGAATTAAAATCCCGTCCATTATCTCCCCATCCTTTATTTATCGAATTCATCAAAGCTTGCCAAAAATCGGTTTAACTGCTAAAATAAACTTATGGCAAATCAAGTCACATTCGGACAAACTAAATTTTCAGTTGGTGATACAGTTTCTGTATATTACAAAATTATTGAATCAGAAAAGGTTTCTGGTGTTAAAAAACACGAAGAAAAAGAAGAAGTTAGAGAAAGACTCCAACCTTTTGAAGGCACTGTTATTTCTATAAATAACAACAAAAACTTTACCGTTCGTAAAATTGCTATTGGTGGAATCGGTGTTGAACGTATTTTTTCAATTAATTCTCCCTGGATAAATAAAATTATTGTTAAAAAAGGTATTAAAGTCAGAAAGGCAAAGTTATATTATATAAGAAAAAACAAAAAACAGATTCGTTAAGATGAACAATCTGTATCTAGGAAAAAAAGGCGAAGAAATTGCTGCAAAATATCTACAGAAAACAGGTTATCAGATTCTTCAAAGAAACTTCAAGTGTAAATTAGGAGAAATCGATATTATTGCTCTTGATCCTTCGACAAGCTCAGGACAAAGTCTACAGACTTTGGTTTTTATTGAAGTTAAAACCAGGTGGAGTAAAAAATTTGGATTACCCGAAGAGGCTGTTACTCCTTGGAAAATAAGATCAATTGTCAAAACCGGAGAATATTTTAAAATGCTTCATCCACAATTACCCGATTCTTTACGAATTGACGTGGTGGCCATATCGATATCATCCAACAATAATATTGAAGAAATAAAGTTATTAAAAAATATCACTGGATAAAGAAAAATATCTCATAATTATATGTGAACCACGAGGATTTTTCTTGGAACCTTTATATCCTTGAGCTTAAACAATTATACGCAATTGTCCCAAACATGCAAAATTAACCTTCTTTTACTTACCGTAGGTATAAGAACTGATATAATTTCATTATGATAAAGTTAATTATTTTTGATATGGACGGTCTCATGATTGATAGTGAGCCATTTCACCGTAAAGCATTTAATAAAGTTTTTCAAGAATACGGAAAGGAGCTTACAGAGGAAGATAATAGCAAGTATTATATAGGTATTTCTGATATTGATGCTGTTGAAGATATGATAAAAAGATTTTCACTACCACTTTCTCCAGAAGAACTTGTTGAGAGAAAGCAAACTGCCTATAAAAAATTAGTAGCATCTCATATTATTCCTCAGAATGGATTGTTGAATTTGTTGAAAAATCTTCAGAAAAATGGATACAAGAAAGTAATTGCATCTTGTTCAATGTTTAACGAAATTGAACTTATCATCAATAATTTAAAAATAAATAAATACATCAATGGTTACTTTTCGGCTGAACAGGTTGAAAATGGTAAACCTGCACCAGATTTATTTTTGTTTGCTGCTGAAAAAATGAGAACTTTACCCAAAGACTGTCTTGTTTTAGAAGACGCTCCAAGTGGCATAAATGCAGCAAAAGTTGCTGGAATGAAAAGTTTTGCAATTCCAAGCAAGGAAACTAAGGGAAAAGATTTCTCAAAGGCAACAAAGGTTTTAGATAATCTTAATGAAGTTTACGATAACCTAAAGAACTTGTGAGCCAGGTGTCCGGTGTTTGGAACCCCTTATTTGATAGTTTAATCAGAGTTTCAAACAAGCTTCGTGCACTTGGATTTACCTATTATAACGGAAAAGTCGCCATAATTGAACCAGGAAAGGAGGATAAGAATGGATAACTCCTCTCTATTTGACGAAAAGACGTTTTATCAAACGTTCCTCCGAGATTTAAGCCAATGCCAAAATGAGGTAATAATTGAATCACCGTTTATAACCAGTCAACGGATGGGAACGTTTGATCGTATTTTTCAAAAATTACTTCAGAAAGGAGTTAAAATCTATATTTTTACACGAGATCCTAAAGAACATGATGAATTTATGGAACCACAATCGGAAGAGGCAATTAGATGGTGCGAAACGATCGGAATACAGGTTTTACTTTGTACGGGAAATCACCATCGAAAACTTGCTATCCTAGATAGGAAAATTTTATGGGAAGGAAGTTTAAATATTTTATCTCAGACTCGAAGTCGTGAGATTATGAGGAGGATCAATGACAAAGAAACAACTGTAAATACATTTAATTTCTTAAAACTTTATAAATTTATCTGATGTATAATACAAAATATGAATACTTCAAATTACACTGAAAAAGAAATAGCTTGGGCGATTGAAGAACTAAAGAAAAAGGGTGTTTTGGAGCCAACTCACGAACAAGCTGTTAAATTGTTGGAGACATTTAAGGAATTTGGGAAAGTTGTGGTTGATAAAATGAAAGAGGTTAAGGAAAAAAAGACAAGTTAATCTTTTGAAATCTTCAAAGTCTTTATTTTAAGAATTCCCATTAAGTCTTTTAGTGTTTCAAGTGATGGATTTACTTCTCCACGCTCAATTCGAGCATAGTAATTGACGCTCACATTTGCCTTTTCAGCAACTTGAACTTGGGTTAATCGAGCGTCTTTTCGAGCCTTCTTTAATTTTTCTGCAATTTCCTCTTGTGATCCCATATTTACCTTATTTTACAGTATTTCTTCTGTTTGTTACATACCACGTAGCCAAAAGTGTTACCAATGGAATTGCCAAAATAAGTCCCATACTCCCAACAACTGTTCTCACAATCTCATCATATATTGCTTCACTATTAACAATAACCCATAATGGCTCTTTGTTGGGATTGAGGACAAAGAAAATCATAACTGCAAGGGAAGCTCCGGCATAGGCTAGAACCAGAGTATTTACTAAAGATACAATGTGTTCTCTACCGATAAGCAGACCCTTTTTATACAGGTTTTCAAATTTGATAAGCGGGTTGTCCTTGAAAATCTCAAAAATGGTCGCAGCTTGAGTCGTTGTTACATCGTTTAACGCTCCTAATGTTCCGATAATGATTCCTCCCAAGAGTAATCCTTGAGTGTTGATGTTTTTAGTTGAACCAAACTGTAACGAGTAGACATCTTCGTTACTTAAACCTGTGAGTTTGGTTATATGAACAACGATAATGGATAAAAGGGCTGTAACCATGAGAGAAACAAAAGTTGAAAGTAACGCGATTGTTGTTTGCCGAGAAATTCCATGGGCCAAATAGGTAGTAACAAGAAGAATTGCTAACGATCCAATAATGCAGGTTGTTAACGGATCTCCATTTTGTAAGATTTGTGGGACAATCCACATAGATATAACAGCCAAGCTGATTACCAGCCCAAGAAGTGACCCTAAGCCTTTTTTGCCAGCAATGATAAATATGAGGAAAACGAAAAGAATGAGAAGGTATGGTAAATAGTCTAAGCGATATTTCTCAACCACAAAGTAAATACTTTTCCCGTCAGGTCCTGTTGTTTTTGACATGATGACTGTTTCACCCGGTGAAACAGTTTGATCTTTCGTGATACTAAATTGTCCACCATTTTCATAATTTATGGTTTTACCTTGATCTGGACCATCCAAAAAAATAAGCCTAATATCTTGGAAATAGGATTTTGTGCCATAGACATCTTTCTCTCCTTGTTTGTCAACACTTATGACCTGAGCTTTATAGTATTGATCTTGCGGTGTTTGAGAATCGTCAGCCAATATTTTTACAGGGGATAAAAATATCGTTAAAAAAATATAAATGATTAAAAACACCTTCTTCATAGTGAAGTAATTATAGCATCTATATTGCCAGTATTTACTCTTGACATATTGCAAATGATTTGCAATAATATCTCAAGACATATGGACAATATTTTACAAATACTTCAACAAAAAGGGCATCGCTTGACTCATCAAAGACAATTAATTTTGGATGCTTTAACAACGATTCCCCAGAGTGTGGAGGAAGTAATTACTTCTCTTAACAGTAAGGGTAAAAATATTGATATGGTTACGGTCTACCGAACTCTTGATTGCTTTGTTGAACTTGGAGTTGTCGGTAAAACGCAGTTCAAAGATAAAACAGGCAAATATGAACTTTTAACGGAAGATCACCATCACCACTTGGTTTGTGACCATTGTGGGTCAGTTGAAGATATTGCTCTTAATGAGGCTTTTCTTATTCGTAAAGTCAGTGAGCAAACAAAGTTCCAGGTAAAGAGTCATTCGTTAGAATTTTTTGGTCTATGTGCCAACTGTAGGTAAAAAATATGAAAAACAATAAACTAATTGCTTTTATTCTTGGGGTAATCTTAATTGCTTTCGTTAGTTTTGCATTAAATGTAGGCTTCTTTAAGAGAACAAATCAACCAGCATCCAAAAATAAAAAAATTCAAGTGGTGGCCTCGTTTTATCCTTTATATTTCTTTGCCAGTCAAATTGGCGGTGACAAAGTTGATGTCGCAAATATCACTCCGTCTGGAGCGGAACCGCACGATTATGAACCCTCTACACAGGATATTGCTCATATCGAAAGGGCTTCTATATTAATTCTCAACGGTGGCCAGTTGGAAGCCTGGGGAGACAAAGTCAAAGAAGATCTCAAAAGTAAAAATGTGGAAGTAGTGACTGCTGCTGACGGACTAGTAACCCAAAATGTCCAAGAAGAAGGTCAATTAATGAAGGATCCACACGTCTGGTTAGATCCGGTTTTGGCCAAGAATGAAGTCCAAAAAATAACTCAAGCATTTATTAAGGTCGATCAAACAAATATTACCTTCTATCAAGCCAACGAAAAGAGTTTGGAAAGCAAGCTTGATTTGCTTGACCAATCTTTTAAGGCCGGGCTACAAGATTGCCAACAAAAGAATATTGTTACTTCTCATGCGGCATTTGGCTATGTCGCTTCCCGTTATGGCTTAAATCAAGTTCCTATTTCTGGACTATCTCCTGATCAGGAGCCATCTCCTAAGCAACTAGCGGATGTAGCTCAATTTGCTAAGACTAACAATGTTAAATATATTTTCTTTGAAACTTTAATCAGTCCTAAGCTTTCGGAAACAATCGCCAAAGAGGTTGGAGCAAAAACCATTGTTTTCAATCCCTTGGAAGGCCTAACAAGTGACGAACAATCGGCCGGAAAAGATTATTTGTCAATCCAACAGGACAACCTCGCCAATTTGAGAGTTGCTCTCGAATGCAAATGAAAGACGATATTATTGTTAAAATCAGCGGTGTGAGTTTCAGCTACAATGACGAACCTGCCATTAGTGATATTAATCTCGAAATCAAACGTGGGGAGTTCTTGGGTATTATTGGGCCAAACGGAAGTGGCAAGACTACTTTACTTAAGATAATTATCGGGCTTCTTAAACCCCAAAAGGGCGAGATCCAACTTTTTGGCCAAGACATAAATCGTTTCAAATACTGGTCAAAGATTGGTTATGTTCCACAACGTGCTGGCTCAAACGTCACCAGCTTCCCCATAAGCGTTGAGGAAGTCGTGGGAATGGGTGGGGCGAGCTATAAGGCGGTAACGGACGCCTTAACTGAGGTAGAAATGGAGAAATATCGCAAAAGATTGTTGCGGGAGCTTTCCGGAGGACAACAACAGCGTGTATTTATTGCCAGAGCGCTAGCCACTAAACCTGAATTATTGATTCTTGATGAGCCAACAGTCGGTGTAGATGTTGATTCACAAGCTAAATTTTATCAACTACTTAGAGACCTAAATCAAAATCTTGGTCTAACTTTAGCTTTGGTATCTCACGACATCGACGTCGTTGCTCACGAAGTTTCCGAAGTGGCTTGTATTAATTGCAAGCTAGTTTGTCACGGTAAACCAAAAGATATCTTAAAAAGTGATTATTTAGAAAATCTATATGGTAAAGAATTACGATTTGTTATCCATGGACACTAACTATGCTTGAAATATTTCAATATAGCTTTATGATTCGGGCTTTCTTAGCAGGCTTAATGATTGCCATTATTGCTCCGTTGATCGGTAACTTTTTGGTAGTGCGGCGATTTTCTCTCATCGCTGACACATTGTCTCATGTAGCTTTAGCAGGAGTTGCCATAGGCCTTCTCCTGAAAACACAACCCCTCCTCATAACTATTATTGTTACCATTACTGCCGCTATTGCTATAGAAAAACTGAGATCAAGTAAAAATATTCCTGGTGAAGCAGTCTTAGCTATGTTTTTGCCTGGCGGGTTAGCTTTATCGATTGTCCTCATCGGTTTGGCTAATGGGTTTAACGCAAATCTGTTTAGTTATCTGTTTGGAAGCATTACTACCGTAACTGAGAGCGATCTTTGGTTAACATTAGGCTTGGGTATTCTTACGCTCTCGACAGTTATTTATTTCTACAAAAAACTGCTCTTTGCCTCATTTGATGAGGAAAGCGCGAAGGTTAGTGGTATTTCGGTCGGTTTCATCAACACCATTTTAATTGTCCTTACGGCTATTACAGTGTCTCTTTCCATGCGAGTGGTAGGTATCCTTTTGATTGGAGCACTGATGGTAATACCAGTAATTACTGGTATGCAGCTTTCGAAAAGCTTCATACAAGGCATATATTATTCTCTTGGTTTTGCCTTTCTTGCAGTAATTGTTGGCCTATTTTTATCATACTATCTAAATCTTCCAGCCGGAGGAGCCATTGTTTTACTGTCGCTTGGCTTGTTTGGTTTGGTTGTATTTTTTAAGCGAAATCGATAATAAGCATTAAATTCCATTTCCTAAAAATGTCCTTGGATTAACCGGTATTCCAAAAACATCAATTTGAAAATGAAGATGGGGGCCGGTTGACCAGCCGGTTGTGCCTTCTTTACCAATAACATCGTTAATAGTAACTTTTTCACCTGCATAGACGTAGATTTTATCTAAATGACCGTAAAGCGAAGTTATATTATTGCCGTGATCAATAATGATGTGTTTACCAAAACCCCAGAAGATTTCTCCGGCATAAATGACCGTTCCGTCCATAAAAGGGTGAATAGGATCGCCAATTTGCCCTTGAGGATTAGCTATATCAATTCCTGTGTGAAATGGTTGGTAAGGCCAGTCTGATTGACCAAATTCAAGGGTAATGACTCCGGTAACCGGCCAGGAAACAACAGGCTTAATTTCTTTGATGACTGAACCATCTTTTGGGTCAAGAAGTTGGACAGCCTGGGTTTGAGTGTTAACGGTGGCGAGTTTATCCGAAACCACATTAAATCCGGCGTTCATCAAAATAATAACGGCAACAATCGGAAGGGATAGAACAATCAGGAAGGCCAGAAGAACATAGGAAAGTTCCCGTCTAAATGACCAAATAGTTAGACCGATTTTTAAGCCATTCATTCATTTCTTATAAATAAACTTCTCTTGGATCTGTAGTTAACAACGGGTGTTCTTTTTCTGACGCTACCACTTTTAACGCCACATGATTTTGATCCGCGATAATTAAGGCTTCTCCTCTATCACATGTAAGAAGGAAATGTTGTTCGTATTCGCTTAAGTTAAACTCCTCAGCAACTTTTTTGATGGTCGTGGTATCTTGTTTCATTAGGATCCGAAGGGATGATTGGGAGGCGATGGCTCTTCCATACTCTTGAGATAGAAAGTCATTGGCTTGTTGGGAGATAATCGTAACGCCTAAATAGTATTTTCTGGCACGACGCACGAGTCCTGAGATAAACCGAGCGCTTTCTTCCTGTTGTAACAACATCCAGCCTTCATCAATCAGAAGTATTCTCTTTTGGGGTTTGGTTTTAACTTGAGCGTGAACAAAATTGGCAATAACCAGCATCATGATTGGTCTTAAAGATTCATTTAAGTCTTTAATATCAAAAATGACCAAGCGATTATCGAGCTCGATATTGGTTTGAGCGTCAAACACTGTAGAAAGCGAACCTTTAACGAAACGCTCCAAACGGTTGCAAAGATCCTTTTGCTTCATGGACTTTAAAGTGCGGTAAAAGTCCTTAAGAAGCGGATAGCTTTTCTTTTTTAGTTTTCTGCCTCGTTTATCCCGATTTTCTTTAGGGGTATATGAGTAATACATTACATAGCCGTGTTCTTTGTATGTTTGCAGGAGAGCCTTATCAACTGCCGCCTTCTCTTCTGCATTTAGTCCTCCAACCATAAGGGAGATGATTTCTGTTAAATCTTGGATGTGTTCAGCTAGGTCGTTTTCTCCGCTATAGGTACTGAGAGAAAAATCAAACGGGTTAATCTTCTCTTTGGACTTGGCGGAAAGCTTGATGTAGGTTCCATTGACTGAGGAAGCCAGTTGTTTATACTCCCGTTCCGGATCAACCACGATAACTTTAGTTCCCTGCATGAGCTGACGTAGGATTTCGACTTTGGCCGCATAACTTTTGCCGGAACCCGATTGGGCAAAGATTATGGAATTGGCGTTGTTTAAACCAAATCGGTCAACGATAACCAGAGAATTATTTGATTTATTAATTCCGTACAAAATTCCCGACTCCTGAACCAGTTCTGAGGAAATAAAAGGAAAAGTTAAAGCGGCTGAGGAACTATCCAAATTTCGTTTCTGTGCCAAAAGGTTTTCGCCACGTGGTAAGGTTGATTGCAAGCCCTCCAATTGTTGAAAAGTCGCAGTTTTGAGATAGAAAAGCCGGGTAGACATGACGGTTTCCAAAATAGTTGTGAGCTTGTTTAAATCAATCAAACTATCAGACGTAATTGTTATGTAGATGGAAACCTGAAATAGTTTTTCTTGGCCGCGTTGAATTTTGTCTTTTAACTCCATAGCTGACTCCAAGGGATCAGTTAGCTCTGAACCGATGACTTTACCGGCCTTAAGCATGGTTCGTTTCGTTGACTCCAGCTCGGTAATTTTCCTGTTTAATTTAGGTAAGGCTAACAGTGGATCAACCTGCTCAATGTGATAGGAAATATCAACATTGTGGTTAAAATTGATAAGCATATTGAGCCACCCGACTGAAGCTACATACGGGTAGCCGGAGATAAAAAGAGTCCGGACAAATTTATCACCAATCTGAAGGTATGAAGATTCTTCCTCTAGGCCGGAATAGGAAATAAGGTCAACCTGATCTTGCTCCCCATAGTTAAACTGCAGAGACTTTTTAAGAACTTCCTTCTCGGAAGTTCTTCGCTTTTTTAATTTTTTCTGACCATTTGGTTTAAAAAGATTAAACATAGTTGTTTTGTAATAGCATTTGTATGGTTTGACCTTTCAGTTCCTGAGTTTTTACCTGACCGGGGTTATAGAAACTGTAAAACAGATCTAAAATCTCCAGACTATCGAGCTGTCTAGCTTTCATGCCGAGTTTTTCTAGACCTCTAAGGACAATATCCCGATTAAGGTTGATTTGCTCTTTAATCAAATGGAAGTCGGAGTTTCTTTCAGTATGATGATAAGGAATGACAACGTAGAATCTTCTGGATAATATTTTGTTACCGGAAACCATGGTTTTTATAAACTGGCAATAATTATCAATCTGGTCTTTATAGACCTTTTCTTTTTCGTGCTGTTTTGTTTGGGAGATTTGTTCTAAATAATGATCGACATCCACTTCTCTCACCCGAACGACAATCTGAAGTTCACACGGCAGAGAATTTAAAAAGTTTTGGAAGGAATCAATCAGGACGTCTTGTTCCTGTTCACTTTTGAGTTCAAAGTTAATTGAAGAAGTTTCAAGAATGACCCGATACTGGTTATTCGGTAACACAAGCACGGAGTCTTTAACTTCCTTAATTTTGATCTGTCTTCTTGAACTTACTTTATTTTTGGATTTGGTTAAAAGCCACATTGACTCCTCCTTTCTTTCCCGATTTAAAGCTCAGTGTATATTTGGAACTGGCAATAAGATTTTCCAACTTCACAAAATCGGCGATATTCCACTTGGGTGCAGTTTGTTTAGTTTCTTTTTTGACAATTTTCAGCTTAAACAGCTTGACCGGTTTTTTCTCAAAGACAGGTAAATCTAAAGTTCGTAAATAAGAATCATTTTTGTTGAAAACGTAGTATTTTGGGCGCAGGGAATATTTGAAAAGAACAACCAGCCATTCGACTAGCACTTTCCCTTTAATGCGAAGTGAGAGTACTAAACAAAGAAAAAGAACCATTAAAACCAAGGGGATTTTATACCAAGCTAGGCGCATGGTAGGAAAAAAGAGTGTGTAGACAATGGTAGTCCAAAAAACCGGCACCATGAGGATTAAGATTTGTGTTAAATTGAGACTGCCAACAATTTTATCCTCAACGGTTGTGATTTGAGCCGGAATTACTGTAGTTCTCATGCGGCTACCACCTTTCTAGGCATTTTTACTGCCGCCGCTTTTTGAGCTGTTTCTCTAGTTGCGGAAGAGCTGTTATCTGTACTCATCACGTTCATGATTTGGTGGCCTAGTTTTCTGAAAACCCGATTGGCTGAGGTATAGAAAACCATCTGCATCATAAGACCCGGAACTTTGAGTAGCGTTAAGAAAAGACCAATAGCGACGGCAATGGAAACTAAAGAGTTGCCGGAATTGTTTGGAAGACTTAAAAACGAAGAAGCAAGTTGGATGACAACCACATGAACAAAGACGACAGACACGGTGACTAAATAACTTTTGATGGCAATCTCGGCAAAGTCAGAAAATTTCGGGACGATCCAGAGAAGGAAAATTAAAGGAGATAGCACCGCTCCTAAGGAAATCATAATTAAACGGCTGATGTACATAAACAAAAGAACAATGGCGATCATCAAAAAGAGGACGAGAAAGATGAAAGTAATCAGAGGTGTGGTACCGGTAATAAGTGTAGCGGGATTAATGGCATCCATCACCCAGGCGTGGTTCAAGCCACCTGTAGAGTTCAAGACAGTGGTTACCAGAGCATTAACGGTGAGAATGACGTAATCAGCTAAAAACAATGAAATATTGGCACCTAAAAAGGCCAGGCCGATTTTAGGCAGAAGTTGTGATAATTCCACTTCATCGTAGCCAAAGGTCGAGGCAGACATTACGTGTAGTCCCAAGAGAGCGACAACCACCACAAACAAGGAATCAGTAATGCCGAGCATGACGAGCCAAAAATTAACAATCACCTGGTTTTGTAAGACGCTTGGCGTAGTAGTTAAGTAGCCAATAATCCCGTTTACAATGGGACTGGTCGCACTCTCCACAATGTTTTGCATGAAACTGGAGACCGCATCAATTAACACTTGGGTTAAACCGTCATTAGGCTTTACTGACTCGATAGGGGTAATAGAGACAACCGAAGAGCTGCCGCGGGATATTGGACCACTGAGGGCCCCCCGAAAGACCGAGACTATGATACCGGCTGCCAAAACGATAACCAGACCAATGAGCGCATTTTTAATCGTCTTTTTGGCTTGCTCAATGGCTTCCGGTTTGCCGGTTGAGGTCATATATTGGTAGCCGCCTTTAATGAGAAAGAAAACTGCGGCGGCAGAGGCAATAAGAGTAATGATGTTTAAAGTATCACTGGTATATTGGGTAATTTGCGAGCTGGTCGTAACTGCCAACACAGGATGAGGGAAGAATAACAGCAAAAGAAGAACCCATACAGAATAGTAAACTAATCGTTTCATCATAAATTAAAATTAGTTCTAATTTAATGGGAAACAGCACTGGTTGTTGATCCAAACGCCGTTCCTGCTAATTGGGAAACAATGTTGGAAATGACAAACGCTCCCAAGACGACCACTAGTCCAATGGCTGAATACAAAATTGTTTTCTTGGACTTGTCTAAAGCTTCTGGGTTACCAGAACTAGTGATATATCCAAAGCCTCCCCAAACAAAAAAGATCACGGACACAAGTCCCGCAAGTGTAACTAATACTTGAATAACACTTTGGATGAAGGATTGGATTTGGGAAACACCTGCCGTATCAGCAAATGCCGGTGTGGCAAGAACGAAAAATGCTAGCGTTATAATTACGTTAATTGCAGTAATTTTTTTCATATATTCCACCCCCTTTCTTTGGTAAAGATTATTCTGAGAAAATTTATATAAAAAAACCGCCATCGTGGCAGTACAACTAAACTAACTTATAATTATCTTCTATATTACATTATACGAAAGAAGAAATCAAGAGAATGTATAGATATGACGGGCTATAATGAAAGTTGAAGGTCTTTAAATTATTTACTACGGGGTAATATTAAATTAGTACTAAGATTTAATTTGATATTTTTGCTCGCGTTTTTTAAAAGCCGTTTCTCCACCCTCGAGAATTTCACAAACATTCGAAATTATTACGGGATTTTCTAAACCTCCAGATAAATAATTATTTTGATGATCTAATCTCGCGACAATAACTTGTTCTGCATCAGTATTTACAACTAAGTTTGCGTTGTGTGTGGACATAATTATCTGACGAGATTTTTTTGTTCTTCTAATTAATGGAACTAATTCATTCATTATAAAATTGTTATCAAGGTTATCTTCTGGTTGATCAATTATGAATACCTGTTTAGCCGATGCAGTTGCTAAGTAAACTTTTAATAACAATGTCCCACGCTGTCCAATTGACAATACATCTGTTGGTTGATTGTTCAATTTTGCGATAGCCCTAACTTTTAAAAAACTGGGCCACTGAGTAAAAATATATTCAGTTATGCCGTCTAAGCCTCCTTTGCTAAAATATTTTTGGTTTGTTAGGTCACTTTGAATCCAGTTCATAATAATTCGAAAGGTTAATTCGATCGGTGTTCCATCATCCTTTTCTCCTGCAATAGATTTTTTAAGTTCAGTTTCATTCGGAATACGTCTATTGTCGACATAATTTTGCATAACATATTGAGAGAAACCTTTGACGTCAAACTCTACAACACCCTCAACTCCAACACCATCAATTATTTTTTTAAATAACTCAGTTTCTTCTATGGAGGAATCGTCTCTGGATAATTGAAATTTAGCATATGCTTCAGTAATAGCGTTTTTGACATTTTCAGTAACCTTAATGATTTCTTCTAAAATATTTTTACGATCGCTATATAGAATTTTAATCGTTTTTATACATTGTTCGTACGAACTAAATTCTTTCTGAACGTTAGAAATTTGTCTTTGAAGATTTTCGCTTGCTTGAAGTAAAGTATTAACATCCTCTTTTATTCCTTGTTTGATTAGTTTAAGTTTTTTATCCGAAATTGTTTTTCGTAAAATATCCATATCTGAAACAGTCTTTGTTTTCACCTTTTCCAAATCAGTAGTTAATTTACCCGTATCAATTACATTGATTTGCTTATAGCCTGGATATGATTTTTGTAAATCAAGATTAAATTTCTGAATTTCAATATTTAACTCATTATTTTGTAATTGTAGTATTAGAAATTCAGATTTTTCTTTTAAATCTTTGAGTCTCAAACCATTCTCAGTATCTTTATTAATATCTTCAAGAATTTTTCTTGTTTCTTTTGAAGATAACCTTTTTTGCTGTTCAGTTAATTTGATTAGATAATCTTTTAGCCAATTTTCAATTGTTACATCATTTGTATATCCAATGGTTTTATATTTATTAATAAGATCTTCTATTTGCTTTTCAACGTTAGTGATTTCACTTAATGTGGATCTGGCTCTACTTATTAAATCCTGTTGTTTGATTTCATTTGTGTCAATACCAACTAGGTCGCATATGGTTTTAGTTAATTCGAAATCATTTGTAGCAATGGAGCTTAACGACTCTTGACCCAAATATAAGAATGGGAGTTCCATTTGAGTTTTATTAGTTAACTCTTTTGATATCTCAGTGTTTTTCCCGTCTTTATCGATAAGATTTGTTTTGAGTGTAAAGTTTGGTGCCGGGACAAGTTTACCTTCATTGCTTCTATAATATTCGATAATTTTCTTTTTGCCATTTCTGTCGCTTTTAAGATGCTCCTCATTTAAGAACGCAAATGTATCTAATAATGCGCTTTTCCCACTACCCCTACCACCAATGATAGTTACCAGTTCTCTGTTAAATGGAATTTGTACATCCGGAATAATATAGTGAGTGCTACCCGTTATTTCAAACGATCTGAAAAATATTTTCGTTTTATCGTCAAATGGATTATTTGTTTGAACTCTTACTCTATCAATAGGTTCGTAAGTAATTTGTTTAAATCCTTCAAAGGTTGGATCTGCTTTTATCCAGGTAATTTTCCCTGATGGAAACTTACCATAATCGCTGAATGAGTGTGCGTCACTTCCCGAAATGCACGGTTTAGGTTTTGACCCTAGGGTTTTATAAAAATTCTCAAAAAATTCCTTATTTAAGTCGGTTTTTATTCCGCAAAATAGATCAATATTTCTTTGATCTCTGGCTTCGAAAATGTGTGCAGTCTGCATAAAAAAATTATCATCCTGTGGATGTTTTGACCAATCAAGATCAAGAAGCCCGTCTGATGTATCATAAGGTAATACTATAAATCCACTATTTTTAGGAATTTGCTTAAAAGAATCAATCAATGAATCCTTAGTTACCTCGGCAGTCATGGACCCTAGTTGTGATAGCTCAGTATCGTTTAAAGTATTTGGGTCATTGAATCCATGTTTTTCAGCTTTATCTTTACTGAGCGAACGACCAAATTCTATAAGTGCATTATTTGATAAATTTTTATTTTGTGCACCAATTCGTATCTGAAGTTTTGATTTGAAATCAATTAGTTGTTGTTTTGTAATGTAATTAGATAAAAGTACATGAATATTTAATCTATAATCAACAGGACACTCTACTCGAAGTTCCATTCCTGGAAAGATTGTTTTCTTGAGTTCGTCTGGATGTTTTTTCAAATATGTTGTTAATTCAATGAACCAATCAAAAGTCCAATAATCCATAACTCCAAACGCAACACAATCTGATTCGTTTACGGCAACGATAAACGCTTTAATAGATTCTTCTTTTTCTGCATCGTTCATTTCAATTAGTTTTTTTCCACCTTTCCATAAGAAGGATGCTGGAGTGTGAATATGAAGATCCCACTTATTCCATACAGAACCTATTGGGTTATTTTGGTTTGTCATATTTGACTGTTCACAAAATTAAAATGTCATTGCAACTCTGATTCCAATAACAATTTGGTATCTTTCTCAATATCAGTACAAATATCTTGAATTATGGAGGGGTCTTTTGGAATGGGTATAAAAACGTTGTTTGTAAAAGCAGAGAAAATTAAGTTCTTTATACCCGACGTGTTATTTTCAAGATTAAACATTTGTCCATGGTCATATAAAAGCATCAAATAATGATATATATAGATGGCTGTATTCTTATCTTTGAAACGTAGTACCCTACAGAAGTTTGTACAAAAAATTGGCATCCCTAAGTCTTTGATGGTTTGTTCCGTGATGAGACAAACACGACCTGTCGATTGAATAGGGCTACCCCCAGAAATTTCAATTACAATATCATTTGCTCGTAAAGATTTGGATACAATTGACTCTTTTTTTACATATCTAGTCGGGATATCCTCATAATTGCAAGTTCGAATGTTTGGGATATCAGTACCCCGTATACACTTCACTGATTCTGTAAATTTTTCATTTGATGTTTCGTTGCCCCAATCTCCCCCCAAGGCTTTGTCTAATAGAATTGCTAATGGCTTTTGTTCTATCCAGTCATCGGATTTAGAAAGCTTACTCGAAACCACCCTATCTATAAGTAAATTTCTAAATAATTTATCACTTAGTACGGATAGTAACCCCATCTTTTTTTGAATAAAAACTTTCTTTTCGAAATTTATATCCTTTTTATTATCTGTAAGTGAAACATTGTCGATTTCAAAATATAGCCCTGCCTTAATCATGTAATCTGTTTCCTTTATCTTGCTAATCGGTACACATTTTGAAAACTCCGGAACATCTTCTTTAGAAGAGAACACATTGCATATTTTATTGAGTTCTTCGGATTGAAGAATTGTTTTAGAAACGTCATTTTCTTTAATAGTCTTACCTAATTTAGATGCGTCTAATAACATAACATTACGGTTTGCCTGGCTTTTGTCGATAAA
>JAZDMI010000023.1:0-24464 GCA_043801155.1 Candidatus Gottesmanbacteria bacterium
AGTTGAGTCATCAACGACAATCACTTCAAAATTGGGATAATCCATACTCGTACAGGCAGTTAATAACCGGTTGACCACCTTTCTCTCGTTGTAGACGGCCAAATGGATAGAAACAAACGGCTGGCGGGTTAAGGTTATCTGATCAAGATTGGTCTGTAACCCGCCGATATATCCCTTACCACTGGCATTGTTGCCACTACCGCCTAATACCTTGGCTAGCCATGACTTATGTCCATTCCCATTTGTCCCACTTACCCCACTTGTCCCATTCTCCCCGCTCTCTCCGGTATGGCGGGAAAACCCGAGAACCAGGGCCAGGGTAAGATAATACTTGATTGAATAGATAAAAAAGATCGACCCGGAAAGAAGGGCCAGGGTGGCAAAGATAATCCCGACCTTGTTTTCGGCTGGAGCTTGGGAATATATTCTTGTCCATAACCCGAGAAGAAAATATCCGCAGAATGAAAAGAGGAACGAGAAGAGAAACGACTTTAACAAATTAACCGAGGTTGGTGGTGGTGCGGCTGCCCTGCTTGGCGTAAAAACATTAAAGACTGTTTGCAGCTTGTCTGCCCAGGAAGCAGCCGGTTGAACAGTCGTGGTCCTGTTTTGGGCTTGGGCATAGGCTTTTCTTAGTGAAAGAGTGTTCAAACTGCAACGTAATAAAACATTTTGAATTCCGTGATGGCTGACGTTATGTATTTCTTGAGCTAACCGATGGCAAGAATAATCCGGATGGCTAACGACAAAATTTAATATTAATTGCTGTTTGTCCGAACCCAGATAATGCCAGTGGTTTTCTCCCCGGCGTTTTTGTGACAATAGACCTGTCTGCCAATTCTGGGGATTAGTTTTGTATCTTTTTAACCATTTATAAAAGGTGTATCGGGAGATACCGTATTGTCGGCAAAGAGTCGCTGGTGATTCTTTATTATCAAGAAAACTTAATATTATCCGTAGTTTTGCTTCCGGCGAATATCGTTCAACCTTATCGGTAGGAATTAATAAATTATTTTTCTTTTGATAATCCTGTCGTTTCTCTTGAGTATTAAGATTATATCTTTCGAGTATCCGTTGGATACCGTGGTTCGAGATAGATATTCTTCTTTTGCTTAATGCTTCAGCTAGACTATGGCTACTCCATCTGGGATGACCAAGGACAAAGTCTAGGATAATCTCTTCTCGTTTCTTTGATATTCTTTTTAATGGTCCGATGTTCTCCCTACGCTGATCTTCTAGTTTAGCTGGGTCTTGATTCTTTTGCCAACGCTTATACCATTTATAATAAGTATATCTCGATATCCCAGATTGGCGACAAAGATCGGCTATCTTCTCCCCTTTTTGAGCCTTGGAAAATAGATCTATCTTTTGTTGGACAGTTAAATTAACCATCTAATAAAATGTTAGCGATATTGGGTACTGTTTGTCAAGAGGCTATAAGACTAGGCTGTTTTAGCCTCAATCGATACCCCAAGGCTAATTTCACTCATAAATTGAGGCTACCTGTTAGCTATAGGTTATCTATATGATACACTATAGGTGATTTAGCTTTGAGGATATGACTATAAGATAATTTATCTAGATTAAGGCTATTTTATAAAGAAAAAGAAGACATTGAATAACTCATCTTCTTCAGTTCCCCACCCTCGTTGGTCACCAGGCGAGCTTGCGAAGCTAAATTTATGACTTGATCAGAAGAATAACATTCTCCCTGCAATAAATTGCAGGGTTTCACCTTTAAGGGAGAATGTTTTCGTCGCTTCAATTCATCCCCGCAATAAATTGCGGGGTATTCTTGAATCGCCGAATAACCTTGGTAATAAAATAGAGAAATAAGAAAAAAACAAGATCGACTAAGCATGTCAAGGAAAAACTTGTTGCTAATGGTCTAATAATCATCGTCACTAGCTCTGTCTCCTTTTGGATAACTGATATTAATTCCTGTCCCCAAATAATCCATGCGGCGATAAATATTATTATCAATATGCTTGGTAGAACCCATATGGTCATCCGATCTTCTTTTGATAAAAACATGGTGTTAGAAAAAGTTAGAATCAGATAAAACAAAATTATATTCTGCCATAATGGTCTATCGGTCCAAATCTTAGAAATTAAAAGAGAAAAATCTATTGGCGTTCTAATACCAAATACAAATGTTCCGATAATTATTATGCTGGTTACTCCCACAAACATTGGTGCCAGGCCTATCAGGCTTGACCGCAAAATATCGGTTTCCGCTGAACTGACTTTTCCCAACGTCCAGCCTTCTTTCTCCCTTTGTGGGAAAACCGTTAACTGGCCTGTTGGTACACCGAGAATGGATGCGGTAAACAGATGAGCTAGTTCATGGAAGACTACGCCTGGAAGGAAAAAAAGGAAATATAAATAAACACCCGCTTTATTTGTTCCAAAAAGTAAAAGAGAAATACGCGAGAAGGATTTAATAATATTTTGCTGTAAAAAATAAAGAAATAAGAGTAAACCTCCCAGTAAAATCAAATAAAGAGCAATGTTCATAAATTATGATTTAATATAAACTGATCTTCTCTTTAATTTTTTCAAAAACAGATTGACCAACGATTTTTCTGGAAACTAATTCTTCAATCGTTTGATACGGTCTTCCGTCAATAATCTTTTGCGCTGTCACCGGCCCAACTCCGGAAAGAGTATCTAATTCACTCAAAGAAGCCGAATTAATACTAATAAGCTCGTTAGTTGCTTTCTGCTCACTACTATCAACTTTAGAAACAGTGGCATCGTTTACCATTGGAATATATATTTTTGCTCCGTCAGCTACCTTGGCTGCTTGATTTAATGATCTATTCATCCATTCTCGATCAGCTGTTGCTGTTAAACCACCGGCCATAATTAGCAAATCTTGAATCCGACTGCCAGAGTTTAGCTCATAAACTCCCGGGTTGACAACGGATCCTTCGATATCAGCCTTAATCTTACCGCTATTTGATGCAATATTATTATCTTCCTGGATAAAAGAAACTGTAGCACTCTTATTATTTGATTGCCAAATCAATATTGCCCCACCAAGAAGAAAGAGTGATAATATCGCAAAAATAAGCGGGATACGGTAGAAAGTAACGATTTCCTGAAGCCAACTATCAGAATCTTTTTCTTCGTCGGCCATACTTTTTCAAACGACAAAATTGATTAACTTCCCCGGAACAAAAATCACCTGTTTAATTTTCTTGCCGGCTAAATATTTCTTTATTTTGATACTTTTTTGGGCTATTTTTTCCGTTTCCTGCCTACTGCTTACTACTTTCTGCTCACTACTTACTTTATCCCGTACTCTCCCATTAACCTCAATGATAATTGTTACTTTTTCATCTCCAGTCACCTTTGCCCTCTGCGTCTTCGGCCATTTTGTCTGGTGAATCGAATATTTAGGGTTTAAGGTATAGGATTTAGGGTTTAAGGTATAGGATTTAGGGTCTAGATAATGAAAAAGTTCTTCGGTGATATGCGGAGCAAAGGGAGCTAAAATTTGTAAAAAAGTTTTGGCGTCTTTTTTACTTAAAAACATGCCCGGTTTAGCCCAGGAATTAATAAATTCCATCATACTGGCAATGGCGGTATTAAATTTTAAAGCCTCTAAATCGTCTGATACTTTATTAATCGTTTTATTTAATAATGTTTCAATATTGCTTGGAGTTTTAAAATCTCTAACTTTAGTTGTTGTTAATTGCCAGACGCGTTTTAAAAACCGATGGCAACCCATAACCCCATCGTCATTCCAGGGAATCATCTGATCAAACGGCCCCATAAACATCTCGTATAACCTAAAGGTATCGGCTCCATATACTTTTATAACATCATCGGGATTAATTACATTTCCTCTGCTTTTGCTCATTTTTTGGCCATCAGGTCCCAGAACAACCCCATGAGAATAACGACGAGCATATGGTTCAGACGTCGGCACCACGCCCAGATCAAATAAGAATTTATAGATAAATCTTGAATATAAAAGATGCAAAGTCGTATGCTCCATTCCCCCATTATAAAGATCCACCGGCATCCAGTAATTAATTATTTTCTTGTTCTCTATAAAAATATTTGTTTCTTTTTGATTTTTGAGCTTTGATTTCTGATTTCCGAGCTTATCTGCAATCAAGTAAGCGAGGTAGTACCAATTACTTCCTGCCCAGTTTGGCATAGTATCAGTTTCTCTTTTAGCTGGTCCGTTACAAACAGGACATGTAGTATTAACCCACTCTTTTACCGCTGCCAGAGGCGATTCGCCAGTCCCAGTCGGCTGATATTTCTCAATATAAGGAAGTACTACCGGCAACTGTTCTTCCGGTACAGGTACTATCCCATCTTTCAGACAATGGACAATCGGAATTGGCTCACCCCAATAATGCTGTCTTGAAAAAACCCAATCACGAAGATGGAAATTGACAACTTTTTTTCCAATTTCTCTTTTAATAATTTCTTCCCCTATTTTCTTTTTAGCTTCATGACTGTTCAGACCATTAAAAGAGTCGGAATTAATAAGCACACTTTGGTCAGCATATTTAGTCCCTATATCCTCATAACTCCAAAAACCATTATCCCCTATTTCTATATTGGGATTGGTTGGTTTTATAACTGTAATAATAGATATTCCGTATTTTTTAGCAAATTCGTGGTCACGGGCATCATGAGCCGGCACGGCCATAATAGCCCCAGTTCCATATTCCCTTAAGACATAATCAGCCACATAAACCGGTAATTCTTTACCGGTAAAAGGGTGTAAGACTTTTATACCCGTGTCTACACCAGTTTTTTCCTTAACCTCGGTTTTCCTCTCCTGGTCTGATTTATTTAGCGAGTTGGTAATATATTCCAAGACCTTATTTTTATTATTTTCCGGGACTAAATCTAATAGATCTTGAGCATATTCCGGAGACAATACCATAAAGGTGGCTCCGAAGATTGTGTCAACAGCCGTGGTAAAGATATTTATACTATTAAGAGGGTGTTGTGTCACAATTTTTGACAACCCAGTTATCGTATTCGCGCGGGGAGGTACAAAATTTTTTAGGAACGAAAGGGGTTTATCCCCTCCTGCCTCAGCAGGTTTTGTACCGCCAAAAATTTTCGTACCGACCTCAGCGCGAATATCAACCGTGTGAGAAAATTCGTAACCAACGGCCTCATCTCGGGAAATCGGAAATTGTATCTCTATCCCCTCACTTCTGCCGATCCAATTTTCCTGTTGTTTCTTAATTTTCGGAAGATAATCAACAGTATTTAGATCCTCTAGAAGCCTGTCAGCGTAAGCGGTGATTTTTAAAAGCCATTGGCTCTGCAGGCGCCGTTCGGTCTTATTGCCACATCTTTCATGGGTACCGTCAGCCAAGACTTCCTCATCAGCTAAATTAGTTTTACAAAAAGGGCACCAATTGACTGGAACTTTTGCCTGATAAGCCAGCCCTTTTTTAAACATTTGTAAAAAAATCCACTGAGTCCATTTATAATAGTTTGGATCGGTGGTATTAATTTCTCTTGACCAATCGAACGACAAACCCCACCTTTTAGCCTGGGCTTTGGCATTGGTAATATTTTCTGCAGTCGTAATCGCCGGATTAATACCAGTTTTTATTGCATAATTTTCTGCTGGCAATCCAAAGGCATCCCATCCAATTGGATATAAGACATTAAATCCCAGCATGCGATATTTTCTAGCCAGAGCATCTAGAGCGGTATAGCTTCGTCCATGACCAACATGTAGCCTTTCTCCGGAAGGATAAGGGAATTCAATTAAAATATATTTCTTGGGCTTTGGAGAAGAATCTTTGGCAAGATAAAGCTTATTCATCTCCCACTTCTTTTCCCACTTAATTTCCATATCTCCTGGGTCGTATTTTGTCATAGATTAAAGAAATTATATCAGAAATTTAATAATTAAGTCCAGGAGTGAACAAATATAATTTATAATTTAATAAAATAATAACCGAATTGTCTGCGTTAATTGAAAATCTGATATAACTTATAGGTTATTATATCTAAATAATATTTTTTATAAACCCTCTATTGCTGCATGATTAATATTCATATATAAATTATTAAATCAATATATAATCTTATTAGCATTCGCTAGCCAGAGTGCTAAATTAACCATTACCTTGTTTCTCTAGGTTATAATATTGTAGATTGCCCAAGTACTAATCTTTGAATTAGCCTTATTTCTAGAATAGTTAATAAATAATGATTCCGATCTGATAAATAAATCTTTTTTAATCAAATAGTAATCAGCATCTTCTATAAAATATTCATAGAACATCATTTGCGTTAATTATCGACCATACATATATTAAATATTATCTTACCGAAATCTGGTAATTTATAAAATCAGAACTTGAAACAGACCGGTAATCTTCTACCAGTTATAATTTTGCTAAATTTTTATTACTTAATTATTCGATTATGGTTGCGTTAATTATTTTGAGGTAAAATCGTCACTATTTACCTAATTCGGGAATATGCGTTAAATTTATAGAGAGATTCTTTACCCATATTAGCCTTTTATCTCTATCAATCTATATACTATTATATATACGTTAAAGGCTAACCTTTCGGCTAGCCTTTAAACAATTTATAAGTTTAACTACTTATTAGTTTCCTCTGCTTTTAGCAAAGCATTCTCGACAAAGAACAGGACGATCTCCTCGAGGTACAAACGGTACCTCGTCTTCTTTTCCGCATTGACTACATGTAATTTTAGTCATTTGACGTGTTCCTTGCATAGAAGCGCGTTTTGCTTGACGACAAGCTGGACAACGAACTGGAGCATTAGCAAATCCTTTTTGCTGATAGAATTCTTGCTCACCTGCAGTCCAAACGAAATCGTTTCCGCAATCGCGGCATTTTAATGTTTGGTCTTGAAAAGCCATTTATAAGTCACCTCACTCTCTTTTATAGATTCCCAGGTTTCGTTTCTTCCTTTTCTCCTGAAAATCTATCAGAGAGTTTGGATGAACATCGAGGTCTGGGTAAACACTAGAAAACAATATAACACAAAAAGAAATAAAAAGCAAAAAAGGGAGTGCTTGGACTAAGAAATTAAATCAGAAGTGTTTACACCAGAAAATCGCTGAAATTTTAGTGCTTGCACTGTAAAACCGTAAAAGTTTTACAGTGGACCCGGGGGGAATCGAACCCCCTTCTAGTCTATGCCATAGACTCATCCTGCCGGTGAACGACGGGCCCGTTTGAAAATAAAATTATACAATAAATTAATTAAATATTCTATTCTGTGCTTGCACTTGAAAATCGTTAAAAATTTGACGTGTTTACACCAGAAATTCGCGAGAATTTTCTGGTGGACCATGCCGGAATCGAACCGGCGTCTCTGCAACCTGCCCGCCGTAACTTGTGGACCTAGGCAGAATTGAACTGCCATTTCCGTCATGCGAAGACGGTGGTCTACCGTTAACCTATAGGCCCGGCATGTGCAGGCGGGTGCGAATGCAGTACATTACCACTGTGCTAATGGCCCTTCGCTACGCTCAGGGTAAACCCCTTTAAGCAATTTTACCATATTTAGTGAGGAAATCACTTGAGGAATGGCAGAGGATTTACCGATACTCCATTCTTCCTGACTTCAAAATGCAGATGGGTCCCGGTTGACCGTCCGGTTGACCCCATTTTCCCAATAATCTGACCCCGAGAAACTTCCTGACCAGGTTCAACGTAAATATCTGAAAGGTGGGCATATAAAGTGGTGAGACCATCACCATCGTCAACAATAATATGCCACCCATAGTTATATTTTTGGCGGTCAACAAAAATGACTTTTCCATTTCCGGCGGCGGCAATTCCTGGAGCGGCTGAATTAGCAATATCTACAGCCATGTGGTACCAAACAGGATATTGAGTAATACTTCCGCCTACTGGCCAGGCAAATTGACCACTACCGCCTGCCAGTTGACTCATGGGAACGGTCGGCGCAAAAACTGGTTTTGCTTCCGGCATAACCCCATCAGGAACAATTAATGATTGTCCAATGGCTAAGGCAAAGGTATCTAAATCAGTAAAATCGTTAAACGGAAAGTTAACAATTTTCTGGGCATCAGTTTTGTAGAATTTAGCAATACTATATATAGTATCCCCTGCTTTGACCTTGTAAACAATCCCGGTTACCGGAGGAATTTTAATAATTTGACCAATAGACAGTCGTTCATCCTTTAGATTATTAGCCCATTTTATGGTATCAACGGAAATGCCAAACTTATCACCAATAGCTCCTAACGTGTCCCCTTTTTGAACTTCATAATTAATTACTTGATCCCTGGGTTTATCAGATATAACAGTTGAGGTTTCCTGACTCGCCGTCGTTAAAGCACCTAAAACTGCTGATGGTGGTGTAAAGGCAAGCAATTCTTTACTAGCCCCTCCCGGATAACTACTAGCAATTATTGGAGCTGTGACTACCCCTGAAGTAATTAACATTACTAATGAAAGGTGTAAAAATGACCGGTTGTGTATTCCGCGGCGGGCAAGCAGAAAATCAACTAGATAACCTTTACCCTTCTCAAATCTAGTTATCCAAAGCGATGCTCTTTTTTGAGTATAAATCTTGATACATTTACCAAAAGCAAAAAAGTCCTGTAAAATCAGACTAAATCTCATGCACATCAAGTTAACAAATTGCTAACTATTTGTAAAGGTGTCTAACTACTAACAAAGTATATCAAGCAGATATAATTAAGGCCCGGATATTACCTTATAAGAAGAAAGTAGGTTATCCTTTATTTAATGACTTGAGGAATTCTTGATTATTATCAGTTTTCCCTAATTTTTCAACCATAGCTTCAGTTTGTACTGACGGATCATTTCCTAAAAGTGCCAGCATTCTCCGAAGTGTAGTTACCATTTTTAGAGTTGCCTCATCTAAAAGTATTTCTTCTTGTCTGGTCCCAGAAAGCGTTACATCAATCGCTGGGAATATTCGTTTATTGGCAAGTTCACGATTCAAATGCAACTCCATATTACCGGTCCCTTTAAATTCTTCGTAAATCAAATCATCCATCCGCGAACCGGTATCAACTAAACATGTTCCGATAATTGTTAATGAACCGCCATTTTCAAAACAACGAGCAGCACCCAAAAATTTCTTCGCCGGATAAAGAGCAGTTGGATCAAATCCACCGGAAAGCGTCCGGCCTGATGAAGGCATGGTTAAATTATAAGCTCTGGCCAATCTCGTTATTGAATCTAAAAGAATAACGACGTCTTTTCCCATTTCGACTAATCTTTTAGCCCGATCAAGAGCAATTTCAGCTACACGGGTTTGATGTTCCGGTGGTTCATCAAAGTTAGAAGCAATAACTTCACCTTTAATATTTCTTTGAATATCGGTTACTTCTTCCGGCCGTTCACCGATTAAAGCAGCCATTAAGTGAATTCCTTTATCATTACTGGTTATCCCATTGGCAATTTCCTTAAGGATGGTCGTTTTGCCGGCTTTGGGCGGTGAAACAACTAAACCTCTTTGTCCTTTTCCAATTGGCGATAATAAATCAATAATTCTGGTTGATAAAGGTAACTTGCCGCTTTCCAGCTTTATTTTTTCTATTGGATAAATAGCCGTTAAATCATCAAATTTGGGTCGGTTTAAAGACTTTTCCGCCTCTTCACCATTAACTTTTTCAACCTTAAGAAGTCCGTAATATCGTTCATTGTCTTTGGGCGGCCTGGCTTGTCCACCAACCATATCTCCCGGCCTTAAACTAAATTTCCTTATTTGTGACTGGGAAATATAAATATCAGAGTCTCCGGGAATAAATTTAGGCCGTAAAAATCCATGTCCCTCTTGTTGGATATCTAAAATACCCTCCATAAAAGTAGCATTGGCTAAATCATCGGGTAAGGGGCCTAATTTCACTCCATTAAAATTATTTATATTAGGAACATAAGGTCGTCTTTGATTGTTAGCCATATAATTACTACCAGTCTCGTTAACAGGATTTTGAGTTTTATTAGTAGATTGGCCTTCGCCCACTAAGTCTTCGACTGTGAAAGAAGGGGTAAGTATGTTTTTTGTAACCATGAAACGATTTAGATACTGGATATGGATATTTGGAATTACGAAAGGTCCCGAGGTATCAATCTATCTGTATTAAACCACATGCAAATAGTCTTGTCAAGTAGAAGATTAACATTAAATTAATCAGAGTTGACACAGCGTCTCCTATTTGTTACATTAAAGTTATGAAACCTAGAGATTTACCTTTGGTTTTAAGTATGATTTTTGCTTTGCTGGTCATTCCACTCACTTTAGCAGCTATAAAGGTAAATCAGGATGTCCGTAGCCAGGCAATGGTAGAACTACCGCCCCTACCAACCATTCCACCGCTTTCTAGTCCTAGTCCAACACCTCGATAATCCAAAGGATAAACTACTGCACCGGACTCATTTCCAGCTTTTAAACCAATAATAACTATCGTTTAACCACGTAGGTACAGACAACCCAGAAAGATGAGGATAAAAATAGATAAACACGATTAAAACAGATAGCAGATAGCAGAGAGCCAGAACCTTGCCGGTTATTTTTATTTGTCCTATCTTTCCTATCAATCCTATCTCCCATATCTTATTAAGCCCATAACCTAAAGCCAAACACATAAACGGAACACTGGGTAAATAATGATAAAGGAACATAATCCGCGGTGAACGTGCCCAAGGTAGAATGAAACCAAAGTAACCGAAGAGAATTACCAATAGACTATAAATGGGAATTGCGGGAAGCTTATCAATCCCCCTTTGCATAAGCGACCTCAGTAATTCCCATATCGCAAAACAAATCGCCACAATTCCCGCCCACCAAATCAGCGGATTCCCCATCGTATACACATTAGCTATTTCTCCGATCCCGTATTTTACATAAAACCAGACAGGCCGATACATTAATGGCCACGTATACCAAAGAGATTGATAAGGATGAGTAGCCTTAAGGTTGGTATGATACCACCATATTTGATGCTGTAATTCATTAAACTGTGCCCAGGTATGACCACTGGTGAAAAATGGAATATAGGAGACAAGATATATAATGACGGGAATAATAATAGTAGCCGATAGCAGATAGTAAATAGCACGCAGAATTTCTCTTTTTCCCCATCTTCTTAATGTATTTAGTATCCCTAATCCCCCTAAAATTCCAATAATGCCAATTCCATAAAGGGCTGTCCATTTACTGGCTAAGGATAATCCAAGACTGATACCAGTTAATATCATCCAAAATGATGGATTATGTAATGGTTGGCGGCCAACAATTTTGGAGAGTTCAGTTATTTTATGCGTGCGGGGAGCTAACAAATTTTTGAGGAACGAAGGCCAGTTTGTACCGGAAAAAATTTCATTAGCGACCTCAGCACGATTACTAACGTCAGTAAATTTACGGCTTACATTCTGATAATATCTTATAAAAAAGTAAAATGCCAGAAGCATAAAAAATAAAAAATAAGTATCATTCATGCCAATTCTTGACTGCACAAAAATTAAACCATCAATAGAAGCTAAAAAGGAAGCAATAAGTCCAACCCTCTCATTAAAAAGTTCTTTACCTAAAAGGTATATAAGGTATATAACTCCGACACCAAAAAGCGCTCCGGGAAATCTCCAGGCAAAAGGATTTGGATCCTGCCTGCCATCCGCCGACATCTGCGAATTTGTGGCGGAAGGCAAGTGCAGGCAGGCAAACATCTTTATGCCTAAAACCATAAATTCTTTAGCTAAAGGCGGATGGGTCCATTCGTAAGCAAATCCTTGCGGCGGTGTATTCCACCATTCCCAGGCCATCTTATTTCCCTTTTCCAGTTCCACTGCCGTAAAAGCATGATAGACTTCATCAAACATATAAGTCGGCGGCTCCCAAAGACGATATATCCTGCTAAAGATAGCGAAAGCAATAATCAGGATTAAAAAAATTAATTCTCTTTTCATAGTCTGCGATTTAGTATATATCATATTTTTGGGTGCTGCAATAAAAATTTATTGATCTATTTCATATATATTTATATAGTATGATATTTAAAATAGTATTAGTATAATAAATAATTAACTGCGTTGACAGCTTGAAAAAGAACGGTAAATAACAGACAATAAATAGTATGTTTGCTTGGCCACAAAAGATTATTAACCGGGGATTTTGTTTTTGGCTGATTGTTGGCCTGATCATTCGCCTGGCCGTTATGCCGTTCACCGCTCATTCTGATATGTGGCCCCAATCTTTGGCGGGTTATCTGGCAGCTAATCAACATATTCTGAATATCAGCCAGTATATGCGCGATAATCCCGATCCGCAAATTGCTGGAATTTATGCCCCCGGTTTTTTCCCTTATCCGATTTTAGCATTATTATTTTTCATGGTTAGAGAATTGGTCTTTAAAATTTTTTATCAGATGGATTATTTCCAATTTCTCTTAGGCTGGTATGGACCGTTCCTGGAACACCCGCTTGTAAATTTTTATATCTTTATATGGAAACTACCCTATCTTATTTTTGATTTAGGTACAGCTTATTTATTAACTAAATTCTTTATTAATCAAAAACAAAAAATCCTCGCTTTTGCTTTGTGGATGTTAAATCCATGGACAATATATACTACCTTTATGTTCGGTCAATGTGACATTATCCCGACTTTTGCTATTGTCTTGGCGCTTCTTCTTGCTTATAAAAAGCAGTCACTATTGGCTATTCTAACGCTGGGTTTAGCGATCGCCTTTAAAAGTTATCCGTTGATGATACTGCCGGCTTTTTGCCTGATTCTTTCAGCAAATCCGCTTATGTTTATTGGTTATTTCTTCTTGGGATTAGCCCCAACAATTATTAGTGACCTTCCCTTTTATTCCTCACTCCCCTGGCGCCAAGATGTTTTATTTTCCTTCCAAAGCCAGTTTTTGACCTCACCAGCAATCCCAGCCGGTAACGGAGAAAATGTTCTTCTATTTCCATTAATCTGGGCGCTTATTCTTGGGGGTACCTATTTAGCTAAAGTTAAAGTAAATAGCCTCTGGGCTGTCTGTTTAGCCATATTTTTAGGTCTTTTCTCAATTAGCTATTACTATCCGCAGTGGGTTATTTGGATGTCTCCGTTTATTGTTATTTTACTAGTGAAGAATCCTCGTCTGATTACGATAACTGGTACGCTCTTTATTTTATGGTTAATATTGATTTCCTTATTTGAACGATCATTAACAATTGGTCTTTTCTCACCATTATGGCCAGCGCTACATAATATCCCCTCTTTCGGAGAAGCTATTAATCCGATTTATCCGGCGTTAAGTCTTAAAAGTATAATTAGAGGATTATTTGCCGCTCCGGGTTTGTACCTTATATATAAACTCTCCAGGACAATGTTTTCCACCAATAGTAATCCGCCGTTAGATTTGGAGCTCTAGCAAATGTTTTATTTTATTTTTATTTTTTTTGGTTTTATCTTTCTTCATCTCTCATATAATATCCTCTCAATAAGACCTGACGGCTGGTATGTTGGGCATGTTAATCTTTGGGGCGACTTACCGCTTCATTTGGCATTTATTAATAGCTTTCTTGAACAGGGGAAAATTTTTATATCCAGCCCGATATTTTCTCATTCGCTTCCTAACTACCCAATCCTTCCCGACCTGCTAACGGCAGTTCTGGTGAAGCTTAACATACCATTAGCGTTTGCTTTGGGAATGCAGTTTTTTATTTTGACTATGCTTTTGGTTTTCATTATTAGAAAATTAATCCTTAATTTTATTAAAAATGAAAAGGTAGTTTTTTTAACCCTAATGATTTTTTTCTTCGCCAGTGGTTTTGGGTTCTATTATTTTTTTCAAGATTATACTAACGCCGATAAGCCACTTTGGCTATTTTTAAATAATCTCCCCCGCGAATATACCAATATAAAAGAACTGGGATTTTGGTGGATTAATCCAATTTTCGCCTACTTTTTACCCCAGCGGACTACCCTTTTCGGCTTTGTCTTGGGATTAACAACCTTATGGCTCTGGTGGAAAGGTTACCAGACCAGAAAAACCATATTATATATCGTCGCTGGTTTGCTAACCGGTCTTCTACCCCTTGTCCATCCGCAGAGTCTTATTGCCCTTTTCCTCTTAGCAGTTTTTTTTACCCCAATGTCTTTAGTCGCGGCTAAACAGAAAAAAGTCATATTCTTTAATTGGTTTATTTTTGGCTTAATAACGGTATTTTTAGCTCTGCCTTTATTTTTCTTGACCTCTTCTCAGGCTGAATCCGTATCAAAATTCTTACGAGTTCAGGTTGGGTGGACAGCCGGCCAAGAAAATATTATTTGGTTTTGGGTAAAGAATTTAGGTCTCTTTTGGTTGTTCTATATCCTTTCATTATTTTGGATTTTTAAAAGAAAAAGGCAACAATTTTATCTTCACCTACCGTTTTTATGTCTTTTTATTATTGCTAATATTATTGTTTTCCAACCATGGGATTTTGATAATGGTAAAATATTCCTTTATTGGTTTATCTCGGCTGCTTTCCTAGTAGCTAGTTTTCTGAACCATTTTTTTCTTAATAAAGGCTTATTATTAAAAACCATATTGTTAGTGATTATTTTTTTAATGACATTTTCCTCACTTCTCGATATCTGGCGGTCTTTTACGCCAGTCTCCAACCTTCAGCTTTTTGACAGTAATGATATTGCCATGGCTAATGTTTTAAAAATAGCCACGCCAAAATCTGCGGTTTTTTTAACCTATCAATATCATAATAATCCGGTCAATAGCCTAGCTGGACGATCCATTTTCCTTGGTTATGATGGTTGGCTTTGGAGTCATGGAATAAATTATTGGCAAAAAAAAGATGATTTAATAAAAATGTTTGCCGGAGATATTGATCTTCTTAAAAATTATGGTATTAATTATATCGTTATTGGCCCCCACGAACGAGAAAATCTACAAATTAACTATATCTTTTTAAAACAGTTTTCACTGATTTATAATAACCAAAAATATCAGGTCTACCAACTAAAATAAGTTCGGTGCAGTAGCTCCTTCTTCTTTTGAGAACCAAAATGGGAGTAGTATGCCTGCCCTACACACTACTCCCAAAGTTTTTTTCTATTTTGTTTTAGCAAAGGTAGCGATTCTAGCCTCGATTTAACGAGGATGAATCGCGTCTTTTTTTGTTATCTTTAAGCTATAAATTGATATATTTAGCCTGACTAAAAATACTTGACAAATTTTCCAATAATCTTTAAGTTAATAACAGGTAATCGGACGTTTCTGCCTAAATGTCTGATTACCAACACAAAGGGCATTACTACTCGAGGCGTGCGGGCTTGCGGTAGTGATGCTCTTTTTAGTTGCACATGACGAATATTAATGAGTCTTGTGCAAGTTATCCCGCCAAAGCTTTAGCGCCGGCGGATAAGTTCTATTATAATGTAAAAACTGGAATACAAATCCCTTTTTTCGCCAGGATTTTCAGCTGTTCCCCGGCTGTTCTTATAAATGCCTCATTTTTTGACTCGAGGCGTGCGGGCTGATATTTTTTTTGTCTTAATAAAAAATTTAATAATCTTTTCATATTAAAAAAGGCCTTATTCTCGCGCTATTTTGATTTAAAATCTTAACCTATCTTCAGTTGTAGCATACCCAAAACTGCTTGTCAAGACCCTATAGTAATTATTGCTTGTTAATATAGACAACCTATAGTTTATATTAATAGTTATAGATTGTCGGAACAATATTTATATAATGATATTTAAACTGTTGATAACCTGGGGATTAAAAAAGATGTAAAAAAGAGGATATATTAAAGCAAAAACTATTTTTGTTCCGCTGAAGATGTCGCCAAAAAAGTATCTTTTAGGTCTTCCTTAGTAAGGGTTACTCCAATCGAGGGAATTTCGACTCTTTTACCTTTTTTCAATGCTCTTCTAATTACCATTTCCCCATAATCCGCAGTAATATTAATAATTCTTTTTTCTAAAGGAGACAGTGGTTCATTGTTTTGGTTGTTTGGGGTCCCTTGTTCTGCTCCCATATTCTATAACTATAGAACAATGCCTATTAAGAAGTCAATAATTTTAAAATAGTTTTCTGCTTGTGTCTGATAAAGATTTAATACTCCCAGGATCGATTGCTAAATTAAATCCCAATCTTTTAGCCTCTTTAATTCTTTTTTCCTCGCCAATGACTTTTCTTATCTCTCCTAAAAGCCCGACTTCGCCAAAGGCAAATGATTTTGCTGGTAAGGGCTTATTTCGGAAACTGGAAACTATGGCCAATGCCACGCCCAAATCTGCCGCCGGCTCCTTAATTTTCATGCCTCCTGGTATATTTATAAAAACATCATAACCGCCCAAGGGTAATCCCAATCTCTTAGCTATAACTGCACACAATATATTTAATCTGCCCACGTCAAACCCGCTGGCAATCCTTCTGGGAAAGGCAAGCGATGTAGAGCTCACCAGGGCTTGTATTTCTACCAGGATGGGCCTTGTTCCCTCTAAAATTGGTACTACCACTGATCCCGGTGTATTTTTTTCTCTTTCTCCTAAAAAGAGCTCTGATGGATTACTGACTTCCTTTAGCCCATTTTCAACCATTTCGAATATTCCCACTTCATCAGTCGGCCCAAAGCGATTTTTCATTGACCGTAGAGTTCTTCCCGGATAATATCTTTCTCCTTCCAAAAATAAAACCGTATCAACAATATGTTCCAAAACCATTGGCCCGGCAATCGAACCTTCTTTAGTTACGTGACCGATAATGAACATCGAAATATTTAAATCTTTGGCTAAACGAGTTAACCGACTAGCACATTCTCTTACCTGCCCAACCGAACCGCTCGCCCCGGAAAGATCTGTTGTTTCAATTGTTTGGATAGAATCAATTATCACTAATGACGGTCTAATTGTTCCGATCTGATCACAAATTATATCCACGTCAGTTTGAGGTAAAAACTGTAAATTTTTGCCGATGATTTTCATTCTTTCGGCGCGGATTTTTATTTGTTGCGGTGATTCCTCACCACAAATATAAAGTATATTGGAACTTGGAGTTTTAATAGTGGAACTTATCTGTAAAAGTAACGTACTCTTTCCTATTCCCGGGTCACCAGCCAGCAATACCACACTACCTTGTACTATTCCTCCGCCTAAAACCCGATCAAATTCCTCAATTCCGGTCTTCATCCTAGCTTTATCAATTGATTTCACTTCGGAAAGCTTTTGTGGTTTTATATTAGTATTAAGTTTTGAGTTTTTAGTGTTAAGTGTTGAGTTTATTGTTGTCTCCACAAGACTATTCCATGTTCCGCAATTTGGACATTTCCCTAACCATTGGGCGCTCTCATACGAACATTGTTGACAGATGTATTTGGAATAAGATTTCATAATAAATCTTTTTCCTTACCTCAATTCAGGCTCGCTGTAAGCTCGCCATCTTGAGGGGCGGAATAAGTTTTCATTAAAAATAATGAATTGCGGGGAGGCACAAAATTTTTGAGGAACGAAGGAAGCAAAGCGACTCCTACCACAGCAGGTTTTGTACCGGAAAAAATTTTTGTGACGACCTCAGCAATTCTTCCTTTATCGATACCCCATTGGTTTTTCTTTAAGTACTAATGCCAAACTAATTTTTCTTTTTTGGAAATCAATTCCTTCAATTGAGCAGGTAACCTTTTCTCCGTCTTTAAGCTCGACTGAAGCAGGAATCTTGGAGATATGGATTAATCCATCAAGCCCTTTCTCGATTTCAACGAAGGCTCCAAAGCTTGACATCTTAGTAACTTTACCGGATATTCCCTGATCGACAGTATATTTTTTTGCCAGTTCCTGCCAGGGATCAGTTGATAATTGTTTAATCGAAAGATTAAACTTACCAGTCTTGCTGTCGGTAGAAATAACCATTACCTTTACCTTTTGACCGGCTTTAAAATAATCGTTTGGATTAGTAACTTTTTCCCAGGCAATCTCCGAGATATGGACTAAACCTTCTAAATTAGTATTTTTATCATCTTTAATATCAATGTTAACAAAAATTCCAAACGGCACTATTCCGGAAACAGTCCCGTCATAGGTTTGGCCAATCTTTAGTTTTGATAGATCGGCTAATGTCCCGGCTTGCCCCTTAACTTTCTTTTCGGAGAAAACGAGCCTATTGGTTGATTTATCAACGTCTAAAACCAGTACTTTCACCTTTTGCCCGATGACTGTTTCTGGTTTACCCGCCCGACTCGTTGATAATTGTGATATCGGTAAAAATCCTCTTATCCCTTGCCAATCGACGAGAATTCCTCCCCGAGCCATATCGCCGCCCATAACTTCAATTGGTTCATTTTTATCTTTAAAACCCTTAAGTTCCTGCCATTTTTTATCCATGCCAGCGCGTCGGATCGAAAGAATTAATTGTCCGGCTTCGCTTTCTGGAGAAACAATTTGGACGGGAATTTTATCGCCTACTTTAAGGTTAAGGTCTCCTACCTGACCCATTTCTCTTTCGGAAACTACACCTAATGACTTGTAACCAATATCAATTAATATTTCTGATGGGGTGATGGAAATGATTGTTCCATCAATCGTATCACCACGTTTAAAACCATGGAGTTGATATCCGGTAGCTTGTAGTAGCTCCTCCATCGTCTGAGGTTCACCTGACGAAGATTGATTTTTAGTTAATGATGAGTTTGTTGAATCTGATTTGTCTGATTTTTTTGGTTTTACCACTACTCATAACACGACCTTTCATTTCAAAGTAAAAGGATTATACACTTTCACAGAAGTTTTTTCAAGGAGGAAAAAAAGACTGGTTATACCACAAAAAAGCTGGCTCTGATCTATTTTCGCGATGGATTGCTCCATAACTATCGTCGACGCTGCGGCGTTTTACGACCTTGTTCGGAATGGAAAAGGGTAGTTCCACCGCGCTCAAAGAACCAGCATTTTTATAAAATACACCCTAAAAAGTGAAGAGAAAATAATTGTGCTTGGTCTATTAGTACGACTTGGCTAAATACCTTACGGCACTTACACCTGTCGCCTATCAACCCGCTAATCTTGCGGGGACCGTAATAGAACCTAATCTTGGGGTGGGCTTGGCGCTTGAGATGCTTTCAGCGCTTATCCCGTCTAGATTTAGCTACCCAGCTATGCCACTGATGTGACAACTGGTATACCAGGGATCTATTCCCACCAGTCCTCTCGTACTAGGCGGAAATCCCCTCAAGTTCTAATCGCTTGCACCGGATAGAGACCGAACTGTCTTACGACGTTCTGAACCCAGCTCGCGTACCCTTTTAACCGGCGAACAGCCGGACCCTTGGGACCTTCTACAGCCCCAGGATAGGATGAGCCGACCACAATAATCCATTATTACTAACGGTGTAGACTATACCTTTCCCAATAAAAATCGGGATTTGGCGTATGATAGAAACTATAAATTTTTTCTACCCAGTTTCCATCTCATCCCGCCCAAGGCGGGAATCAGTCGTTACGGGGGACGTACCGTCTGGTACATCCTTCCCACGGTATTGCCCTTTCATAATATATTTTGTTCGTACTGGGTTCTATATTAAAGGATTCTACCGTTATGAGCCAAATTTAACCTCGACAATCAGCTCTTGTTTATCGAGGTGCCAAACCGGGCCGTCGATATGGACTCTCGGGCCCGATCAGCCTGTTATCCCCGGGGTAGCTTTTATCCGTTAAGCCCGGTCCGAAACCACTTCGGATCCGGGGATCACTAACACCTGCTTTCGCATCTGCTTGACGTGTTTGTCTCGCAGTTAAGCCAGCTTGTGCGTTTGTACGTCCAGTACCATTTCTATTGGTACTAAGCTGACCTTTGTACGCCTCCGTTACACTTTTGGAGGCCACCTCCCCAGCGAAACTGCCCGCCAGACACTGTCTTCCTGTCGGTTATTTATCGACTTAAGAATAAGAGTCAACGTCCGAAAAGAGAGGTATTCCATTGTTGCCTCCCGATAAATCGGGAGGGCTCCCTCCTATACTCGACAGTTTCAAACGTTTTCCCAATGCCAAGTTACAGTAAAGCTCCACGGGGTCTTTTTGTCCTTGTGCAAGTAGGCCGCATCTTCACAGCCATTTCAATTTCGCCGGGCAACGGTTCAAGACAGTCACTTACTCGTTCTGCCTTTCGTGCGGGTCGGAACTTACCCGACAAGGAACTTCGCTACCATAGAACAGTTCACATTGTTATATAGACGATTGGTTACGTCTCTTGTAATCGCTTACAAGGTCGGACTATATCATTCCCGACTTAGTCGGGACCGAGCGTATAGTCTCTGAGGATTCTTAATCAAGATACACATCATTAATTCCATATTTTCTTGTTCTTCCTTTTCCTTCATTAATTTTTTCTCTTAACTGAAGGATTTTTCTTAAACCTTTCCAGTTTCTATGTTCTCCTCTCTCCATTAATTTGGCTATTTTACAAAAAATGGCAAAATTTATTTTCTTTGAAGAGGATAAAACTGGAAATTTACTAAAATATGGAACAACTTTATGAATAATATCTGGAGGATTAGTTACATCAAATGAATGAAGATTGTCTTTTTTCCTAGTTTTAATAATTCCACAATCCAATTGTTTCTGAAGTAACTCCAAAATGGAAGGATCTTTTTGAGAAACATTAAAACTCATTATAACTTGCCATCCGACTTTATAGTCAGACTTCTTTCGCAATGAAACATTAAAACTCCCCTCTCCTTCCACAAATCCGGCCAGAAAATATCCTAATTGTTCTTGATTCAAGTCTTTCCTGCTGATTGTCCACACTGAACGCATTATTACCATTATATATGGTAGCGTCAGATACTACAACCGTTTGTACGGTATGGATTTTCCAGCATTTAGCTCGGTTTTACAACTACAAAACTGTTTTTTATAGTTACTGCTGCCGTTCACACGGGCTTGAGTCTCAAGCTCATCCTTGCGGAATCACCCATGACTCTTAACCTTCGTGCACTGGGCAGGCGTCAGCCCCTATACTTTGCCTTTCGGCTTTGCAGAGACCTGTGTTTTAGTTAAACAGTCGGTAAGTGTCTTTTGCTGTGTCCCGACTTTCGTCGGGAAGGGCATCTCCCATAGGTTACGCCCAGCTAATTTGCCGAGTTCCTTGAACCATTTTCTCCCGATCGCCTTAGTATACTCTACCAACCCACCTGTGTCGGTTTGCGGTACGGAAATATTATAAACTTCCCGCCTTACGGCGGGACCGATGAGACTTTTCTTGGAAACTGAAGAGGATAGAATTGTCCGCTGCCTTGCGGCTTTGAACTCTCCATCATCACTTGATTAAACGCGATAACGGATTTCCCAATTACCACTATCTTATGATTTAGACCCACTGTGTAGTAGGCTCTATTTCTCCAAATTCGTCACCCCCTCGGTAATCTATAATACTGTAGCCGAATTTTATACGGCTTATACATCGAGCTACCCCCCGTGTTAAAACGAGGACTTGCCTTAGATCCGACTAACCCGTCCCCGATGAACGTTGGGACGGAAACCTTGGGTTTACGGCGTTAAAGATTTTCACTTTAATTTCGCTACTCATACCGACATTCTCACTTCCTACCACTCCACTCTCCCTTACAGGATAAGCTTCACTGCAATAGGAACGCTCCCCTACCACTCTTATCCAAATGGATAAAAGTCTCCAATTTCGGTATTTGGCTTAATACCCGTTCATTTTAGGCGCAAGACTTCTCGTCCAGTGAGCTGTTACGCTATCTTTAAAGGGTGGCTGCTTCTAAGCCAACCTCCTGGGTGTTTTTGAAATCTCACATCCTTTCCAACTTAGCCAAAATTTAGGGACCTTAATTGGGAGTTTGGGTTTTTCCCCCATTCGACCAGACTCGCTTAGCCGAGCCGGACTGACTAGGATGCAAATACGTTTGGTATTCGGAGTTTGATTAAGTTACCTCGCTTACGCTTGGTAACCTATTCAGTGCTCTACCCCCAAAGTAGTTATACATCCCGCTATACCTAAATATATTTCGGGGAGAACCAGCTATCTCCGGGTTCGATTGGCATATTACCCCTAACCACAGATCATCCCACGTTTTTGCAACAACGACGGGTTCGGGCCTCCTCCCTACCTTTCGGAGGGACTCACCCTGTCCATGGTTAGCTCACCCGGTTTCGGGTCTATCCTGTAAAACTAAATCGGCCAATTAGGCCTTGCTTTCACTGCGCCTCCGCCAGATTGACTGGCTTAAGCTAATGCTATACAGGATAACTCATCGGTTCATTCTTCAATAGGCACGACGTCAGGACGTACCATACGGTACATCCCTTCGTCTGTTTGTTAGTCGACAATTTCAGGTACTATTTCACTCCCCTTACAGGGGTACTTTTAACCTTTCCCTCGCGGTACTAGTTCACTATCGGTCGGTTTTGGTATTTAGTCTTGGAGCGTGGACGCCCCAGATTCCTACGGAGTTTTGCCGTGCTCCGTAGTACTTAGGAACTCTGTAGGGGGGACTTGAATTTCACGTACGAGATTTTCACTCTCTATGATTATCTATTCCAAGATATTCCGTTATCCTTGTCCCATCCCATATTCAAAGCCCTGCAACCCCCTGTCTTACGACAGGGTTTAGACTGCTCCGCTTTCGCTCGCCGCTACTGACGGAATCTCGATTGATTTATTTTCCTCGGGTTAATTAGATGTTTCAGTTCACCCGGTATCCTACCTACTGTTATACAACTCGCTTTCGCAAATTGCTTTTACAGAAGGCTTCCCGCCAAAGGCGGGAGGGTTTCCCCATTCGGAAACCGCCGGATCAAAGGCTGTAAACTGCCTTCCCGACGTTATCGCAAGTATACATGCGTCCTTCCTCGGCCAAAACCACCAAGGCATTCATTGTCGACTTTATGAGTAGACTTTAAGATTTTTGTCCCGACTTAGTCGGGACGTAAAGATGGACCATACCCTATCCAAAAATAAATAGGGTTAGTCTATTCTGTTCACTTTTTAAAGAGCGTCTACTTAGCATTTAGTCTTTAGTCGCTGGTCATTAGATGTAATCTTCTAAGGACTAACGACTAAAAGCCAATCGCTAATCGGTGGACCTGGGCGGACTCGAACCGCCTGCCTCTTCATTGCAAATGAAGTGTTCAACCAGCTAAACTTCAGGCCCTGACGGGTTAAACTAATTTGTTCGAGACTTCAAAGCAATTTTAATGATCTGCTTTACCCTATTATCCAGATTGAATCGGAATTTTCGGGACAAATGAATTGCGTATATTAATGTTCAGGTTAAACCTAATATTAGGAGAAAATAAACTGAAGAGGCACTAAAAAGAAATATTTCGAGTAAAAAAAATATTGAATGAATTTTTCATTATCCTTAAGTGATATTTCTTCAGTTTATTTATCCAAAATATTTGCCTACCTATAAGGTAAGGCAGATTTATATTCTACCAATTATAAATTATTTGTCAATTGGCCAAAATTGTTATTTTAGGGCGGCCTCAACTGCCTGTTTCACCTGAGAGTAAGGCACTGCTCCCCCGCCGACTAATTTACCGTTGACAAAACTGGCCGGAGTTCCGTTTACACCCACGCTTTGTCCGAAGGCCACCGCTTCATCTAAAGCCTTATCATATTTGCCGCTTTCAAGACAAGTGGCAAAATCTGCCGCTTTTAATCCCAAAATCCCCGCAAACTTTTTCAGGTTGTCTTTAGAAAAAGTACCTTCGTTTTCACCTTTTTGATGGCTAAAAAGGTAATCATGGTATTCCCAAAATTTCCCTTGCTCGTTGGCACATTCGGCAGCAATGGCTGCGATATGCGATTCACGCGCTTCAGTACCCTGATCCAAAAAGGGGTAGTTTTTAAAAACCAGTCTGCCTTTACCGGTCTTCACATAATCCTTAATGAAATTTGATTCTGTAGGTTCCCAAGTTGTGTCTCGTTTTTTCATCATGCTAATGATTTCCTGATTGAGCCCTGAAAATGCTCCACAGAAAGGACATTGATAGTCTGAAAAAACTACCAGAGTGACTTTGGCATCTTTTGGTCCCTGGGACGGATCATTATCAGAAACGGCTAAAGGAGCAAAGGTGGGAGCAACCGGAGTGGTTTGGGCTGTTTTATTATCAGTGGGACTGGTTCCTTTTCCCTCTTCCAGAGTCTTAACTTTTGTATAAAGAGTGCCAATGAAAAAAGCGGCTACAACAAGAAGAACGACTAAAATATAAATAATAGGGTTTTTGGATGGTACGTTAGTTTTCTCTACCATAAAAATTACCTTTCATCATAAATTTTTTAACAGTTAGATTAAACTACCAGAATTCCATTTATCTGTCAACCCCGATTTGATAGATGTTATCTTCGTTTGAAAAGTGGACAGTGTTTCGTTTGAAAAGTGGACAGTAAGTAGTACAGTCCTCTGGTTATTAATTATCGAAGGAGGACTGTATGAAACAAATACACAAAAAATTCAGTATAGACCAGGTAAAGCTA
>JAZDMI010000027.1:0-10410 GCA_043801155.1 Candidatus Gottesmanbacteria bacterium
CATTGACTAAACAGGAGAATACTATATATAATATCATATATGGCAAAAATTAACAATCATCTTCTTAAAAAAGCCGTCATTCCCGCTGCCGGATTTGGGACGCGATTCTTGCCGCAAACTAAGGCCATGCCCAAGGAAATGTTGCCGATTGTTGACAAGCCAGTTATCCAATATGTTGTTGAAGAAGCCGTTGCCTCCGGGATAGAAGATATCGTTATTGTCACCGGTGCATTAAAACGGGCGATTGAAGACCATTTTGATATGCCTAATGCTGATTTGGTCAATAACCTTAAAGCCAGTGGTAAGGAAAAGATTCTCAAAGAGCTCGAAACAATTGCCAATATGGCTGATTTTATATATGTTAGGCAAAAGGGACTATATGGTAATGGCACGCCGGTTTTATCAGCCGAACCGATTATCGGCGATAATAGTTTTGCCGTTATGTGGGGAGATGAATTTATCAAAGCCGATCCACCACGGTTAAAACAGATGATTGAGGTTTGGCAAGAATATGGCGGTGTAGTTATTTCCGGGGTGCGGATTGAAACTAAAGATCATCTCTCGCGTTATGGTATTGCTGACCTGACTCCGGTTAAAGGCAATGTCTATAAAATAAATAAAATCGTTGAAAAACCGTTGCCCGATGAGGCACCATCAAATCTGGCCACCCATGGAGCTTATATTTTACCACCGGAAATTTTTCCGGCACTACGGAGTCTTAAAACCGGAAAGGGTGGGGAAATTTGGTTAGTTGACGGAATTAATATTCTAAGAGAGCAGGGTATTCCGATATATGCTTGTGAAATTAAAAATTCTAAATATTTTGACACCGGAAATAAGCTCGAGTATCTAAAAACAGTCATCGAGTTCGCCTTAAGACACCCGGAAATCAACGGAGAATTTAAAGACTACTTAAAAAGTTTAAAAATCTAATTTAACCTCATTAATCCTCAAATCTATTAGCAGTTATTTAATATGATTGCTAAAATATATGAGTTGTCGCGCTATTATAGGATTTTCGACGATATTTAGAGATTAAGCAGTCCCTATTATATACTGATAATAGGACTTTTATCAAAATTATGATATATTGAGATACTGTAAGATATATTCTTTAAAGAAATCGATTATTCCTTTGTCATTAATCTTTTTTACTGCTATTCTTAAACTTCGTAAGGTCTTAATTTTTTTTGGATTTAAAATCTTCCTAACGAGTTGGGGATTAACCCCCTTAATTATTGCCAGCTCCTGTGCAACCTCCCTAAATTCTATTAAATAATCGTTTAAAGCTTGACTAGGAGACATTTTTTGTTGTTTAAGGATGTGAACTAATTTTTTTATTTTTAAAACCTTTACCCGTTTGTTTTTAAAGTGATTGTTTAAATAGGCCTCAACCCCAAAACGGGTAGTAGTTATGTCAGGGAGCAATGGAACAAGATCTTTTTTCCAATATGCACGGAATCCGGTTAATCTCCAGAATGGATCAGGAATACGGACGATGGTTGTCCCCAGTACAGCGTCGGCCTGGTCCTTGAGTAAGGGATTAGTAATAGCTTTGATATGATTATCTTCAATATTAAGATGATGACCATCTATAAAAAGAATCAATTGTCCTCGTGCTCTTTTTATACCTTCTACCATGGCCGCACCTTTACCGTTGTTTTTTTGATTAGCAATAACTTTAATTCTTGGTTCAAATAAATGTAATATCTCTAATGTTTTATCTTTTGATCCATCATCAACAGTAATAATTTCAAACAATGACGGACAAAGAATAAGCGAACTGATAGTCGAAGCGACATACATCTCTTCGTTGTAACACGGAACGATAGCACTGACCCTTGGTATCTTATTCATAATTAAATAATTCTAACATAAAAGGCGATGATAACCAATTACCGGATATATTACAAAGCATATATTTACCGTAAATTAGCCGTGCGGGAATTATTTTAGGTGGTAATAGTAGCCGGGGAGGTAATTAGTATATAATAGAATATAATGAAAACTCATAACTTCTGGCATTGGTTGATAACAGCAGTCTGGCTGGGTCTAAAAGCGCTCTTATTAGTTGATATTGGGATAATGGTTTTACTGGCTGGATTATTATTTTTCCAAAGAGAAGAACAGTTTTATTACCTTTCGATAGGATTGCCTCTGGTATTGTTGGGAGCCTCAATAATCATTATTAATCTATATGAGGCTATTGCGGGAATTACTGATCTCAATTACTCGAAAAATCATTGTCCAATATGCCGACAGATAAATCAAGATCGGTAATATTTTACCAGGCTTAGTATTTTAAAGAATCTATTGCTCGATTTGCAATCTGCCTAATAGTCCATTATGATTAAATTATGTTCCAGAAATTATTAAGAAAAACTTCCTCCCGGCAATTTAGCCTTCTCTCTTTATTTCTTCTTCTTATTTTCTTATCAGTCGGGATTTTTCTTTATTGGCAAAATACTAAAGCGGCTGAAAAGGGAGAAATTTCAGCCGCCAAGCAGAAATCATTACTACTGGTTCGCGGAGGAGCCTCGACTATCTCGGAATTTTTGCTGTCAAGGAAAGCCGAGCTTTTACTACTGGCCCAAAATCCAACCATAGCTAATCTGGCCGATAAAAAGCTGGCGCGGGAGCAGCTTGAAGTCTTATTTGATAGTTTAAGCGAGAAACCACTGGCTGATATTATTCGGATAGATAAAGAAGGGAAAGTCATTTTATTAGTCGGTAAAGAAAGAGTTATTACCGGTGAAGGTATTGATGTTTCCAGTCAGGATTTTTTTATCTGGGCTAAAAAACCGGAGAACCGAGGTAAAGTTTTCGTGGCCGGGCCGATTTTCCCCCAAACTGGTAACGTGAGTCAGGATCCGGCTTTTATCAAGGCCACGCCAACATATTATAATAACCAATTTACCGGCGTTCTCCTTTTCAGTTTTTTGCCTCTTCAATTAACAGAACAATATATTTTACCCCTTCGGATTTCTCCCAAATCCCATACCTGGCTAATCACTAGTAAGGGGACCTTCATTGGCGGCGAAATTAAAGACTTTTTGGGCAAAAATCTGATTGAGGCTGTCAAGGAATGGCCGGAAGGAAAAAACCTGGTGGCTATTCTTGAAAAATCTACCAAGGGTAAAGAAGGAGTAGAGGAAGGATTTTTTGCCATACCCGGCGAGAATAGACCGAATAAGAAGATAGTGGCTTTTTCTCCGGTGGTAATTGAGGGGGCAAAAATTGTTGTTTTATCAATAGAATCCGAAGAGACAATTAAAAGTCTTTTTCCTGAATTTTTCCAGAATCAAATCTTTTTGCTCGTACTGATTACATTATTCGCATTGGCAGTTGGAATTCTTGGTAGCATTTCTATCCGTCTGGCACAACGCGATGGCTTTTTAGATGGGATAAGAGAAGGTTACCATAAGGCTAAAACTGAAGAACTCAAGAAGGAATAAGTTTCCCCATTTTCTTTAATAATCTTTTATCACAGTCGCTGCAAATTCCTTTTACTTCTATTCCTTGAGTAAACGTAGGCTGGCCACACAAAGCACAAGGGACCTGGTGAACATCCGCTAATTCATATTTAATTTCCTCGTGTGAAAGTCTGTCAAAAGCAAAAATAATTAGAATTATTCCAATCTGAACGCTTGGCAGACCTAATAATAGCGACCAGAAGGGAATCCGTATAACCAAAAGAATGATACCACCTAAGAAAAGACCCAGACTGATAATAGCGATAAGCGTTTTTTTTATCACAAGAGCTCTAGTTTATTATATCATAACGTTTTTCGTCATAAAGTCATTTGTCGTTCATAAAGAAGAATCAGAAAAATATTATTACGACTTTTGAGAAAATTTTGACAAAAAGGAAAACAAAAATCATTATCTTTTAGATTATTATATCCCTTCGTAGCTAGTATTTTCGCCATAAAATGCCCCATAGTTTTTTTGTTAAAACCCTTATTTTAAATATAATAATCCTATAGTTATAGAAGTAATAATGTTATTTTATATTGTCAATATAACCTTTTAAGTATTATAGGATAATTTATCATTTTTAAGACTATAGTATTGTGCTTATTGACAGCTAGTACCCAACAATGGTAACACTTATTAGTATGAGATCCACGCCTGCTAAGATAAAAATTCAACTTATTAAAAAGACCGAAGCAGGTACAACCGTTGCCCAGGTCTGTCGGGAAGCAGGGATAAGTAGAAAAACCTTTTATCAATGGCTACATAAATATCAACAAACACGACCTCAAAACCAATCAATATCATTAACTGATCACCGTTTTAAAAAATTATCACATATAAAGACTCTAAACCCACAGGATCGGCTATTGGTATTGAATAAAGCCTTGGCTAAAGATACACCAATAGCCCAACTATGCAGGCAGTTTGGTATTTCGAGGAAAACCTTTTATAAATGGAAAAAACGGGTCGATGGTAAAGGCTTAGAATTGGTTAATTTAATCGATGCCAGACCGCGGGGACTTTCTCACTGGAAGACTATTTTGCCTGCGGTTGAACAACTAGTCATCGATACTATTCTTAAACATCCTGAATATTCATGTCATCGTTTGGCAGTTGAGGTTCCCAATGTCGGTCATCATGGTATCCAAAATATTCTTGAGAAAAAAGGATTGTCAACTTATCAAGACCGTCTTAGTTATCAACAGAATAACACCAAAATTATTCCTCAACCAGTTCCGGTACCGATTACCAGTACCACTTCGATTTTCAATCTACCAATCCGTATTTTCCGCATGGTGATTGCTCCCTTTGCTACAGTACCAAAAAAGTCTTGGCTACTAGCTTTTGGCTTCACTTTTATCTTCTCCTTTACGGCTACTATTCTAGGTCGCTTCTGGTTAATTATGTTTCAGGAAGCTCCGGCAGAAAATAAACCCGGTCTAATCTTTGCCTTCATTGCTTTGGCTGCCGGCTCACTCTTTTTCTTTTATTCCCTCAAATACTATTTTACCCTGACCTTGGTTTTAGGTTTCTCGCGCCACGTCGGAGAGAACGGTGAAGATGAGATTAGTAATAGTAGCTATGATAATGTATTTTCTTGGTTGACAAAATTTATAAGTCTTAATCTTAAGGGTAATGGCTACGTTGAAGGATTACAGCCTAATCTTGATCGGATTAAACTAACAAGAAAACCTTTTGTTTCTATCCATCTGGCCATGTACAATGAAAAAAAGGTCGTTAATCGATTGTTAACAGCCTGTACTTCCTTTGACTATGATAATTACGAAGTTGTGGTTGTTGATGACTCCAACGATGAGACGACCCGGATTTTAAACGACTGGAAAAATCATCCTCGGGTTAAAATTATTCACCGGGAATCTAGAGAAGGCTTTAAGGGCGGGGCCCTGGGTGAGGCGCTTAAGGTAAGCTCGCCAAAGACAGAGTTTGTTTTGGTTTTTGACGCTGATTTTATCCCTTATCCGGATACGATTACCCAGTTTTTAAAGTACTTCCAGAATGTTATGGGGAGCTTTCAGTTTCCAGGTCAAGTAAATGAATGTAAAATTGCCGCTATCCAGGGATATCAATGGCACGTGTTGAACAAATCCGAGAACTGGATTACCAGAGGAGTCAGAAGTGAATATGCCGGATCCTATGTAGTAGAACGTTCAGGGGCAGAGGTCATAGGTTCTTTAAAACAGATTGCCGGTAGTGTTTATATGATCAGGAAAGATGTCTTAGACCAGTTTGGTTGGCAGACAAGTATTACCGAAGATTTTGAATTAACGCTGCGACTCTATGAGGCCGGTTACAAGGTTGTCTATACTCCCTACATTCAGGCCCCGAGTGAATGTGTGTCAACCATTAAGAGGTTAATTAGGCAGAGAATGAGATGGGCTGAAGGCCACAGCCATAATATTAAACTAATGTTCGGTAGATTGTTATTTGGCCGGTGGGAAAACCAGTTAACTACAGATATGGAACTTAGAACATGGAACAGGGAACAGACACGAGCAGATAGTGGAAAGCAAATTAATGTTTCAAGTTCCATGGTTAATGTTCCAAGAAGTAGAGCCTGGGTTCCTTCCAAACTAACTCTGATGGAAAAGTTAGAGTTTCTTTACCTGTCTCCCTATTATCTCCAGGCGGCCTTTTTTCTATTAGGCACCTTGAGTTGGTTTATGTCGGAAGCTGTTTTTAAAGCTAGACTGCCTTTCTGGACGGCTCTGTGGGGATGGAGTCTGGTCCTAACCAATATGTTTGCCCTGCCTCTGATGAATACCGTCGGACTGTTCTTAGAGGAATCAGAAGAAAGAGACTATTTAGGGGTGCTTTCCTTTGTGGTTCTTTCCTATTTACTCGTTCCTTTCCAAGCCTATGCCAGTGTCAAGGGATTCCTGGAAAAGGATGAAGGACCCTGGTTTAGAACTCCCAAGACCGGAGTGGTTACCGATATCTTAACCAGAGGCAGATTCTACCGCTGGTTGTCAGGGATCCTGCCTGGATTTAAACCTTCAAGGGGAGAAACTGCTTCATTAGGGTTCGTACCGGCCATGAATCCCTATTTATCATTAGATACGGCTAACAGCCGCTTTGATCGGTTTAATATCAGGCCTAAAAGAGTTCGTTGGTTCGGGAAAATAACCCTGGTAATATTATTAACAATCTCAATTAACCTTTATGCCTTTTCTGGTAATTTAGTTAAACCAGCTTATGCCACCTTGTCGCTCGGTGATGGAACAGATGGATCAATTACAATTTCGACATCGACTAATTGTAATACTACCGATATATCAACCCTAGATGGAGATGTGACTCCGGATTGTGCAGCAACATATGTTAATTCAAACTCAAGCGGAACAAGTTTAAATGTAGCTAGCACAACAAATTTTTATGTAGACGATGAAGTTTTGATAGTAACTCTTTTGGGAACAGGTCAAGGAAATTATGAGTTTAAAATTGTTCAATCAAAAACCGCTTCTAGGCTTACTCTAACCACCAGTTTAGCTAATTCTTACTCATATACACAAAATGTTAACGTTACGGAAGTAGTGAGGGTGCCACAATTTTCAGATGTAACCATAAGCAGCGGTGGAGTTCTTACTGTAGATCTATTTACAGCTGGAACAACCAATACGGGTGGTATTTTAGCTTTTCGAGCAACTGGTACAGTTACGGTAAGTACGGGGGGAACTATCGGTGCAGAAGGATTAGGGAATACGGGAACGACAACTGTTGTAGCCGGGGGTGCTGGTGGCCAATCTGCTGGAGCGAATGGCCTTCCTGGGTCTAATGGTTTGAGCGGTGAAGGTTCGGGAGTAGGAGGCGTAGGAAGTACTGCTGGATCTGTAGGCAATGGGAGTTCCGCAAATGGCGGAAGCGGGGCTGGAGGTATGAGTGGCGGCGGCGGCGGAGGAGGTTATGGATCTGCGGGAACAGTTGGACAAAATGGAACTTCGGCAACTGGTGGTGCAAGCGGTGGTGGTACATCAGGAGGTGCGGGAGGTGCGGGAGGTGGCGGAGCAGGAGGAAGTACATATGGGTCTGCTAATTTATCGACACTATTTTTTGGTTCCGGAGGCTCTGGTGGTGGAAGCGGTTCAGGGGGCGGTGCCGGAGATGCCTCACAGTATTCTAATGGGACCGGTGGAGGAGGTGGTGGTGGTGGTGGAGGAGGAGGAATCTTATTTATCGCTGCTAATACTCTTTCAGTATCTGGTTTAATAACGATGAATGGTGGGAACCATTCCAAAGATGGGGACGTTACTCAAGGTAGCACAGGTATGTTTGGAGGGCCTTGCGTGAGCACCGGGGCTGGCGGCGGCGGGGGTATTGGGGCTGGCGGCGGCGGGGGGGCCGGAGGATCAATATATTTGTACGGCGGTTCTCTCACTTTAGGAAGTAGTAGGGTAACCGCATCAGGCTATGCCGGTGGAAATAAAGGAGCTACCGCAGGAGACGGGGGAGTCTGCGGTAAAAAAGCAGGCGGGGCTGGAGGTTCAGGGTCAGGTGGTGGAGGGGCATCTTCGGGAACTAGAGGAAGTGCCGGAGCTAGTTCATCAACAGGAAACGGTGGAGCCGGAGGGGACGGAAGGGTTCATATTGATTATTTAACCATTTCGGGAGATTCGACCCCGACCTCGGATAAAACGCTTATTCCCGAGAAAGTCATTATTCTTATTCCCCTGGCTTTTATTTTGCCCAAATTAGTCGAAGCATTACGGGTAAAACTGGCCGGTGTTAGAGTTACTGATGTTGACAGAAAAAGAAGGGTAGTGAAAAGTGATAAACTAGCAAAAAACATAAGGAACCAGAGAGGCCCACCCGACTAGATATATGAGACCGGAAAAGAAAACATTTGCGATTATCTTTGCCCTTTTGGCCATCATGTTGGCCATCCTGCCGTTCTTGGTAACCTTTAACGAGGTTTTAACTAAGGTGGTGGAAAGACTAAATCTTTATGGTTTTATCCAAGCTACGGTTGTTCCAATAGAACTTCGTATGTTAGGCACAATTGTTACTTCTCTGGGAATCGACTTTAGTGCCAGCAATAATGTGATGGTGGTTAACGGACACTTTGCCGCGATAACCTGGAACTGCCTGGGTTGGCAATCACTTCTTCTATTTGTAGCCAGTTTAGCCGTTGGGCTCCATGGTCCTTATACCTTGACGTCCAAAGCGGAAGTAGTCTTGATTGGCCTATTGGGCACGTTTTTGGTTAATCTTGGTCGACTCGTGATAATTGTTCTTCTCCTAGCCTATTCTAAACCTTTTTTTGCTGTGGTTTACCACGACTATCTAGCAGCTATCGTCACCATTGTCTGGTTATTCTTCTTCTGGTGGTTTGCTTACAGTTTTGTTCTTGAAGAAAAGCAGCCAATATCCCCAGTAACTTCATAAGTTACACCATACCCTATATTTATTTTTTATAAGCTTCGATGTTTTCGTTAAATACTGATTATTAGGGCTAATTCTATCCTTAATTGTAATAATTGATATGTCATAGCATTGAGCCTATTGACACTAAATTCCCATTAATGTTAACATTTTTTAATCATGTACTTAAGACTGCCTACTCATAAGAAGATAGAGATTGTTAAAAGAATAATCGCCGGCGAGTCGGTGGCCAAAATTAGCCGCGAAACCCACTATTCGAGAACGATCTTATATAAATGGTATAAGCAGTATACTCAAGTTGCCTCCAGATCAAAAGCAACTGTCCTCGAAAGTCATCCTCCGCAAGGCAAGGAACATTGGAAGAAATTACCCCAGGATATTACCAAAAAAATAATAAAAACAGCTCTGGATAACCCCTCGTTTTCTGCCGACAAAATCGGCCAAATAATCGGTGTCAGCGGTCATGGAGTTTGGAATGTTTTGAAAGATAATCATCTTAATACCTTCCAGGATCGGCAAGTTTATTTACAACAACTAAAAAACCGCACCATTAAGGAACCGCTTGTTGATGATAAGGTAACTATGATCAGGCGTTTTGAAGCCGGTGAAAAAATCGCCGAGATTTGCCGTGAATTTGGGACCTCGCGGACCACCTTTTATAAATGGTATAAACGATATCTGGCCGGCGACCGTCTTAATCCCAGGGAGATTTTAGAAAACCAAAGACCAAAAGGCGAAAAACACTGGCGTTATTATCCCGAGGCGCAACAGGTGGTTCTAAAGATTATTCTTGATAATCCACAACTTACCCCAAAAAAAATTGCGGAAAAGTTAAGATTGTCTTACGAAAAACCCATTTTAGGAAGTCATGGGGTTTACAATTTATTAAAAAGATTAAATCTAAATCTAGCCAGCCAACGATTAGCCTATGCCCGTGTTAACACACCGGCCACGACTGTTCAACCGGCTGCTTCCTGGGTTGACAAGCTGCAAACAGTCTTTAATGTTTTTACGCCTAGCAGGGCAGCCGCTCCGCCGCCATCCTCGATTAATTTGTTAAAGTCGTTTCTCTTCTCGTTCTTCTTTTCATTCTGCGGATATTTTCTTCTCGGGTTATGGACAAGGATATATTCTCAAGCACCAGCCGAAAACAAGGTGGGGATTATCTTTGCCACCCTGGCCCTTCTTTCCGGGTCGATCTTTTTTATCTATTCAATCAAGTATTATCTTACTCTGGCCCTGGTCCTCGGGTTTTCCCGCCATACCGGCGAGAGCGGGGAGAATGGGGGAAATGGAACCAATGGGAATGGGGGGAAGTCGTGGTTAAGCAAGATCTTGGGTGGGAATAGCAGCAGTGGTAAAGGATATATCGGCGGGTTACAGACCAATCTTGACCAGATAACCTTAACCCGCCAGCCGTTTGTTTCTATCCATTTGGCCGTCTACAACGAGAGAAAGGTGGTCAACCGGTTATTAACTGCCTGTACGAGTATGGATTATCCCAATTTTGAAGTGATTGTCGTTGATGACTCAACT
>JAZDMI010000015.1:0-61888 GCA_043801155.1 Candidatus Gottesmanbacteria bacterium
CGTATGGGCTACTCCAAAGTGCGAAGCCAACATTATTTCTCAACCCCAACAGTCCCCGATTTTGGTATCGATAAACTCTTTGAACAGTCAGACCAGAAACACTGGCGCTTTAATTGCCCTCATTGCAATTACAGGCAGCACATGGACTGGAATAAGAATGTTGATATTGAACAAAGAATTTACACATGTCAAAAATGCCATCAAGAATTAACCCCTCAACAAATAAGCGAACTTGGCAGTTGGGAGGCACGATACCCAGACAGAGAAATAAGTGGTTACTGGATCAGCCAAATGAACTGTCCCTGGAGAACAGCTGATGACCTGATAGAGGAAATGGAGAAAGCTGAGGACGAGACTTACTTCTATAACTTCATTCTTGGGCTTCCCTACCTGTCAGCAGAGCAAAAAATCCCTGAGAGCCTTTTTATCAGAAACATCACCGATGAGGATGCACAAGGCACTGGCAAGAGGAATGTCATGGGCGTTGATACAGGTTTAGGAAGCGGGAAAGGTAACCATTTTATGATCGGCAATGAAAAAGGCATTTTCTTAATCGGTATTCTTACCGATAAACCCAACTCTGATCGCTGGCAACAAGCAGCCGAGTTAATCCACTTTTACGACATCAGAGTGACGGTGATTGACGGGCAACCTTATACCCAAGAGGCTTTTGACCTTGCTAAGAGCTTCCCCTACAGGGTTTACCTCAACTGGTTTAAGGATGATCCCAAAATGCTTGAGATTGTTAGATTTTTTGATGAGGAAGAAGGCAAGGATAAAGAGCTTGAGGACGAAGTGAAAGTGCTGGCGTCCAGAGTTCGCATCATGGACGAGACCATTTCAGCCCTCAGAAAGGGAGAGATTAAATTCGCTATGCCTCCTTCCAACCCCATGTTTAAGATGCTTATCGAACATTCACAGACGATGTTTGCCAGAACGGTCACCGATAAATTAGGTCAGGAGAAGCGGGAATGGTCAAATACCAGCGCAAACGATCTTTGGTTGGCACTTATTTACTGGCGCATAGCCATGCTGAAAAGACTGAGATATGAACCCAATCGATGAAACTAGACTTGACTTGATATTTCAAAAGTGTTCCTTTATGTTGTGTGTTGAACAAAAATTACTATGAAAAGCATCCTATACTGCCGAGTCAGCTCAAAAGAACAGGAAGAAACGGGCTACTCTCTCCCAGCCCAAGAAAAACTCTTAAGCGGTTATTCCGAAAGGACAGGTTTTAGTGTCGCCAAAGTCTTCGCTATCTCAGAATCAGCAAGCGGTAAAAAACAACGGGAAGTATTTACCCAGATGATGAACTATGTCCAAAAGAAGGGCATTAAAATTATCATCTGCGAAAAGGTAGACAGGCTTACCAGAAACTTCAGAGATGCGGTTATGATCGACGAATGGCTAGAAAAAGATGAGGAAAGGCAAGTTCACCTGGTAAAAGACTCGCTTGTGCTTCACAAAAACTCACGCTCACAAGAGAAACTTAATTGGGGAATCCGAATCCTTTTTGCAAAAAATTATATTGACAACCTCTCGGAGGAAGTCAAAAAAGGGCAAAAGGAAAAAATAGCACAGGGATGGCTTCCAACCAAACCACCAAACGGTTATCAGACCGTCGGTGAAAAAGGACACAAAATTCACATTGTCGACGAAGGGGTAGCACCCTTAATCAGAAAAATGTTTGAATTGTATGCCACTGGCGATTACTCCATTAAGAAACTGGCAAAGACAATTCACGAAGAAGGCTTGCGTTCCCCGATGGGCAACAGGCTGGCAAACAGCCGTATACACTCCCTGCTGCGTGATCCGTTTTATATTGGTAAACTTAGGTGGAACGACGAGATTTATCAAGGCAAACATGAGCCTTTGATAAGCAAAGAACTTTTTGATAAGGTTCAAGCAATGCTTAAAAGCAAGACTACTCCCAAATACCGCAAACACTTATTCCTCTTCAAGGGGCTTATTAAATGTGCCGAGTGTGGCAAGTCAATTACCTGGGAAACCGCCAAAGGGCATAACTACGGACATTGCAATCATTACCACAACTGTAGCCAAAAGACTTGGGCAAAAGAGCCAGAAGTAGAAGGACAGCTATTATCGGGGTTTGACAACTTGAAGATCATAAACAGCCGTATAGTCGAGTGGCTCAAGAAGGCACTCAAGGAAAGCCACCAAGACGAGGTCGAATACCACAACAGCACCGTTGGCGGGCTTCAAGCCCGCTACGAGGCGATCCAGAAGCGGTTGGACAAGCTATACGACGATAAGCTGGATGAGAAGATCACACTCGATTTTTATAGCAGGAAGTTTAAGCAATACTCGGAGGAAAAAGACGAAGTAACAGAGTCAATAAAGAAACACTCCCAGGCAAGCACTGGTTACATTAACCTCGGTATTAACATTTACGAACTCTCCCAGAGAGCCAAAGAGATCTACCTCAAAGCCAAAGCAAAAGACATGTTAGACGAACAACGAAGCCTTATCAGGCTGGTATTTAGCGATTTGAAACTAGACGAAGGAAAGTTAAGCTGCACCTACTCCAAGACATTCAAAATACTCTCGGAAGCCGTCTCAGCCACTAACGGTTCGAATGTTGATAAATTGGATGGTTTAGGAAACGGAAAATTCGAACCTACAACAAAGAGCGCTGTTACGGGACAAAAGGACTCGTTGTTGCCCTCTCATCCCATCTGGCTCCCCCGAGAGGATTCGAACCTCTAACCGTCTTCTTAACAGGAAGCTGCTCTACCGTTGAGCTACAGGGGAATATTTAATTTTTAAAGGAACGAGTGAGATTATATCACAACTATAATTCAGCCTCAATCTATTATCAGCGTGGAGTCACCTCTATCCTTATCTGTAAAAATCTGTTATATTTTTTAATTATGGAGTTGATTACTGGCCTAGTTAATTTTATTCTTCATATTGATACCCATTTAGGCGAAATTATTACCCATTACGGAGTATTATCCTATGCGATATTATTTGTGATTCTTTTTGCCGAAACAGGCTTTGTTTTTACCCCATTTCTTCCCGGCGATTCTCTTCTTTTTGCCAGCGGTACTTTTGCGGCCATCGGTTCATTTAACCTGGTTTTTTTACTCGTCCTCCTTTGGCTGGCGGCTTTCTTAGGTGATACGGCTAATTATTGGATTGGTTATTTCTTTGGCCAAAAGCTGATTGATCATCCGAAAATTCCCATTAACCAAAAACATATTGACGAAACGCAGAAGTTTTATGATAAACATGGAGGAAAAACGATTTTTTTGGCTCGTTTTATTCCGATAATCAGAACCTTTGCCCCGTTTGTAGCCGGCATTGGTAAAATGAAATATCGGAAATTTATAACTTATAATGCAACCGGTGGTTTTGTTTGGGTTTTTGGCTTTACCTTTTTAGGTTACTTTTTTGGGAATATTCCCCAGGTAAAGAAGAATTTTTCATTAGTTATTATTGCGATTATCATTCTTTCGATTATGCCGATTATCATCGAGTTTATTAAAGCTAAAGGTCGAAAGAATTAATCCTCTTGTTAACTGCAATTTGGCCAGATACCAAGCTGATTTTGCGAAACCATAAAGGCAGCTGTTTTGATCGCTTCCTCGGGATCAAGCCGTAAATTTTGATCTTGATTCTCTCCCATTAAGGTTCTCGTCTGTTTCCATAAACTTTGGGAAAATTGAAAAAGGCCGGCATAATCTTTAGTTTGGGCATTTGGGTTAAGACTTGACTCGCATTTGGCAATTCTTTTTAACTGTTCTTCATCAATATTATAAGCCTGGCCATATTTTCTAAAAAGTTCTTCCAGATCAGATGAAACGATAATAGGAACCGGCGTAGGTGTAGGAGTGATACTCGGACTCGGTTCTGGTGTAGGCGTTACTTCAGGTATTAAAGTAGGTTCGGGTGTAACAACTGGTTTTATGATCGGGCTTGGCTTGGCTACCGGGGCTGAGGTTGGCGTTATGGTTGCTTCTTGACTTAAGGGTGACACCATTGCCCCTTTAACCTTTAAATTTGAACTGACTAATTTTATCTGGCCATTAAAAAGACGAAAAATAATAAAGCCAATTAAAAAACCGAGGATAAAAAAAACCAGAAAAATTCTCATTTAGTAATTCAGACTAATACTAATCTTTAATTTTTTAAAAATCAAATCTAAGACAGATACCGAAAGCAATTTTTCTCTAGATATTGTGCGTAAAGAGAACGTGTGGTATAATCGTTGGTATCCCAAACAATTATGTTGAAACAAACGGATAACGTATGCATTCGGTGCGGAAAATTAAGAATCGAAACGAAAACCTGGAAAGAGAAGACCCCGTCAGGATTTGTTACTCATACTCTATCCCGTTGTCCTGATAGTGATTGCCAAAAGATTATTGATCAGCAATTTGCCGTCCAAAAACTGCAAAGAGAAGCCCGCGAAGAAAATAAACACCGACAGATCGAATTAAAGAAAAAAAATCTCCACCCAAGCTTATCTTTAAAAACGAAGTAAAATACCCTCTAAATCCAGAAAAACTTTACAAATGATCTGTGTTATCAGCTTCCGCTTCCGCCTTAGTGGCATGGACAACTCCGTCTTTGTGCTGGGCCGGGCTGTAAATTGTATAAAGTTTTAACGGATCAGTTGATGAAGTATTAATAAGATTATGATTTGTTCCAGCCCGAACGACAATTGCATATCCATTACTAACTTGTTGTTCTTCACCATTTAATACTATTTTACCTTGGCCCTGTTCAATGCGGAAAAATTGATCAACGTTAGGATGAACCTCCATTCCAATGTCTTGGTTGGGCTTAAGCGTCATTAACACTAATTGGGAATGGTTGCCAGTAAATATTACCTGGCGGAAATTATTATTAGCTAGAGTTAATTCTTCAATGTTACCAACAAAACCTGTCATATTATCACCACCTTTCGTTTTTTAATTTTAATTATCTTTTTTTAAAAAAACAAGAGGAGAATTATCTATTCAGTAAATGGATAGCCAAATTAAGTATCGAGGCAAAACTCACCCAAAGAATATAAGGAATAAGTAATAATCCCGCCGTCCGATTAATTTTCAAGAATTTTTTAATCGTTATTAATATCGCCAACCAAAGAAAAATAATTGTCACCAATCCCAAAAACGGTATTTGTAATCCAAAAAACATGAATGACCAAAGGATGTTCAAGACGAGCTGGACGCCAAATATTGATAAAGCCAGTTTAACCTTTTTATTATCTAAGCCTTTTTGCCAAACCAATCCGGCTGATATACCCATAAGAATATAAAGCGTTGTCCAAACTGGTGCAAAAATCCAATTAGGAGGACTGAAGAAGGGTTTTTGAAGATACACATACCAGGTGGAAATTGCTGGTGCAGTAAAATAAGAACCTAAAAATCCCGCCAAAAGACAGATAAAAATTGACAATATTAATTTTGGATAATTAATCTTCATATTTTTTGTTTAACAGTAAGTTTATGATACACTTTAATCATGGAACAAGTAAATACCTTATCACAGGAATCAATAACACCAGAAACACCACCTAAATCCGGAACCTGTTGCTCTCCTAAAACAAAAATCCTTTTACTAGCCTTAGGAGCTATTGGTCTTATCGTTATTTCATCTTTAGGAACATTTCTTTTTATCAAATCACAAACGACTCAAAAACCGTCATTACAAGAAATATCTATCGTTTCCCCTACTCCAACAGCTCTTGATGAAACAGCTAATTGGAAAACATATACAAATAATAAATATAGTTTTTCATTTAAATACCCCAATGGATTCTTGCTTGAAGAAACTACTGGGTCAGATAATAAAAATTTACTTAATGTTTCAATTACAAAACTTGATTCAAATAATAAAACTGACTTAGAATATCCTACCATGGGATGGGGTTTAGCAAAAACATCATTAACTCCAGAAGAATGGATTAAAAACAAAAATATGTGTCCTAATTTTTCTGACAAACCTTCTTGCACTCCAATTAAATCGGGATTTGTCAAAGAATCGATAGAAGTAGAACAGATAAATAGACAATATACAGGATTAGATACTTTTATAAATAAAAATGGAGTTCTTTTCGATTTTAATATGAGCGCCAGAAAACCCAACAGTAATTTTTCTCAAGAGGAACGGGATACATATAATCAAATCCTCTCCACCTTTAAATTCCTAGATGAAACAGTAACTGTAAGTCCTACCCCGAGCATAGCAAAAAAATTGACCTATTCTCTTCCTTCCGGCTGGAAAACCGTCCAAGATAAATCCAATACTTTTGAAATCGGATATAATCCAGAAACAGAATTAGTTTACGAACCCTCCTCGATTGATTTAAATATTGGATTAACAAAAACCGGCCAATATGGAGGAAGCTCTTATTATCTTGCTATCAAGCCTTATGATGGAGGTTCAAGACACAATTTTATACTCGGTCTAGGCGGAATCCAGGAACAGGATAAAATGACTGGTTATCATGAAATAAATTATACCTATAACGGCTGGTCGTGTTTAGTCCTTTATGGTGTAGGCATATCTCAATGGCCATCAACTGAAGGAATGTGTGTCATCGATAGTAAACGTGCCTTTGCATTTGGCATGTGGAAAGATGAAGCGGCCACAGAACAAATTATTCAGACAATAAAGTTACTAAAATAGTATTAGACTACTTCTCTTCTTATTGACGGGTGGAGATGAATTAAAATCTCATAAGGGATGGTACCGATGATTTTGGCCACGTTGTCAATCGAATTTACATCCTTGGGATTATCTGAATAGACTACAACTTCCTGGCCGATTTTGGGTGAATTAACTTTAGATATATCAATCGTGGTGATATTCATACTCACCCGGCCGATAATCGGACAAACCTGCTTACCAATCAAGACTTTGCCGATGTTAGATAATCGTCTGTCAACACCATCATTATAACCAATCGGCAAAATACCGATTGTCATATCTTTTTTGGCTGTAAAAGTACAATCATAGCCAATTTTATCTCCTTTGTTTATCTTTTTAATCTGCACTAACTGGCTAACGAGTTTTAAAACCGGTTTGGTATCATATAAGGCAATTCCGGTTCGACATAAATTTCCTAATTTATGATGGGGAAAATTTTTACAATGCAAAAGTCCTGAAGAATTTAAGAGATGTATCCATTTAGGTTTAATATCAAAATTATTTATTATTTCCTGTGCCCGGTCAAAGTTTGTAAACTGTTCTTCATTATTAGAGGCCAAATGAGACATTAAGCCTTCAATATTATTTTTATATTTTTTTATATTTGCTAAAAAATCCGGCAACTGGTTAATTGTTATCCCCTCACGATGCATGCCGGTGTCAACAAAAATATGTATTTTGGCTTGTGGTTGATATTTTATAATTTCCCTAAGGGTTTTCTCGTCAAAAACCGCATAGGAAAAAGGCAAAGATTTAATTGCTAGATTTTCCGGGTTAACATATCCTATAATCAAAATTGGAGTATTGATTTGTAATTTAAAAAGTTCATAAGCCTCATAAAGACTATCGACGCAGATTAAGGGAGGATGAAGTTTATCAATCATTTTGGCTATAAGTGTTAGCCCATGACCATAAGCATTACTTTTTAAAACCGGCGCTACTTGAATTTGTGGATTAAGTGAGGATAGATAATGATAATTTGCTTGAAGATTTTTTTCCGAAAGTCTAATCCTATTTAAAGGAGTGTAGATATTACCAAACAGCCTACTGGCTATATCTAACATTTATTCAAGATAATCTTTTAATTTCTTACTCCTTGATGGGTGTCTTAATTTTCTAAGGGCTTTCGCTTCAATTTGACGAATCCGTTCGCGGGTTACCGCAAATTCGCGGCCAACTTCTTCCAAAGTTCTTGGTCGACCATCATCTAAACCAAAACGCAAAATTAGCACCTTTTTCTCCCGATCAGAAAGAGTGGAGAGCACTTCTTCCATGTGCTCTTTTAAAAGTTGTCGGGTGGCTGCATCATAGGGTGTTGGTTGGGTCGTATCCTGAATAAAATCACCTAAATGAGAATCTTCTTCGTCACCTACCGGGGCTTCAAGTGAGGTTGGCTCCTGGGAAATTTTAACGATCTCTCTGATTTTTGAGATATCAACACCCATCGCGTCAGCGATCTCTTCGGGTATTGGCTCACGGCCTAAATCCTGCATTAATCTCCGGGAGATGCGAATGAAACGATTAATCGTTTCCACCATATGAACAGGAATTCTGATTGTCCTGGCTTGATCAGCAATCGCCCGGGTAATTGCCTGTCTAATCCACCAAGTAGCATAAGTAGAAAATTTATATCCTTTTCGCCAGTCATATTTTTCAACGGCCCTAATTAATCCCTGATTCCCTTCTTGGATTAAATCTAAAAGTGACATGCCCCGGCCAACATATTTTTTGGCAATTGATACCACTAATCTTAAGTTTGATTCAATTAATTTTTTCTTGGCGGCTTTATCGCTTTTTTCAATCTTTTTTGCCAAGTCAATTTCCTGGGCAAAAGTTAAAAGAGGTACTTTGCCAATTTCGCGAAGGTACATTCTGACCGGATCAGATACTTCACCGACCCCAGCAGCTGCCAATGCCTCTAACTCTTTCTCCAGATCAGTTACCGGCTTGGTCAGATCTTCGTCTTCGGCAACTGTTTCAAAAACATCAATATGGGCTTTGGCTAAACGATCAAATAGGTCTTCAATCTCCTTAATATGCTTTTCGGCTTCGGGGAAAACAGATAGAATATCATCCTGGGTAATAAAACCCTGGTCACGCCCCAAGACTAAAAGATCTTTTACGGTAGTAAAATTTTTTGTTTTAACCATAAAAAAACAAAATCATTTAGTAATTTTAATCTTTTTTGAAGTTAAGTAAGTGTAATTATCCCCTATTATATCATTTAATCGAGATTTTTTTTAGTTCATCAGCATATTGGTGGTACTCTTGGCTAAGATGATCAAGATCTTGTTTGTTAGATTCTTTAAGATGTGAAGTTAAATTACTCAAGCGGGATTTTAAGGTGATCTTTTTTATTTCCGCGATGGTTTTTACCAACTCTTTATCATATAAATCTTGATGGTTAATAATTTCTCCCAAATCAATAAGATATGCCCGATCGACAATCGGAACCAACTCGGCTGGTAGTGTTTTAACAAAGTCACTGATAATAAATTCCTTATTATTAAGTTCAAGATAACTGATTAATAATTTAAAACATTTTATTAGTGCTGGATTTATTAGATAATCAATCACCTTATTAATTTCGTTTACCTCAACAACTGTCTTGGGTTCTTTACTTTGGAGAGTATAGGCCAGTAAGTGTTCCTCGAGTAGCTCAAGTCGACTAACCGTTGACTGGACAATATTAACGGTTGGCGGACTAAATGTTTGTTTTTTGGTAAATCTTTTCGCTGTTTCACTAATTATTTCTTCAGAAACGGATAAAAGTTTAGCTAATTTATTTATATAATGAGCCTGGACGATCGGATTAGTTATTTTAGTAATTACCGGAATAACCTCATCACCGATTTTTTTCTTGCCATCAGCTGTCTGATAATCAAAACGTGACATGGCTGATTCAATCAGATAATCATAGATTGGAATAGCTGATTTGACTGCTTTCTGCCACAATCCAGAATTAATTCTGGCACATTCGTCAGGATCTTTTCCTTGGGGTAATTTAACCACCTTAATTGATAATCCGGCGTTATCAGCAATCTCGATCCCTCGCCTAACGGCCGCATCACCAGCCAAATCCATGTCCAAAGCCAAACTAATATTTTCGGTAAACCGTTTTAATAAATTAACATGTCCTTCGGTTAAAGCGCTCCCTTTGATAGCCACAACATTAGCTACTCCTGCTTGAAAAGAAGAAATTAGATCAAATTCACCCTCAACAATAATTGCTTGATTTTCCTTTTTAATGGCATCCTTAGTAATATCTAAACCGTAAAGGGTATTACCTTTTATATAAACCAGTGTTTCCGGAGTATTAATATATTTAGCCTGCCCTGAGCTTGTCGAATGGGCCTCTTTAATATCAGGATCCAAGACTCTGCCGGCAAATCCGATGATATTCCCCCGCTGGTCTTTTAAGGTAAACATTAATCTTCCTCTAAACCGGTCGTAATAATGATCAGTGCTACGGATTATTAGTCCGGCGCTTTCTATCTCTGTCCGGGTAAAGCTTTTTTTAAGTAAAAACTTTTCTAATGCATCCCATTGGTTTGGAGCCCAACCAAGACTAAAAGTATCTATCGCTTTCTTATTTACTCCCCGTCCGAGGACATAATTTAGGGCGGCTTTTCCGCTGGGATGATTGAGTAATAGATAATGGAAAAATTCACTGGCAAGATGATTGATTTTATAGATTTTGTCTTTTCGTTTACTGATGTCGCTCATCTGGTAACTGGAAATTAGTCTTATACCAGCTCTTTTGGCGAGAATTTCCAAGGCTTCAGGAAATTCTAAGTTCTCAATTTGCATTAAAAATCCAAAGATGTCTCCGCCTTTTTGACAACCGAAGCAATGCCAAATCTGCCGTTCGGCGGAAACAACAAAGGAAGGAGTTTTTTCGCTATGAAAAGGACAAAGAGCCTTAAAATTCCGCCCGGCTTTTTTTAGGGGCAGATATTCGTTAATAAAGCCGATGATGTCTATTTTTGATTTAATTTCCTCAAGCTGATCAGCCATAGCAAGGGAATTATAACACGAACGGAAAGGATTATTCCGAGCGTAGCGAGGAAAAGCGAATACCTGGATCTATTCCACCTTTCAAGATCCCGAGCTTACGGCGAGGGTGCCTGCTGACAGGCAGGGATTGAGGCAAGAAAAAAAGACACACACATTAGAATGTCAACTTTACATTTTGAGGTAATTTGACCCATAGTATGATATGTATTAAAATACGGCTTTGTGAAAAGTAAAGAAGGATTTATTCCTTTACCAGAAATAAAATCTTCAAAAGTGCAAGTTGATCTTAATCTCCCCTCTTTCCTTAATCAGGAACAAATTGGTTTAAATATAGACCGTTTACACCTTTATTGTCGCCTGGGAGGTATTGCACATCTGAGAATTGCCACCGATCATAATAATGACCACCCCTTTTCAACTCCGCAGATAGCCGGTATTGATGGCCAAGGAACCGCTGTCGCGGGTCGGGCAGACAAAGCAGTGAAATATCTGACAAGTCAAAGAGAAATCACAGAAAATCATTTTCTTCCTGGATGGGTATTCTGGGCTCCCCATACGGGAAAATGGGCCGACGGATTAATTTTAATTAACACTAATCTTTTAGCAAAACAAATAGTCGAAAGGGAGAATGTTCATAAGCTTGATCCCTGGGTTAAAACTCTCGACCGTGAACTTCGAAGAAACATAGTTGCCATGGGGATTAGACATTTGGTTTTCAATCAAAGCCGTTGGGAAAATTATTATGGAGCGATTCTCTATGGTGTGTTTGCTGTTTCTTCATCACTCAATGCTCTCAAAATACCAGAAAGTCCAACTCCCATTATCCAAGCTATGGTTGCGGGCAGTGCACTTTTTCTTCCGCCCCTAAGTCTTAGTATCGGGTGGTATTACATGGGACAACAAATGCTATCAGCTGATCAAGGCAATCATTCACACGAGGGCTGTCGATTTTCCTTCTTTGCCTATGGACCCGAATTGGATCGTGCTTTAATCCTTAAAGTTCTTTCTTCCGGTCAAACTCTGGTCAAAAGTCTAAAATAATAAAATAAGCCCAGTGGCCATTAAGGCTGCCCCTAAAAAGAAAGGCATGGACACGCCTAATTCTTGAAAAGCGGCTCCACCGACATAGGGTCCCACTACTCTACCCAAGCTTCCAACTGAAGCGGCGATTCCCATCATTTCTCCTTGTTCTTCTGGTTTAGCAAATTTAGAAACTAATCCAAAGCAGACCGGTCCAATAAAATCTCCGCCTAACTCCATCAAAGTTAAACCGATAATTAAAACTAAATATGAAGAAGAAAAACCAGTAAGTAAAAGCCCGGTAATCATAATTACAGCAGCTAGTTTTAAAAGCTTTATTTCTCCAAGAAGTTTTATCCCAATACCTATTAAAAATAGCTGGACAATTGATGAAACAACACCCCTATAAGCATATAAAATTCCTACCATTAGCGTCCCGGCTGCAAAACGTGAATTTAAAAACAGCGAAAAAATAGGGAAATGCAAACTCCAGGTAGTTTGTAATAAAAAGAATAAAATTAAAGCTAAACCGACGACGGGAAATTTTAATGCTCTTATTATTTCTTTAAAAATAACCAATTTAAAAGCCTGTTTTTTTATCTCTTCCTTCTCTGTTTCCGGTAAGAAGAAAATAACCAGAAGCAAATTAACAAAGGCTAAAGCGGCAGCAATCAGGCTTGGCATTTGGACACCAAACTGGCCAAAAAGTCCTCCGATAACCGGACCGACTACAAACCCCAAAGACATTGCACCAGAGATAACTCCCATGCCTTCGGTTCGTTTTTCTTTGGAAGTTATATCAGCCATATAGGCTTGCGAAATAGAAATATTACCACCTGACACCCCGTCAATTAATCTGGCAATAAAAAGAATAATTATGTTTTGAGCGAAAGCAAAACCCAAAAAAGCAATAACTGTCCCTACTAAAGAAAAAATGAGAAGAGGCCGTCGTCCAAAACGGTCGGATAGAACCCCTAAAATTGGCCCGGCAAAAAATTGGGCGATCGGGTAAGCACCCATGGCTGCAGCAATTAAAAAAGGTCCAACGTTAAAAGCCTTTTCATAAAGGTTTAATATGGGAAATAAAATCCCGTAGCCGGCCTGGCTGATAAAAACAATAAAAAATATTAAAAATTTCGGCGAAATTCTCATAAGAAAAGGCAATTATCTCATAATTTTGGTAGGTGGGGAAAATTTTAAGAGTAAAGGTTTTTGTTCCTAAAAGGAATAAGTGCAAGAATTACCGCTTCAATATAATATTTTGTTCTGTCAATTACATTTCCTGTTAAAAGCCCCACGGCTCCTGTTTTTTGTTTGGAATTTTTCTGCGAAAAAACTATATCATCAGCTTCGCCCAACTCCATACCTTGTTTTACTAGCTTAACCACCTTTTGCGGAAGAGTGAAAGTCCCGGTTTTGCCCTTACTGACTCTGCCGCTTTTATCTTTAATAACTACCCAGGCAAAAACTTCCATCTCACCTTTAATTTCCTCTACCCCGCCTTCAATCCCAACCCAATAATCGGCCTTGGGTTCAACCTGGCTGATATAATTAACACGATTTAAAGCACCACTAATAGTTTGCCAATTAGTCATTGGCTGTTTACCAACTCCGGATTTAGCCGCCACGTCTTTAATATTAAATTTTTCTTGAGGAAACATTAAAGAAAAACCTTGTTGGACAGCAGAAATCTTAACCGGGTTAGTTGAAGCAATAATTATTTTAAGCATAAAAAATATACTTATTTTTGGTCAGTGGTTTCCGTAACCGCAGGGGTTGACGGTAACTTAGACATAAAAACATTTTCCTTTATAGGTTCGGGACTAACAACTCCACATTTAGGACAGACAGGTTTTTCACCGACGGGTAATGTAAAAGTTCTAGTTTGTCCGTCCCTTTCACAAATATGACCCCATTCCGTAATAACAACCATTATAAATTCCTCCTTTCTAAAATATTTCTGCGGAGAGGGCGAGATTTGAACTCGCGATAACCTTGCGGTTATGCGGTCTTTCCAGGACCGTGCACTCGGCCACTATGCGACCTCTCCCTGTAAATTTTTAGAACGAATTTACAGGGTAAACCCCTCTGTGTGTTTACACTGTAAAACCGTCAAAGTTTTACAGTGCTCCCGGCCAGAATCGAACTGGCATCACCGGCTTCGGAGGCCAGTACTCTATCCATTAAGCTACGAGAGCTATTTATGCGGAGGGTAGAGGAGTTGAACCCCTTAGGGCTTACGCCCATTGGTTTTCGAAACCAACGCATTACCGTCCTGCCCACCCTCCTTTGTGTGTTTACACTGTAAAACCGGCAAAATTTTACAGTGCGCCCACCCAGAATCGAACTGGGATCAGCGGTTCCGCAAACCGCTACTCGATCCATTAAGCTATGGGCGCAAAATTAACTAAGAGGTATTATATCAAAAGATAAAGGAGTAAGCGAAGCGACGGACTTATACCAAAGATAGAAGCATAATTTAATTGAGGAGGTTTTTATTTTGCTTTCTACTTTCTACTTACTCTCTAGGGGCACTTTTTCTCCAAGCCATTTAGCCGCATCATCCATCCAATTTTTTTCCGGCTTTTCTTTAAAGGTTAAATATTTTATTAATATTTCCTTGATTTTTGTCTGATCCTGACCAGAGGTTAAAATTACCAGTCTGCCGGGAAATCTGGTTTTTGTTTGAACATATAGAATTGGCAATCCCCATTTATTACCAAACCAAAAATTAATTAATTCTTCCCACTTATAAAAATGGCCGGTACTGTCAATACCATTTGTAGTAATCTGATGTTCAACTTCTTCCGGCGGAACTGTGGCTAAAACATAAGCGACAAATGCTAAAGCGATAATGGCACCAATCAGTAAGAACTCTTTAATAAAAATTAAAATTACTGCCAGTAAAAAAACAATCGCGCCAATAGTTCTGAAGAATTCCTTTTCTCTTTTTTTAAAAGGTCTGGAGGGGCTTTTCCAAGATAAAAGTAATTGTTCCTGTTCGGGCATAAATTAACTATATGATTTTTTTATAGAAGATGCAAGAGGCGGAGAGGGTGGGATTCGAACCCACGAAGAACTTGCGCTCTTAGCGGTTTTCAAGACCGCCGCACTAGTCCACTATGCGACCTCTCCCTGTAAATTTTCAGAACGAATTTCCAAGGTTTACACTGTAAAACCGTCAAAGTTTTACAGTGCGGAGGAGACAGGATTTGAACCTGTGCGAGCCTTTCAGCTCAGGGGTTTAGCGAACCCCCGCAATGGACCAAACTATGCGACTCCTCCAAAAGTAAATGCATTATATCAGTTTTTATTACCTAGCTAAAGTCATTCCCCAGACTTTTTTCACCCCGGCTTCTTTTAAAACTCTTCCGCAACTTCTAAGGGTTGAACCGGTAGTCCAGACATCATCAAAAACAATGATATTCGAATTATGAATTATGAATGATGAATTGTGATTTAATGTGAAAGCATTTTGAATATTTTTCTGTCTTTCATCCCCTTTTAACTCTACTTGTGGTTGAGTAAATTTTTTACGGATTAATAAATCAGGTATAAATTTCACGTCTAATTTTTGGGCTAATATTTTTCCCAGGACTTCAGACTGATTAAATCCCCGCCAATTTTCTCTTCGCCAGTGAAGAGGAACAGGAACTAAAATTAAATTATTAGCGTCATTAACCCAAACTGCGGGAAGGCACAAAATTTTTGAGGAACGAAATCTCGACATAGTCGGGATCCTCGCAGGTTTTGTACCGTAAAAAATTTTCGTGCCGACCTCAGCAGTTTGTTTCTGAATAGCAGTCTGAAAAAATTCGTCACCAGCGTCCTCTGTCAAAGAAACTAACTCTCTAGCTAAGTCAGTTACCAATCTGTATTTTAATTCCTTGATTGCTTTTCTGATTGGTCCATCGTAAATAAAAAAAGAGGTTAATCCATCAAGAGAATATTTTGATTGACATTTGGGGTGAGTCGCTCCCCCAATAGCCGGTCTTTCACAAGCTGGACAGACTTGAAAATTTATTGGTTTTATTTTTTTTCTACATTTAACACAGATGTATTTCCCAAACTTTCCACAGGAAATACACCTTTTAGGAAATAACAGGTTTAATAATATTTCCTTTACATTCATTAAAAATAAGTTTAACACAGAAAATCAGTTCGTCTTGAATATTGATGCCGATTAGTGATTCAATTTTAAATTAAGATATAATAAAGACCATGAAAGAAAGAATGAAGGTTTTTGGGACTGATTATGATGGAACCATTATTAATATTGAACCACAAAAAGCAGCAGCATTTGGTGATCTACTTAATAAGCATTGGGAAATTGATGCAAATGAAGCAGCTAATTTCTGGCTGAAAACAGGTGGTTTGCCGCGAAGATTTAAATTTGACTACTTTTATAAAAACCAATTTGGTAAAAATCTTTCCGCTGCTGAATACAAAACAATCGAAGCACAATATAGCCATATTCTTAAAATCGAATTCTATCCAAAGACAAAAGTCTTACCCGGCGCTATCGAATTACTTGAGTTTGTTCATGATCATTTTAACTATTGTTTTGTTTCAAGCGGAGTACCAATGGAAGAAATAAATTATTTAGTTGCCCTTAATGGATTATCTGATTATTTTAATTTGGTATTAGGAACGGATAATTTATATAAATCAAAACGTGACCACTTCAAGAAAATACTTAGTGAAGAAAATCCTGGTTTATTTATATTTATTGCTGATGGAATTGAAGATATGAAGATTGCCAAGAAATTTGATATAACATCTATTGGCGTTTCAACTAATCATTCACAAGAAGAACTGAACAAGGTTGGAGCTATTAAAACATGTGCTGACCTCTACGATGCTCTTCCAATAATTAGATTATTTATTTAGGCTTTATTCCTTTGGTGGAGACGCCCGGCAATGAACCGGGGTCCAAGAACAGTTATTTAAAATTTCTACAAGCTTAGCCAATTATTAATTCTTAAGATTGTTCCAATTGGCAGGAAATCTTAAGTTGTACCCGTTAATCTTTAGACTATTTGGTGGGCCAAACCAGTTAGTCTGCATCCTGACTAAGTTTTCACCTAAAGTTCTTCGTCAGGAGGAAGAATCCTCAGATGCTGTTTTAACTGTTTTTAAGCAGCATAAACAGGCAATAATCGGGGTTGTTCCCCAAATAATGCTGATGCTAATTTGTTAGCATTTATATTTTAACTTATGTTTAACGGCTACGAGTCAAAGCCGGCTTGCAATTTTAAAGAGCTTATTCCTGTCGAACAAGACGTCCCCATATTTAAATTTTTCCTCTTAATTCTTCTTCAACCTGTCTATCTAAATCTTTTTTCTTAATCGCTTCCCGTTTTTCAAACTTCTTTTTACCCCTGGCCAAAGCAAATTCAAGCTTAATGTGTCCTTGCTTATTATAGCATGATGTAGGCACGAGAGCAAAACCCGACTGTTCGGTTTTGGTCTTCAGGGCAATAATTTCTTTCTTGTGTAGCAACAGCTTTCTCGTCCTTTGCGGATCATATCCTTCTGGCCGGGCATTAGCGTAGGGAAAAATCTGGGCGTTGATTAAATAAGCTTCACTACCGACGATTCTGACAAACGCTCCATCCAATGACATATGGCCGCCTTTAACTGACTTGACCTCTGCTCCGGTTAAATTAATCCCGGCTTCAATTCTATCTAGAATGTGATAATCATAATATGCACGTTTGTTAGTTATTTTCATTTAGTTATTTGACATCAATAAAATATATTTTGCTTCCTGATAATAAAAATAATTTCTTGGCTTCTTCAGAGATTATCATATCAGAAATATCTCCAATCTTACTCCAAACATATTGACTTTTATAGGCTCCGCTTTTGTCGGAAATTACGACCCGGTGATTATTTTTATCCGAAGGAAAGCTCTGCTTATCTAAAATATACAAATTTTTGCTCTCTTCAGTCGTAAAAATTATTGAATTGTTTCCTAGTGGCTGATTTAATCCTGCGATATTAAAATTTTCCTGACTTCCCTGAACCAGTTTAATGATCTTATCAGTCGCTATCCAAACTACCCCATCAATAGTCATTGAGGTTGCACCTGATAATGAAAGTTCCTGGTCTAAATAATTTACTTTTTGGCCGAAACCGTTTCCAGTTCCGCTATATTTCCATATCTTGTTTCCTGCTCTATCCAATAGATAGATATTAGTACCAAAAGCCTTTATATCAACAATATCTCCCCAATCCTTATCTGTTTCTATAACAACAGAACATTTATTATTTGAGACCTGGCATTTTAATATTCCTTTATCAGCGAAGGCATAAATTGCCAAGTCAGTAACTGTCAAAGATTTTAAACCAGCCAGATCTTCTCCGGCGGAGATCATTTTTGCTTCTTTTGATTTAATATTTACCTGATAAATGGTATTATTCTTGGCATCCAAGATAATAATATTTTCTCCCATAATCGCCATTTTTATTCCCTGGCCATTTTCTTTGATTAAATCAATACCCATAAATACTTCTGGTACAAGTTGATAAATCTGGTTAGTTGCTCCCAATGCTTGCTCTATTTGAACTAATAAGTCATCAATTTTCTTAAACTGCGCATCGTTACCTCCGGATTTCTTCTGCAAATCGGTCAGGCTGTTTTTAGCGGTTGATAAAAGAGTTGACGCATGCTGATTGTTAAGACCGACCAAGGCTTTTCCTTCTTCATATTGTTTTACTGACGCTTGATAAATTTGATTAAATTGATTTTGTTTTGAACTGGTGATTTTTTTATTTATTCCCATAATGATGCTCACGGCCAATAAAACGACTAAAATACCAATAATTCCAATCATCAGCCTTTTTTTCTTCTGTTCTTCATCTTGGGGAGAACGCAAATATAATATTGGCAGTTTGGAAATTGGCCAATGAATTTTAGATCGAATAGAACTGATTATTGATTTTATCCTTGACGAAGGCATTGGAGTTTCTTCTTGGGGAATTGTTTCTGGGACATTGGCGATTACTTCTTCGGGAACATTGTTATCTAAAGTATGAAATTCGATAATTAAACAGGCCGCGCCGCTGGTATCTTCAGCCCGATGAAGAAGTGAAGTTAAGCTTTCGGCAATTTCCGATACGGTTAATTTTGCTGGTTGATTATCAACCGGATTACTGGCTTTGATAATTTCATCAAAAGTAACTAAATCATTAAATTTGGGAGAGGTCAAAAGAATAACGTCTTGATTCTCTAATAATCCTGAGGCTGACTCTTTTTCTTCAAGGATAATGGCAAATTTATCTTGCCTTTTTAAGATTACCCTACCCCCGCCGCGGCAAAACACATAACAAGCATTGTTTACTTGAGCTGCTAGAACCAAAGACAAATCAGCATTTTGGATTTCTAGTTTGGCCAGGATTTGTTCAATATTGGCTAGGTTTTTTTGGCTAAGATTATGATATTCCTGGGAAAGTTTGGTTAACATTTCTTGTCCAAAGCTGGCCAGCGGAAAATCAGCATTCGCCGAAATAGCCATCACGAGGAATAGTCCATTTTCAGCATATACCCAGGAGTCATAGCCTTCTTTCGGTGTGCCGACAATCTGGGCAAAGTTGGCTTTAAATTCCATGATTAAAGTAAGAAAAGGGCAAGGAAAAAAATCAGTATTGCCATCCCCAGATGGATAAGACCAATTAGTCGCAAGACTGGCGAAATACGTGCTTCAACCATTTGGTTCATTAAATCAATTTGACGAAAAGAGATTGAAGCAAAGATAATGTAAAGAACTGCAATAACTAAAATAATAATTTTAATATAAATCCAAGGCCACCAGGAAATGATCATCGAGATAGCTTGATCTGACATCATAGACTCTCCTCGTGTTTTTCCGTCAATTCACCAATAATCCTAACTACCTGCTCCGGATGAGGAACAGCTTCAAAATCAAAATTCGGTTCAGTTCCGGCGGTTTGAATAAAAACATCACCAAAATCAAAAAAAGCCCGTAAAAGCCCGCCTGATTTATAGGTTATATCCTGGATATTACCAACTCTGGCTGAAGACATCTGCTTATAAAGCAGATTAATAAAATCAACATCAATTATTCTCTCGTCAGAAATGATATAGACATTAAAATACCAATTGATAAAATTTAGAAGAATAAATCCAAATGTGACTAAATACCAACCTAAACTTAAAACGAAAGTAAAATTGGCAGGAATTGACGGAAGAATTTTATTAATAATTAGTGTTGGAAAAATAAATATCGGCGCTAAAATTAAAAGGATTGCCACAATCATCCATCCAAGATTAGTTACCCAGTGTCTACGCAAAAGCAAAATAATGTGCTCTTGGTCTTCCTGGGTATCAAAATGCATGTTTTCCGGATTAGCAATGTAAGCCGAGAGAGAACCACCTTTAGATTCAGCTAAGTCTGAAACCGTTGTCGATTTAACCTTTCTTTCCACCGGTTTTTCCAAGGATTCAACCTTAGCAATGGTTTTTAGTTTATCGACTTCTGACGGCTTATCTTTTTTGGCAACAAAAATATCTGGCATATATTTAGGGTATAGATAAAATCTACTAAACCCTATCCCCCCGTACCCTAAACCCTGGTCTATTTTATCACTTCTTTTCAATATTAAACAAACTTGTCTTTAAAGAAATCTTGCCAGGAGCCCGTAAATTAAAGATCGTCTTAAAATCTGATCCTGATATTGACGTATCACCGATTTTAACACTATTAGTTGAACCGTCAGCACTATAATCAACCGACAAAGACGGAATGCTCGTAAACGCACTGCCAAGGTCATTGGCTCTTTGTTTCATTTTATCCATTGAGTAGGGATCGCCACCCCAACAACCGGTATCAGTAGGCGTTACGTGATTACGATCCTCATCACTACCTCTGGTAAAAACAACCCAGGCATTGATAATATCAGCAAATTCGTCTTGGGTCAGCCAAGGGTGTGACCGGCCGCAGGTGGCTCCGCCTCTTTCTTTATACCAAGCTTTATAAAACCAAGGCGAACCGGCAATTTTTTCATAAGCATCATTGGTCCAACAGGTCCGATTACCGCATTTTGTATCCCAACCGCCGGAAGTTGTAAACCCAACGCTGGAATATGAAAAGTTATAACCGCCCGATGAAGCCGCGTACCAAGCCGAAAAGGGTTGTCCGTTATTGACTAAGACCCAACCGCGGGTGGCATCAACAGCCGCATTCCAGGCCCCGCCTTTTTCTCCCGACTGAAATACCTGGCAGGATTCGGTCGCACAAATTGAACCGGAACCATTATTGGTATAGGCAAGAGCGTAAGAACGGGCAGCCACTGCCTGGGCTTTTAAGGCCGCACTATCATTATCAGTCCAACTTGATGGCATCTCATAAATCCTTTTAACATAATCTTCAATATTGTAAGAACCATATCCCTGAACATTAATATTAATTGAAGTGGAATAATCTTTTTTAATTTCAATGCCGCCATAATAACCGTGCAAAATATCCTCGGCGCTTTGCCCGGATTTAGCCCTTCCCCAAGCTCCATATTGGCTCATCCCTTTACGATGGGGTGCACCAAAAGAAAATGCCGCAAACGCCGGCGAAAAACCGGGATTATAATTGGGGCTCGAAGCCGGATCATCGGCTAAAGGCACTTCACCAACCGAAGTCTGAAAAACTTCGGCTTTAGCTGTTAATATATTTTGTTGAGCGGCGGTTAAGGCCGAAAGGGAAACTGATAATTGTTGTTGATAAGCATTGGCGTCAGCTAAAAGTTTTCTGACTGACTCGGCTCGCTTATCAGTTTCAACTTTCAAATTAGCTAACATATTTCTCTCACTTTGCAAATCCGCCTTATTTGTTTCTAAATCTTTTATATAAATCACAATATCGCTGATGACTTTTTTATCCTCACCGGTGACTGCTTGTTGATAAGCCAATTCACGTAAAATCTGGGCTGCGCTTTTTTGTGAAAAAATTAAAACTAAAAAATTGTTGTAATAACTTTTTATATAAAACTGGCGGACTCTTTTGGCTAATAAATTTTGCTGAAAATCTAAATCGGTTTCGCCTTCTTTAATTTCTTTTTCTTTAACGACGAGTTCATTTTCAATTTGTTTAATCCGTTTTTGAAAGCTGGCAATATCAGATTCCATTTTCCGTAGTTCATCCTGGTGAGGTTTTTTTGCTTGCTCCATTAAATCCCAGGCCCGCTGGCAGGAAGCAATCTTTTCCGAAAGAGCCAGCAAATTATCAGAGCCAGAAGGCGAAGTACAATCTTGAGCGTAAGCCACGGGAGTAGAATGTAGTATGTAGAATGTAGCAAGTAATATAAATATTAAAATATTTGTTAAAAATATTCTTTTCATATTTTAATACCTTACTACTTGCTACTCACTACTCCCTACGTATTATACCATGGCTTGAAATTTGACTCATTCTAGTCTAGACTGGAAATAATGAGAAAAATAACAACAATCTTTTTTTTAATTTTCTTACTCTATATTTTAAATACTCAAGTAACTTTTGCTCAAGGATTCTTCTCTTGCTATTGGAGTGGTGGTGTCTGTTATTCAAAAGATGTTTCTTGCCAAGATGACTATGAATCTAGTGATTCACTCTGCACTAGTTTATCACAGAGCTCGTGTAATTCTGCACAAAATTTTGAATGTATATGTACTAATCCAAACGGTTGTGCATCTTCTACTCCTAAACCAACTGTTACTTGTTCTAGTATGGGTGGTATTTGCTCTCCTATTTGTGCTATACCTCTTAATAATATCGGTAAATATGACTGTCCTGGTATTGCCCCTAATTGCTGTAGACTTAAACCGTTGACAGAGAACGAGAAACAGGCTCAATGGATACGTGAAATTTGTCCGCCTGGAGATACAAGTTGCGAAAATTGTCTTAAACAAGATAATAAAACTTATACTGCTCTTGGTTGTCTTCCGACCGACCCTAGTGCTTTTATCGGCTGGTTTTTAACAGCTGCTATTGGAATAGCTGGCGGGATTGCTTTTCTTCTAATTATCTATGGTGGATTTAAAGTTTTAACATCTGCCGGTAATCCGGAAAATCTAAATGAAGGTAAAGATATTATCATAGCAGCTATAGCCGGAGTTTTGATGATTGTCTTTTCTGTGCTATTATTAAAAATCATTGGCACGGATATTTTAAAAATTCCGGGATTTGGATAAAATATGACTCTTGCTTTTAAAGTAGGTCAATATACAGTACCAGATATTACTGGAACTAATTTTCCCGTCACGACTAAGTTAGGAACGATTGTAACTGAACTTCTTAGGTATCTGTTCCCTATTGCGGGGCTTTTGTTATTTGCCTATTTGATTATGGGAGGGTTTTCTTATTTAACATCAGCCGGCGATCCTAAAGCCATGGAACAGGCTAAAGGAAAAGTCACTAATGCCATTGTTGGTTTTATAATTATTTTCGTGGCTTTCTGGGTTGTCCAAATTTTAGAGTTTATGTTCGGGATTGAAGGATCAATGTTTACCCCTAAACCTTAGTTACTACTTAAATACTATTCCCATTCAACTTTCGTACCGATTACCTTTTCTCCGGCAATGGCTTTTGACAAACTGCCTTTTTCAATACCATCAATAATTAATCCGGGTATTCCTTGTTTGGCTAAATTCAAAGTTTCTTCAACCTTATGGATCATACCGCCAGTAACATCAACTCCTTTTGACCCATTAATCATTTTCTTATACTCAGCAAAATTTTTATTTGTAATTAATGAAATCGTTTTTCCTTCCTGATCATATACTCCCTCTGTTTGACCGCAGTGAATAATTTTTTCAATTTTGTACCTTTTATTTTTTAAATCTAAAGCAATAAATCCTAAAACTCTTTCCGTTGAAAAAATCGTACAGCCAACTTTAGTATCAATAATTTGATCTCCATAAACGACTGGTAACATTTCCAGTCTTAACAATTCTTCAAGGCTTTTAAGGCAAATTGTATTTAACTCATGATTCTTAGCCGTAATAATACTCAAGGGACTTATTGAAACAGCATTAATACCACAGTCAATTAATTTTCTAACGACAATTCGATTTAATTGGGCGGCCACATCAGCCACCTCGGCAATACCCCGATAACTTTCCTTATTAATAATGCCTTTGTGGGTTTGGTATTTTTGAGCCGGGCAATGAGCAAAAGAACCGGCGCCATGACCGATAATTAATTGTTTACCTAAACCAAGAGACTTCTTTATTTCCTGGCAAATACAATCTAAGGCTTCTTTTTTAAGACAAAACTCTTTGGTTTTATCAGTAATGAGACTACCGCCAATTTTAATAAGAACAATTGGTTTCATATAATTCGTGCTCCTTTTCCCGGATGATTAATAATTGTTTTAATAACTCCCGGAAAATCTTTTAATTTTTTGTTAATGATTTTCTCTTGTTTTTGTTCGCAAATAATATGTAAGTTCGGCCCGGCATCAATGGTAAAATAAGCCAATAAACCACTGCTACGCCAATTTTTTAGTTGTTTTATAATTTCCATCGTTGTGCCATTCCAATAAAAGATTGGCGGTTTTGAGGTCATGGCAATTACATGAAGATCAATTGCTTCTTCTTCAATTGTCTCGCCTAAAAGCGGTAAATTTTTTTCTTTAAGAGCTTTTTTTACTTGACTGATTCTCCTTGGTAATTGTTTAAGACGATTAATAAAATAAGGACTAGACTCTGCCGAAGCATGACCAGATAAAGATGAATATTTCTTTTTTTCATTTGAAACGATAACTACAATATCTGTTAAATCCCACCAATCAGGACGATAAAGACTTCGGGCATAAGAACTGGTATGATTTTTTCCTTTATGCCACTCACCAAAACCATCAGGTATTGACCGACAAGCTGATCCTGAACCAAGACGAGCCAGACAAGAAAGTTCATTTATCTTAATCTTCACTCCTAAAGCTTTTGCTCCTGCCAGGGCTAAGGCAGCAAAGCTTGAAGCTGATGAGGCAATCCCGGCATCGCTCGGAAAAGAATTTATCGAAACAACTTGGGCTTTAAAATTAATTTTATCCAGTTTTCGTAAGGTATCAAGTTGCTTAATGACTCTTAATGAGTCATTATCTGATAATGTTTTGTTATTAACCATAACTACATCCTTAGTAATATCTTTAGAAAATTCCACCGTCGTAGTCGTTAAACATTTATCTAAATTCATAGAAATAGAATTATTAAAAGGCAAATTTATATCTTTATCTTTTTGCCCCCAATATTTAATAAAAGCAATATTAGCCGGAGCAATTGCAGTTGCTTTTAACATTCTATTTTTACTCCTTCAGTTCCTAATTTAACTTTAAATGCATCTAATTTTAATTTTTTAGCTAAATCCAAAATTTTTTGTGGATCTTGGTGATAACAAAGAAGCATACCTGAACCAGTGGAAATTCCTCCTGCGCCAGTAATTTTGGCTGCTCCGCCAATCGCTTCAATTTTACCAATAATATCTTTTGCCTGTTGGCCAACAACTCCCAAATCTTCTAATAGACTTTCACAGTTTTGCACTGAATCTTTTATCAATCGCCTATTTCGAGTTTCTAAGCCATGTAGAAATATTTTTGTCTGTTCGCCGATCATGTCTAATAAATTTTCTGTTCGCTTTTTGTTCTTTTGTTTTTCTAGTTTTACTTTTTCTACCATGTCTCTGGTGCTTTCCTTGGGTTTTCCGCTATTGATTAAAACAAACTTCCTGATACTACCAATTTTTAGTTTATTAAAAATAAACTTATGATTTTTTAGTTTTTTAAACCATAAGATTCCGCCATAAGTGATAACTGTGGTATCAGCACCTGACGGATTACCATGATAAACTTTTTCAAATTCATAGGCTAACTTACTGATTTTGGCAAGAATTTTTTCATTTAATTTCTTGATTCCACTGGTAGAAAATATTTGATTCGCGGCCAAAAGAACTGACCAGGCAGCTGATGATCCCATCCCGCAGCCAATGGGAATTTCTGATCTCACTTTAGTAATAGTCTTCTGTTTATCCTGAGCTTGTCGAAGGATCATTCTCCGATTCACCGCTGCTACGATTGCCGGTTTACCATAAACCACTGCATGTTCACCCATCAAAATTATTTTACCCGGACAACTTATTTTCATAAATTCTTTAAATTGGTTTAAATTTAATTCCGTACGGAATTACACTTTCAGAATCTGGTTTTCTAATACGACGATAAACAACGACTACTGGTTGGCCTAATTTAAGATTTTTTTCCTGCCAATCCACCAGCTGACCAATAAACCTTTTTTTGTCTTTAAGTTCGACTAAAACCACCGGATACGGTGCTTCTTGTTCATAACCAGCCGGCGGCACCCGAATTAATGTCCAGGAAATAATTTTCCCTTTATTGCCTAAAAGAGAAGCAACTTTTTTTTGATGACGCCAAATTTTAACAGGACTAATCATAGATTTTCTTATCGTCATTGCGAGGAGCACATTCGACAAGCTTAGTGCGACGAAGCAATCTCGAGATTGCTTCGCTTCGCTCGCAATGACGCTATGTCTTCAATATATGAACTACGGCTACTGCTCCTGATCCGCCAACGTTATGGGTTAAACCAACTTTCGCTCGTCTTACTTGCCTTTTGCCAGCTTCACCTCTAAGCTGAGTAACAATTTCACAAATTTGTTTAACGCCAGTCGCGCCAACCGGATGGCCGCAGGCTTTAAGTCCGCCGCTAGGATTAACTACCGGATGTCCTTTTCCAAGTCTTGTTTTCCCCAAGTTAATCGCCTTTGATGCTTGACCTTTTCGAAAAAATCCTAAATCTTCCATCGCCAAAATCTCGGCGATCGTAAAACAATCATGAACTTCAGCCACATCAATATCAGCTGGTACTATTCCTGCTAGTTGATAGGCTTTACTAGCTGCTTTAATTGTTGCTTTAAGCGTAGTTAGATCTTGTCTACCACGTAGACCTAAACTATCCGTCGCCACGCTCGACGCCACAACATATACTTGTTTCTTTCTATACCCTATCCCCTGTGCCCTATTCCCTAATATAATCGCCGATGCTCCATCAGAGACTGGTGAACAATCAAGAAGTTTTAATGGATCAGCCACGCAAGGACTTCTTAGAACTTGCTCCTCGGTAATTGCTGTTTGGAATTGGGCTTTAGGATTAAGTAAAGCGTGATCATGATTTTTGACCGCAACCGCGGCTAAGTCTTTTTCCGTGGTTTTGTATTTTTCCATATGTGCCCGGGCTAAAATAGCATATAAACCGGGGAAACTTATACCACTGGCTCTTTCCTCATCATGGCCAGCACTCATTAATGCCTGGGCAATTTCAGACGGATTATGATCGGTCATCTTTTCGATACCAATAACCAGAACTTTAGTATAGGTTCCGGCTAATACGCTGTTTATGGCATTATGAACTGCCAAACCCCCCGACGCACAGGCGCCTTCGATTTTAAATGCCGGAACATTGTTGCTGACTAACTCATCAGCAAAAAGAGCGCCTAAATTTTCCTGACTCCCTAAAATACCTGACAACATATTGCTGACAAAAATGGCATCAATATTGTTGATATTTAACCCGGCATCAACCAAAGCTTCATCGACAGCCTGCTTAACTAGAACTCGGGGAGAAATCTCCCAAAGTTCGCCAAATTTTGTTGTACCAATGCCTAAAACAGGTATCTGCATAATATTATATTAAGTCACCGGGGGATGACACGTGACAATTTTTGATAACCCCGCACTTACGCTTATGCTAATTCTAATCTTCTATACTACGTGCTAGTGCACCAGACAATAATCTATTACGGACAAAGCGGGGTAAAAAAATTCGTCACCGTCAGCCCACGAATATTAAATTTTTTTAGTATATTTTAAATATTCCGGATAGCTAATGTATCGTTTATTTTTAATATAAGAACTGACGCCGGGAACAATGTTTCTTCTTGATATTAAATGTTTGGTTGTTTTCAGAATAAAACTGTCCGCTCCGGCGCCTGATCCGTAAGATGTCATAAATATTAATTGGTTTGGTTTGGCTATTTCTAAAACCCGGCATAACCCTAAGATAGATGAAGCCGAATAGGGGTTGCCTATTTGGTTAACGATTAGACTGGGAGATAATTGGTCTTGACTAAATCCCAACCTGGCTGCTACTTCAACCGGAAATTTACCATTGGGCATATGAAAAACACAATAATCAAAATCAGAAGCAGTTAATCTATTCTTTTTTAATAAACTTGTACTCGCTCCTTGTACATGAGCAAAATATGCTGGCTCGCCGGTAAAACGTCCTTGATGCGACGGGTAAGGAATTCCGTCCCGGCGCCAGAAATCCGGAGTATCAGATGAGTAAGAAATGAAGTCAAGGATTTCAACCAGTAAATTATTTTTGCCTAGGATTAAACATCCGGCTCCGGCTCCGGCGGTATATTCCAAAACATCATGCGGTTTGGCTTGAGATGAATCAGCGCCAATTGCCATTCCATAGTTGATAATCTTTGACGCAATTAATCCGGCGATTGCCTGAATACCGGCCGTTCCGGCTTTACAGGCGAATTCTAAATCAGCAGCCATATATTCATGCCCTACCCCCAGGACCTCACCAACAATGGTTGAACTAGGATTAACAGCATAAGGATGAGATTCCGAACCAACATAAATCGCCTGGATATTGCTTGCAACAATTTTTGCCATGCTTAGGGCATTTTGTGAAGCTTCAATGGCCATAGTAACTGTATCCTCGTCATATCCGGCCACTGCTTTTTCAATAATCCCTAATGATCTTTCCAGTTCCGCTGAATTTTTACCCCAGACTTGGGCAATTTCGGAAATCTTAATCCGGTTTTGAGGAATATAACTGCCAAAACCAATAATTCCAACATTAGTTAACATTATTTTCCTCTTCCTAATCTTTGATGTGAACACGCCAGACTGCCTTCGGCTAAACTAGCCAAAAGTGATAATTCTCCTGCTAAAACTGCTCCGGCAATAACTTGGCTAAATATATCAGAATCAGGCTTGTCTTTAGCAAAAATAATTGCTAAAGCTTCTTTTTGCGTTGGTAACCCAGTTCCGCCGCCAATAGTACCGATAATTAAATCCGGTAAATAAACTGATATATAAAGACTATTAAGAGGACGCGAAGTTACAATTTTTGACAACTCCGCACTTACGCCACTTTCTATTCTAGTATTATGACTGCGTGCTAGTGCAGTAGACTTTAGCTTACCTAGACTCGCGGAGTGAGAAAATTTGTAACGAGCGGCCTCATCGACCATCTCCATAGTTGTTATTCCCAGGCTTCCCTCAACTACATGGGCCAGATCCTGGCCAGTGGCACAAAAAATGGCGGCAATAATATTGGCAAAATGGGAATTAAAGGCCATCGATCCACTAACAGCTGATCCTATTAGGCATTTACTTAACCAAACTTCATATATTTTTTCTGGTGTAGTTTTTAATACATCGATAACTACTTTTTGTGGAATTATTACTTCGGCCCAGGCTTTTCTTCCCCGACCTAAGATAAAATTTGACCAGGCTGGTTTTTTATCAACACAAGCATTAGCGCTTAAGGCCAAGCAATCGCAACCGGTTTGCTGTTTAATATATTCAGAAATTTGATCAGTGGCAATGGTCGCCATATTCATACCCATAGCTTGATCAGTATCATAAGATATTCTTAAAAAAACATGTTTGCCGACAATTTGCGGCATGATTTTTAAAAGTTTCAAATGATGGGATGTCTCTTGGCTTACGCGTACTAAATCATCAAAATGATCCTCTATCCATTTGACCAGTTGGAATGAACAAGATAACGATTTTGTTTTAAAAACCGGTCCCCGAGTTATCCCCACGTTTTCCACAAAAGTATTAACCCCGCCTGATTCATTGATGGCCTTGCATCCCCGATTAACCGAAGCAACCAACGCACCCTCGGTAGTAGCTAACGGAATATAATAATTCTGAATTATGAATTCTGAATTATGAATTTTTAGGGGGCCAGCTATACCCAATGGAATTTGAGTTGTCCCAATTAAATTCTCAATATTTCTATTCCTTGTTTCTTCTTCGCTAAGTGAGGAACTGCTGATATTTTTTAAAGAAATACCCAGATCATTAGTCAGGGTCTTACGTCTTTGATCAATGGTGGTAAATTCAGATAATTTTTTCATGGTCGTTTTTTAATCCAAATAAAAGTCCAAAAAGCTATATAGGTAAAAACTAATCCGGAAAATAAACTGATAGAGAGTAGCGCCAATACTGCTAGGGGCCCAAAATGAAAAAATGGGGCCGATATAATAATCCTGCCAACAATAATAGCGGCCAATCCGCCAATCCATAGATAAAAAGGCAGTCCAAATATTAAAAGAATCTGTAGCGGATCTTTTTCGCGGCTCATGTTGGTAATTGTTTTAAAGGGGTGGGTTAGAAGTCCGAGAAAATTGCGGCCAGTTAGATACCCTTCCTTTATGCCAATAAGGGTGAAGAAACGGATAAAGCGTAAGGGTAATTTCTTTGCCATTCTTTTTGAAATGCAATTCTCGCCCTTGAGAGCTTTGACTCAACTGCCTTAATAGAGATGCTTAATTTATAACCAATTTGGGCCATAGAATGGCCTTCTATATACTTTAGTCGTATAATTTCCGAATATCCTTCGCTAAGGTGTTTTAAAACTACGTCAATTTCCTGTTTTATTTCTTGTTGCTGGTATTTTATATCCGGTCCCAAAGCCTCACTGACCAAGTTCTCCAGAAATGGTAAGTGTGAAAAAATAAGACTTTTAATTTTCCTTTTTCGATAAAAGTCAGCTACCTCATGGAAAGCAATACTTTTCGCCCAGGTTAAAAAAGAAGATTGGAAGTTGAATAAGGGCAATGAATCTAAAATTGATATCCAGGTATCCTGCAATAATTCTTCAACATCTTCTCGGCGGTCAATTTTTGCGGATATTAAATTAAAAAGCGAGGGAGAATAAAGTTTATAAAACTCTTTAATAGCTTTCTGATCCTTGTCTAACACCTTTTTAATTAGTTGTCTATCATTCATAATGATATTCAGTTATCGGTCTTCAGTTTTCGGTTTTCAGATAAAAGTTTATCAGTTACCTGTTTACCAGTTTAACTGACTAACTGAAAACCGATGGACTAAAATCCGATAACTGACAACAGAAAACTGATAACGTTAGTTTCCTCCGAATCGTCTTTCCCGCTGACTATATTCTATAATAGCATCTTTTAGATCATCTACAGTACAAGCGGGAAGGTGTTTTTTTATAAAAACAAATTCTGTATAAGCCATTTGCCAAGGAAGCAAACCACTAGTTCTTTGTTCTCCTGATGTCCTTACCAATAGATCCGGATTAGGATAAGGCTGATCGCCCGTGTCTAAAAACTTCGAGAATTTCTCTTCGTCTGAATTCTGAATTCTGAATTCTGAATTCTGAATTCGAGCTATTGCGCGCAATAGCTCGTCTCTTCCGCCATAATCCACCGCAATATTCAGAATGTTGTTTGTCAGTTTCCTGGTTTCCTTTTCAGCTTGGCTAAGCACCCCTTTAAAGCTTTTGGGGATTCTGTCTTTTCTGCCTAAATGGATTACCCTAACGCCATCTTTTTTAAATTCCGGTAAATGTTTTTTAATCATGTCTTCTTCAATTTTCATTAAATAATCAACCTCTTGTTTATCTCTTTTCCAATTTTCAGTTGAAAATATCCATAAAGTCATGGTATGGACTCCCCATTTTCTGGCAGCTCTGGCCATATCTAAAAGTACTCGGAACCCCTTTTGGTGTCCGGTAATTGTTGGTAGATGATGCTGTTTTGCCCAGCGGCGGTTGCCATCAGGAATAATAACTAAATGCTTAGGAAGCTTTGTATCGGGAGGAAAAGTATTAGGCATGATAAATAATGATTATACCACAATGAAGGATTATTCCTCCCCTCAAAATCCCGAGGTTACACCGAGGGTGAATTGAGGTAAGGAAAAAGGAGCACCTACCGGAGCGGACTTATACCATATCATTTGACATTTAAGCTTGAAATGCCCTAGACTTAAATTATGAGTGGAGTATCGATTCCTAGCGTTTTTCAACCAGCGACAACATTCCCAACTATTGCTAGTTTTGTCAATATTATTGTTAAAAATGTTTTTGTTTTAGTTGGTGTAATTCTGTTCTTATTGTTGATTTTTGGCGGTGTGGGGTTTATTATTAGTGCAGGCCAGGGTGATAAAGAGGGTGTTGGTAAAGGCAAAAATGCTATTACGGCTGCCCTAATTGGATTCTTGATTATTTTTGCAGCTTATTGGATTGTCGAGATTATTCATTTTATAACCGGAATAGAAATCTTTAGTCCAGGAATTTAATATGATATTAGGTCTTTTTGGCACAGTTACACCACCGACTCCTTATGGATCTGCTTTTAGCGGTTTAGTTCCTTTTTTAAATAATACCCTTCGTTTAATATTCCTTATTGCCGGACTTTATACCCTACTTAATTTAATTATTGCTGGTTTTGGGTTTATGACTGCCGGCGGAGATTCTAAGGCAATAGAAAATGCTTGGGCAAAAATATGGCAATCGCTAGTTGGACTTATTATTATTGTCAGCTCATTTTTACTAGCAGCCATCTTTGGCTATCTTATCTTTCACGATGCTAGTGCTATTTTAAATCCCAGGATTTATGGTCCAGGAGGAAGTAATGTCCCGCCAGGAGTTTTTAGAAATTAAAATGCATAAATTATTAGTACAAGCATTTCCCTTAGGAACTATCGGAGGAGGAACTGGGTTAGGTCCTTTTTCTAATGTCGGTAATCAAGATGATGCTATTACCAGGTTTGCCAATGGTTTTTCTGCTATTATCGGCTTTTTAACTGTTTTAGCTGGTCTTTGGTTTATTTTCCAATTCATAACCGGCGCCCTCCAATGGATTGGCTCCGGTGGAGATCCAAAAAGCCTTCAAGGTGCTCAACAAAAAATCTTTAATGCATTACTCGGTTTTGTGGTAGTTGTGGCAGCGATTGCTATTATGAAAGTTTTAGAAGTGTTTTTAGGTTTTAATTTTTTAGATGTAAAAAGCTTTATTGGCCTGATAGGATTTAAGTAATTATGATTACCAATACTGTGATACCAGATTTTGCAATTGGAACTCTAGTCAGCAATTTACTCTCCATCGGTATTATTATTGCCTTTATTTTGGTGCTTCTCTATTTTGTTTGGGGAGGAATTGAATGGATGAGTTCCGGTGGAGACAAAGCAGGGTTAGAATCAGCCAGAAATAGGATTACCAATGCTCTTATTGGTTTAATAATTGTTGTTTCTGTTTGGGCGGTAATGTTACTCTTAAAAACCTTTCTCTGTTTTCCGTTTCCTGATATTCCGATCCCTTCTTTATCTGGCGTTCAATCAGCAACAGGATCCTGCTCTTCTTCTAGTTCAAGTACAGGTTCCAGTTCTAAACCTTTAGATTGCGTTCTAAGTTGTATTAAGTATAATAAACTGCCTCCTGATGTTTGCAAGCAGGAATGTGGGAAATGATCAGTTGACAAAATAAAAAATTTTGTTCTAAAATAAGATTAGATTATAATATAAAGATAAATCTTAAAGTCCCGCCTACGCTAATGCTACGGCGAGGCGGAAGGAGGTGAAGAATGAAAAACAAATTAATAAAATTAGGTTTAGGTTTAGGATTAGTGTTCACACAAGCTAGTACTGTATTAGCTCAATCTATTAATTTACCCCAACCAGCTTTAGTTCCTTTTACAAATATTGGATCTTTGATTACCGCCGGTGTTGGTCTGATTTTAATAATAGCCACAATTCTTGCCTTCTTATATTTAGTATGGGGGGGTGTTGAATGGATCACTTCTGGTGGAGACAAGGCTGGACTTGAGGCCGCTCGAAACAGAATCACTAATGCTTTTATTGGTTTGATAATTGTATTTTCAGCCTGGGCGATTATCTTATTAGTCCAACAGTTCTTTGGTGTCAAATTTATTGGCGAAAATATAATTATTCCAAGTGTAAAATAATTAATTAGGATTTTTAAAGGTTTATGTTTTTTACCTCAACATTGACCACGTTCAGTTTAATGAACGTGGTTTTGGCTCAATTGCCTAAAGATTGGACTCCGGGGACTGCTGGTTCGGGTGCGTGTCGTACAACCGATGATGTCGCCACTATTCAAGGGCTGGAGTGTGTCTTTTTTAATGTTGTGTCAGTAGTTACCATGCTTGTCGGTTTAGCGGTTTTTGTTATGTTAGTTATTGGCGGCTTTAAATATCTGACTTCTGGCGGTGATCCCAAAGCCCAAGAGCAAGCTAAAAATACCATGACTTACGCGGTATTAGGAATGGTCTTAATTATTGCCGCGTATTTAATCCTAAAATTTATATCTCTTTTTACCGGGGTTACCGGTTTAGAAACCTTCACTATCCCCTTTAAATAAGTGGGTTCTTGACAAATTATACAAAACTATCTCATAATGGTTTAGGATCTAGCACTGAGTTTATCAAAGTATGAAAAAACTGCTCGCTATATTATTTTTCCTTACTACTTGCTGCTTACTACTTTCTGCTAAGACTGTATATGCAGTTCCTCCAGTTGATACCTCGGGGACTACAACCACTAATCCTTCAACTATGACTGGTAGTGTCGGTTCCAAACTAGGCGTTAGCGGACCTTGGTATGTTCAAAACCCTGATGTCTGGAGCCAAAAAGTTTTTGGGACAACCGGTGGTACAGCCGGAGGAACGAATCAGAATGAAATGTTTAAAGAAAGATACACTCTATCTATCTTGACTGATATGATGAATGCTGCTATCGCTGCTGTTGGCGGAACACCACAGCTTATAGCTCAAGGACCCAATGGCCCGATATACGCTCGTCAAGGAGGAGCTATACAAGTAATGGGTAATTTAACAGGGGTTTTATATGTTACCCCCCCCGCTTCATCAGCAGAATATTTAGCGAATGTAGGTCAAAATCTTGGTGTAGTAAAATCAGTTCAAGCACAAGGACTAGGCTTCTCTAATCTTTCCCCTCTTTTATCTTTATGGAAAATTTTTCGAGATATTGCCTATTTAGGTTTTGTTGTTATATTTATTATTGTTGGTTTTATGGTTATGTTTAGAAAAAAGATTGATCCACGAACCGTCGTAACTATTCAGGAAGCCTTACCTAGGATAGTAGTAGCATTAATATTAGTAACTTTTTCTTACGCAATTGTTGGTTTAATGGTGGATATCATGAGTTTTTCAATTAATCTCGTCTTATATCTATTAGTTAAGGGATTACCTAATAGTGCTGCTAAAGAATTAATGGCTAAAAATATTTTTGATTTATTTGGAGCTATTGGTCCTAAAGTTATTGATTTCGCTACTAAATCATTATTTAATGTTAATATTGGGGGATGGCTCGGAGCAGCGGCAGGACCGTTATCTTTTTTAAGTATCGTTTTTGTTTTTGGTATTGGTACTTTTTTTATTATGTTTAAGATTTTCTTTATGCTCCTAGGGGCATATGTGGGAATTATTTTATCTGTAATTTTTTCTCCTTTGCAATTGATACTTGCAGCTGTACCCGGAAGTTCGAGTAATGTTTCTTCTTGGTTAAAAGGCGTGTTGGCAAATATTCTTGTTTTTCCGGTAACTTTTATATTAATACTTCTTGTTTTTATTTTTTTACAAGCCGGTGGGGCGGATTTTTCCCAGACATCTTATCTTCAACCAATAATCGGACGTTTACCAGGAATTCCCAAAGATACACCTCTTACTTGGGCACCTCCTTTAATGAATACAGGGATTGCCAGCGGAGTTAGCTATTTTATTGCCTTTGGTATTTTATTTACTATACCAGCAGTTGGCGAAGCAATTAAACATATATTCGAAATCAAACCCAGTCCAATAAGCGGTGCATCTGAGAAAGAGATGAAAGGTGGATTGCGCTGGGTACCTTTTATCGGTGGGACATTAGGTTCTAGTCTTTAAACACGTCTCTGGCTACGTATTTCTTTCGCTCTAGTCTTGCCGAATGCACCATAAGAACTTCTTTTTAACTCTTTAAAAACTCCAGTTCCCTTGGCAGAAGAAGGAAGATACTTTGGTGGAATTTTACTATGCGGTTCTGCTCCTATTTCATATTCATCTAAAAATATGCTATATTTTTCAAGAAATCTGCTAATAGAGTCTTTAGTATAACCCTTGTTCTTCATAGCGTTAAAAAATATGTTTATTTGAAATATTCCGTTAACAAAATATTCTTCTCTTAAAGCTTGTGTCCACCCACTGGCTCGGCAAATTTCTTCCGCCGAAAAATTATCTTCAGGATTAAAATAATCAGGGATGATCAATCCATCAAAAACATTATCCTGCTCCTTATTTTTAATAATCCCCTGCATTTCTAGTCGACTGCCACTATAAATATTTATTAAACTGCTTCCTGGATCTTTTCCTTGGTCAACTAAATTTCTTTGAACTTTTAATACTCTACTTAAGTCTGGATCAAAAATTTCAGCCCTTCCTTCACGTAAAAAATTAATGCTTCTCGATAAAAAATCGATTGAATTACGTCCACAAAAGCAACAACTAAGTAGTAAAACTAAACATCCTACTTCTGGAATCCACGCCCTACTTCTTTTAATATCCTCTTCTTCTTTTCTGTCTTTATCCCCTGGTTTCTTACCTGATGGACTACCGGGAAATCTAAGTACATTTCTTCTGCTTAGTAAGTCCCCAGCAACACGTGCGGTTGATTCTTTGTCAACTCCGTTCCTGATTACCTGCAAAATGCCTATTGGTACTTTAGCTTTTTCTTCAACTGTAGTTATTAATCTTTTCGCTGCTTTAATATCTTCCTCGATCATACCACTCGGTTTAGCATTAGACTGCAAAACTGTTATTAGGTCACTGGAAATTTGTTTGTTTAATCCTTGTTTCTCTAACTCCCGTGCAGATGTATAAGGATCCCTGTCTATCTCTTTAATAAAATTTAATAATACCTGAGGAGGTTGTTTTATAGAAATTTCTACCGATTTCCAAAACTCCTTTTTCCCACGATCTGCTTGTTGTGCAATCCATGTAGATAAATCTCCCATGCGTTTAGAAAATTCAGGGTTTACAGAAAATATACTTTGTTCTTTTATCATTGCTCCTTCTCCACTACTCATTTTTTGCTCCTTTCTTAATTATTATCGCGGAATCAATCCGCCTAATCTAGTGCTAATAGACTTTGAGTGAGCCTCTGTTAATTTATCCATTGGAATAATACAATCATAAAGTAAACCTTTTCTAGTAAGATCTTCAACTGTCTCTTTTCTAGTCTTCCAAGCCCATGCTCCTGCTGCAATTCCTGCGAGAGTACCAATAGCAATTGGGGGTAAGGCTACCGCTAATGAACCAGTACCAAAAATAAAAGTCCCCAATCCTGTGATAAATCCGCTCCCTATTCCTATAGTTGTTGTTTCAAAGGCAATTCGCGGGATTCCCGTAAACTTGAAAGGTATCTTCCCGAGTACGATATCGATTCCGGGAAGATTCGCTAACACTCCTCCCACTAAACCCTGGACTACATCTTCTCCCCCTATTTCGCCAACCTCTGTATCCTCTAATCCTATTCTGGCCATCCAGCTTCTATAGGCTTCTGGTTGAGCACCCCAACCACCTTCGGCACGAATTATAAATTCGGCCATTCGGCTCGAAAGAACTCCTGATTTGATTAATCCATAATAATAACCTTCTTCTTTCTTTTTCAAGATATCAAACAACCCCTCAAATTTTGTACCCAATATTGGAATTCTTAAAAATTCTTGGAAGCCACCAAAAAACCACTTAGGATCAGAATCGGGAGTTTTAAACAAATCCCAATCAGTGGGTACAAGCCTCATAATATCAAGCCTTGATAGTTTCTCTGAACGAACCTTTATATACTCCGGACAAAGGGGTACCCCAAGATACATAGTTAACATAAAAGAGTTGTGTCCGGCAATAGTATCGGGAGCATCCCATCTCCTATGCTTCATCCAGGCTGGATCATAACTTTCATCACCGACTAGATAGCGGGCAATCGGATCACCGATCACTTCCCCGTCTTCCCATTTGCTAAAATCTTCATATTGGGAAATAAAAGGCGCTGGCTCAAGCCGACCATTCTTTTCAAGTCTTATACCGTAACGGAAACACATTTTCTGTTTTTCTGCAAGCACCTTTCGACAAATCTCTAGTTTCATATCCGGATTTCTCTTGTTTAATATAGCTCGGATCATTGGGCTTAAAATTAAGCTTGTAGTATTGCCTCCGGTAATACCAGATTCAATTCGTCCAGCATTCTCTTGGGATTCTTTTTGAAGAGGATAAATGATATCACCATGTTCATCTTTTTTTCCAAAGGCACCAAGTTTTCCCAGTATTGCCCAATCAATTGTCTTATCTAAAAACTGCCGATGGAGATCATGCCAGGGGAAATCAAGATCATTAGCACGTCTTAGAGTTCCCCAATTCCCATGAGTTAATAATTCCCTAAGATGTTCCAGGGCAACAAGTTGTGCCCGGCTAAATTTATCTTTATCGGATTCATACCACTCTTCTTCTTCACCAGAATAAACCTTTTGCCAATGATAAAACATTTGTTTCTCGTCGTCGGTAAGTGCGTTTTCCCCTTGGTGGTGTCTCTTATTTAGAATAGGCAGTACCTTTTCATTCAATATTTGCCTACCAGTGGTTCTTTCAAGATCATCAATCGCATTAAACCGGCATTGGGTTTCGAAAAGATCCAAATAATCAACTTCCTCCTCACTCATACCGTAATTCCCTTCTCTTCCCAATTTAAAATTCTCCCTTCTCCGTTGGATTAGATCAGAGTCATCTTGACGCTTCTCTTTAATAATCTCTCTTTTTATACCCTCCCTTTCCATAGTCCTCTGCCGATAAAGCAATTCATCATCATCTAAAAATAACTCTTCCGGAATCGGTTGTTTATTTAATAAAAATTCTCTAATCTGCAGATTTTGTAATAATGGTAAAAATTTATCTTTATCATCCTCGCTCATAGAATCTAAAAACGGATCTGCTCTGAACTTATTAATATCTTTCACGTCTTTGCCCAAAAGCAGGTTTTGGACATCCTTTTTCTCAAGTTCAGAAACCAGCAATCTAAATTCAGCCGGAGTTAAACGATGCATTTGCCTAAGCCTGTTTTGTTTAATACTATTACCATAGGTTAATAATTCTTTTTCTTCAGTGTTTAACGGCTCATTTACCCCTGCTTTTCTCCGTGCTTCCAAAACCCTCATTTCTAGGTCAGTACCAAATTCTAAAAGCTCTAATTCTTCTTCCATCAGTTCTTCATTGTTAACGGATCTTTGTTTAAGATCGCCTACTCGTCTTTCTAGTTGATCAAGTTGATTTAATTCTCCTTTTGAGACAACTATTCCTCTGTAAATATCATCTTCTGGTCTGGGTTTCATTCCTTGTTTAATCATTTGGCTTAGGGCGAGTATATTATCATAACCGATTCTATTAATTAACGGCTCCAGCGTCCGCGCCGCCTCCGGATCACCATATTTTTTTGCAAACTCAGCCGCTTTATCCCTGCCAAACTTTAATAAGATCAGATTCAAATCTTGAATGGATTTGATTTTTCGGTTCATGTCTTGAGGATGGACGATAGTGTCAATAATAATTTCCCTACCCTTTAAGGATGTTTCCTTAATATAAATATGGGCAGAACTTTCTTCTCTTTCTGTAGCTAGTAAATAAATAACGTCAAAGAATTCGTCCGGAGACAGGGAACGAAGTGCTAGGGCGGCAATCTTTTCTTTAATACGCAAGGGGTGCTCAATTCGACCGCGTTTAAAATATTCTTGCTCATCAAGAGTTAATTTATTGCCTAAAGTATCAAGGATATTATCTGTAGTCCATTCCCATCCCTCTCCTTCTGCTTGTAGAGCAATCATTTTCCAAGTTAAATCTTCTTCACTAACGTGGACTACTCTGTTACCAACAGGAATTGGCGGACTTTCAAATTCAATTGGGTGTAAGTGGAGAGCACTGATTAAGTCCTTATCGCACAGATCAAGAACAGTTCCATCATCTGCTGCGCGGGGATTTTTTTGGTTAAGGTACCCCAATTGTATTCTGGCTGTCTCATTTGGATTCGGTTTTTTTAAGTCTTGGAGAATAGATCTAAGTGAGACATTGGGGCAACCAAAAGCCTCAAAAATCTTTTGGAAAGACCAAGCATAAAATAATTCGCGACTTAAAAGATAAGGTATTTTGGCCATTGATTCGTCACCGCGGCCGGGATATTCAGATCCATAATTAAGCGTCATTTTTTCAATCGAAGTTTTTTCCGCGTAAAGATTTATAACTTCAATTTTACCAGGCAACCATGAAATTGAAGGAATGACCGATTCGGCTATACCCCTTTTCCTCAAATTCCTCTCATGATAATTATTTCGGTTAAATTCCATATGATTGAAGAAGTCACCACCCTTAGCTGGTTTTTCCGCACCAAGGGCGATCCCTGATATGAGAACTAAGTCAGGGAGTGTCAAGTTATTACCTACTGATTCGGCTAGGTCTTCTATGTCACTTGGTCTGGTTAACATTCCCAATCTTCCTGGTTTGGAACTACCATACGCCGAAACACCATTTGCCGTCATTGCCAGGATTCTCGTTTGTAACGAATAACGATAAAGGTGATAAAGTATTTCACCATAATCCTGATTAGTTAATAAAGAATATGAGTAAAAGTCCATAAAACCAACAACCCTGCGAATCCTATTTTGAGAATGAGTGTGTGAAACTAATGTCTCTGGCATCGTTGGTAATGTTGTAGAATATACCCAGTCGATAGCAGGATTCGTTCGCATATACTCTAAGTCATCATTAATCAATGTTTCATCAACTGCGCCGGTTGGATAACGATCGGGAAGTCTTCCTCCAATCCAACTTCTATTCACTCGACACGTAACTAATCCTATTTCTCTTAAGAGAGTAATTCCTCTCAATTTTGCTTTGTCTTCTTTACTAGCAGAGGAAGTCTGATCTTTGACGATATTAATTGCGTCTCTGGAAATTCTTCCCTCGATACCCCTTCTTCTTAAAGAATCCTCATAAACCTTCCAAGCTACTACTATAGCACGGCTTCTTAAATCCTTTTTCCCTTGAGCATCAAGCCCTGTATTGGCTTCTCGTAAATATTTCCCATAGAAATATTCTATGTCGTCAAGGACAACAAATTCCGGATCGTCGTAGATAGCAAAAAGGCTCGATGATTCTTTTTGGGGATGCATAGCTGCTCCACGCCGTAAATATTCCCGGATTGCTGTCCATTCACCTCTTGATGGTAACTCCTCAGTTTTTTCCAATTGACGATAAGCCTCCATTGCTTGTTCGCCGTTAACTGACTCTTTTAATCTTTCATGAGGAATTCCATAAATTTTTGAGGCTATTTTCCATACGCTAACTTCCTGGAGAAACTCTTGATCTTTCTCATCTCCGGTGCTTAAAGCTGCTTCACAATACTTAATAACAGTTTCTTTCCTATCAAAACGTTCCCCACCAATTTCTACAAACTTAGTGCGCCTCTCTTTTGTCATTCCCAAATTATGTTCAGCACCAATAAATAAAAACCTATCGTCTTCGATCATTAAATCTAAAAGTGCTTCTTTAGCTCTCTCTCGTGTCAATTTTTTAAGTAAATCTTCATCTATAGCTTCAGGATTAACTGTTTTTTCCTGAATAGTTTGATTTATGTCTGGTTTGGGAGTTTGTGTCTTTTTTGTTCTTTTTTCTCCCAACCTTGACTTTTTATCAAGCTTACCTGGTTCTCTTATTTCTTCGCTAAAAAACTTAGCAAATTGTTCCAATTCAGAATGGTCATTTTTAAGATTAAGGAAGTCTTGCTTTATTTGACCAATCTCTTGAAAATTAGCCACGCGAAATCTATCCCGTAGCTGTCTTGCTTGCTTAGCAATATCTGGATTAACGTTCTCTAGGGATTTATCTATCTGTTCTGTTGTCGCACCAAATGGATTTAAATTAGGAAGTTTTCCTTCGAGAGTTTTTTGGAGATACCATTCGCCACCTTTTTGGAGACCTTGGTGAAGAAAATCAGCAGCTTTACCACCTAGCTGTCCTGCTTTTATCGAACCAGAACTAACAGCGTCTTTTAAGATTCCCTGCCAGTTTCTTGGTCCTATTTCTTTGTTACCTGCTTCTGCCATATTGTCCTTATTAATTAAAGTTTATATTATAAGACTTGGCAATTGCAAATTCCGGTAACCCGCTCAAACTATATCATAGCAAAAATAGATTGTCAAGCCGCGATAATTTTTGGTGTTTCCTGTTTAAATTTATTTCTTTCAACCTGATCCCTGACTTTTTTAACTAACTCCTTCTTAAATCCTAATTCGATAATCCTTTCCCATGCTAGTTTCTGGTCGAAGCGATAAAAAAGAATCGGATCGGCGTCTTTATAAGAAAAGCCTAACTCATTTTCATCTGTTTGACCAGACCATAAATTGGCAGTAGGAGGCTTGTTTATAATTTTTTCTGGTACTCCTAAATGCTTTGCCAGTTCTATAACTTGGGTTTTATAAAGATTTCTAATCGGTTCTAAATCTGCTGCTTGATCTCCAAATCTGGTGAAATATCCCAATAAATACTCACTTTTATTTTCTGTACCGCAAACTAAAACCTGGTGTTTTTTCGCTAAATCATAAAGAATTGTCATCCTAATTCTAGCCATCAGATTGCCCTTGCGTAAATCAGTCAAATCTCCCAAGCTGTTTTGGAAGGCCTGAACAACGTTTGAGATTTCAATTTCAAAGATATTTTTGCCAGCTGGCGGGTTAGGAATTGCTAATTTAGAGATAACTAATTTGGCATCTTGATCTTTATTTATATCTTTATTGGGTAAAAGAGCTATTAAGACGTTCTCTACCTCCAAAGCTTTAACTGCTAAAAAAGCGACTACTGATGAATCCAAACCTCCAGATAAAGGAATAATTACTTTTGTAAAACCTGCATCTCTGACTTCTTGTTTTAAAAATTTAATAATTTTTCCAGCTACTTTTTGGCAATCTAGTTTTGGCATAATAAAATATTATTTATAAAGATTATTATTTCTAATAAATTCTTCTACTCTCTTGGGGACTAAACTACTTATTAGTTCTCCCCTTTTTATTCTGTTTCTTATTTCGCTTGAGGAAACATTGGTCCGCGGAAAACCAATAAAAATAATTTCTTTAAGTAATTTTCCGGAATCTTTAAATTTTTCCAAGTCAGCCAAGTGGTCATTACCGATTAACCAGAAAAATTGATGATCGTATAGTCTTTTAAGCTCTAAAACTGTATCAATCGTATAACTAGTATTTTCCCGTTTAATCTCTAAATCAATAATCTTAATATTACTATTTATTAATAATTGACACATGGCTAAACGTTGGCCAGGATTAGCCTCTTCTTCTTTCCAGGCATTTTTCCAGGTTGGAATTATCCAAACTTCATCAACTAAATTCTTATTGAAAGCTTGATCAATAATTGATAGATGGCCATTATGGGGCGGGTCAAATGAACCACCAAATAATCCAATTCTCATAGTTTAGGTGTAATTTAATCTATTTAGATACAGTTGAATTATATAATACATCTATTTTACAATAAAGAGTACGTTAGTAACGTATTTGATTACGCGGATTTATGGAACAACATCCTGTCCCGCAAAATATCACTAGTTTCCAGTTTAAGCTAGTTGGCGACATGACTATCCGCCAGTTTATTTATTTGGCCGGCGGAGTTATTGTTGGTTATCTAATCTTACAATTGGGTTGGCCGGCAATTATTAAATGGCCCTTGGCTTTTTTTGTCGGTGCTAGCGGCTTTGGTTTGGCTTTTGTCCCGATTGAAGAAAGACCACTCGATCGTTGGGTCATTTCTTTTTTCCAAAGAATCTATTCACCAACGCAATTCTTATGGCAAAAAAGGGGCATTCCACCAGAAATTTTAACCGCGCCAGTACCTGTCAGTACTCAACCACCACCGGAGACGATTAGAAAAGAGGCGACGATGGCGCAGGTTGACGAATATTTGAAAACATTGCCTACGGAAAAGCCAGGAGATATGGAAAAAAAACAAATTGGTTTATTAGATCAAGTCTTATCTCTCTTTGCCGGTAAACCAGCTACCTATATCCCGTTATCTGATTTAACCGTTTTTCCAAAAGTAATCACCACCATGCCTACCCCAACGCCTCCACCGGTAACAAAAACTGACAAAATTACCCCAGTTGCTCCTCCGGTTATTATGGCGGAAAAACCATTGATGAATATTAAACCTTCTGATGAATTAAGCGATCATACTGAACAATTGACTAGGAGGATATTTCTCCTGCAACAAGAATTGGCCAACCAGCAAATTACCAAGGATCGGCTGATGGAAATTCAAGCCCAATTGTCTAAACTATTAGAGGAAAAAGAGGATTTAACCAGAGAGCTGATTGATCTTAGAAGAAAACTTGCTAATAAAACCGAGCCTGTGGTCAGACCAACAACTATGGCAAAAATGCCCGAGGAGCCATCGGTTAAAATTGTCAGTTCGACTGTAGCTCCCAAGGTAGGTATGCCTTCGATTACCGAGGTTAAAAATGCTCCCTCGGGAATTGTTAAAGCCCCTAAAGGATCTGTCCTTCCTGGTATTATTGTTGAAATTAGAAACCAGGAAGGAACGCCAGTTAGGGCCTTAAAGTCTGGTAAATTAGGACAGTTTTCTGTTTCAACACCACTCCCTAATGGTGTTTATACTCTTCATCTTGAAGATCCGCAAAAGAATTTTTATTTTGATATTTTAGAAATAACTCTCAGGGGAAATCCAATGGCGCCTTTAGAAATTTTTGGCAAAACAGAAAAGGACAGACTAAGAGAAGAATTATCCAAAAAATTGTTTAGTCAAGATAAATTTTAATTTTATGACCATCCCTGCCCCAATTAGAGGTACTACACAAGAGTTTACTGAAATTGAAGACATCCGCGATGACTTGGTCCTCCTTAGCGACGGATCTTGTTGTTTGATTATTGAAACAAGTGCCACTAATTTTGGTCTGCTCTCCGAAAAAGAACAAGAAGCATTAATCTTTGCTTACGCCGGTTTGTTAAATTCTCTCACTTATTCACTACAAATTGTTATCCGCTCAAAAAGAAAAGATATTTCCTCATATCTTAAGCTTCTTGAAGAAGCCCGCGCCCAACAACCTAAAGAAGAATTACGTGAAAGGATTGCTAGATATAAAGAATTTATTACTAATGCCGTAGCCAAAAATAATGTTCTGGATAAGAAATTTTATTTGGTCATTCCTTTTTCGTCTCTGGAACTCGGAGCAAAAACTGTGGCGACATCATTCGTCAAAAAGAAAAGCCTACCTTTTCCCAAATCATTTATTCTAGATCGGGCAAAAATGGCTCTTAATCCTAAACGTGATCATTTATTACGGCAACTGGCCCGTTTGGGCCTTAAAGCAAGACAATTAAATACCCAAGAATTAATAAGCCTTTTTCATAGTATTTATAATCCCGAAGCAGTCGGAGTACAAATAGCACCCAAAGACGAATATGAGGCAGCTATAGTGACAGGACAAAAATGAAAATTGATTTACCTTTCTTAAAAAAGAAAAAGACGACCGAAACTAACCCGGCAGTAACCAGCTTGGCAAAGGGCATGATTACTACCCAGGACGTGATTGCTCCGGGAGCGATTGAAGTTGATTTTAATTTTCTCAAGATTGGCAGCTTCTTTTATCGGACTTTGTTTGTGGCCGGATATCCAAGATTTGTCTCGGCTAACTGGCTTGAACCGCTAGTCTCCTTTGATCATTCGCTTGATGTTTCGATGTTTATATATCCGACTGAATCCAAGGATGTGCTTGATAACTTAAAAAGGAAGGTTGGTGAAATGGAAGCGACCATCCAATCGGATATTAAAAGAGGCAGGGTAATTGAACCGTCGGTTCAAGTTGCCCTGGAAGATGCTCTGGCTCTCCAACAACAATTGGCCAAAGGTGCGGAAAGATTTTTCCAATTTGCTTTATATATTACGATTCCGGCTGAATCTTTAGAAGAATTGGACCAAGTTTCTAAACAGGTCGAGTCAACTTTAGGATCACTTCTGATTATTACTAAAAAGGCCACACTGCAAATGGAAGAAGGGTTTAAGTCGACACTGCCGATTTGTGTAGACAAAATGTTGATTACTCGCAATATGGATACAACCTCTCTGGCAACCACATTTCCTTTTACGACTTCAGAGTTAACAGCTAATAGAGGAATTTTATATGGAATTAATCAACACAATGGCTCATTGGTAATTTTCGACCGATTCTCCTTGGAAAATTATAATTCAGTGGTCTTCGGCAAGTCTGGTGGCGGTAAGTCTTATATGGTTAAATTAGAGATGCTGCGGTCATTAATGTTTGGGGCCGAGATTATTATTATTGACCCCGAGGCAGAATATGAAATGTTGGCTAAGGCTGTTGGCGGCGAATATGTTAGTTTTTCTTTTAATTCTCCGGCGAAAATGAATCCCTTTGACCTTTCCGGAATTTATGAAGAAGGCGAAAATGAATTAGGACTTAAAATTCTTTCACTCCATGGGTTATGTAAAGTTATCATGGGCAAACTTAATCCAACCGAAGAAGCAATACTTGACCGGGCTTTGGTCTTGACCTATAAACAAAAAGGGATTACCCCTGAACCGGCCACACAAAAACTTGAGCCGCCTTTGCTTGAAGATCTTTATAAAACCCTTATCGGTATGGAAGACCCAGAATCAAAAAGTATGGCTGACCGCTTGGAAAAATTTATCCGCGGGTCATTGGCTGGTATTTTCAACCAGGCAACTAATATTAATATCAGTAATACTTTTACGGTTTTTTCACTTAAGGAATTAGAGGATGAACTGCGACCGATTGCCATGTTTATAATCTTGGATTATATTTGGACCAGAGTTAAACGTGATTTGAAAAAACGTATTCTGGTGGTTGATGAGGCTTGGTATTTAATGAAATACCCGGATTCGGCTACATTTCTTTACTCAATTGCCAAAAGATCGCGAAAATATTATTTAGGATTGACTACCATTACCCAAGATGTTGAAGATTTCCTTGGCAGCGATTATGGCAAAGCGATCGTGCAAAACTCGTCAATCCAGATTTTATTAAAACAATCTTCGGCAGCTATTGACAAGGTGGCCGAGGTCTTTTACTTGTCACAGGGGGAAAAGAACTTACTTTTATCAAGTGAAGTTGGTCAGGGATTATTCTTCGCCGGACCGGCTCATGTTGCCATTAGAATTGTCGCGTCTCCCGACGAACACCAGTTAGCGACGACCAAACCAGAAGAAATTCTCGCCCGCCAAACCCCGAAAACCCCTGCGGGAGAACGGGAAATAGTAGAGAGTAGTAAGTAGTATGTAGTATGGAAACGCTAAGAAATAAGATAACCTCTTTCACTGATCTTATTGTTTGGCAAGAAGGACATAAATTAGTATTACTGATTTATCAAATTACACGATCTTTCCCACAAGAAGAAATATATTGCTTAACTAATCAGATGAGGAGATGTGCAATTTCTATTACTAGTAATATTGCTGAAGGTTTTTCTAGACAAGGATTAAAAGAAAAAATTCAATTTTATTATATGGCTTTGGGTTCTATCACGGAATTACAAAATCAATTACTATTAGCTAGAGATCTTAGATATATAGGAAATAATCAATTCCAAAACCTTGCTGGTCAAACAGTTGTAATTCATAAGCTATTGAATGGTTTAATTAAATCTTTAAAGAGGTAGTATCCTTTTCTGTTTATTGCTTACTACTTTCTACATTCTACTTGCTACCTGATACTTAATACTTTATTATAAAAGTAGGGCTGCCATGAATCAATATCAAAAATTTCTTAAAAATACCCTTCTTCGTGGATTAATTGAACTGCAAAAAAATCCATCGCTTAAAACGGTCAACGAAATCCCCTTTTCTTCATTTGATATATTAGTCCGTTCTTTTCGTAGCGGTCTAAAAGATGTTTACGAATTAAAATTAAAACACAATCTTAGAGACTTAAAATATCTTAATGAAGTTATGGGCCGAGTTAACGGCTTTTTATTACCTGAAGTGAGTGAAACTATCCTGGCGGTTAATCTACCCAATATCCGCCAACTACTGATTGCCTATGATGAAGCGCAAAAAGGACGATCAATTATTCTTAAGGAGAGTTTAAGCCATTTACCTTCTTTTGCACAGCAAGTAAAAAAATATAACCGTCAGGTTATATACAATTTAACTTTACAACTTAATGAAGAATTCCCCCAAGCTGCTAAAAAAAATCCAGAAGAAATCGTAAAAGTTGCCAAGGATTTGGGTTCTACTTTCCAAGGTCAGGTCATGAACGGTTATAAAAGTCCATTTGCCACCCAAGATGCTTATGAAGTTCAATCGCAAATTAGAGAAGTTACTAAGCCTACTCTGGTACATTACGTTGAACGATTAAATCAAGTTGAAGGAACAAGTAAGATCGGAACGCCCGCGGCCATTGAAGACTTGGCAAATAAAATTAGTCTAAAGCATCTATCGGATCTTCAGGCGGGCCGGAATACCCAACTTCTGGCTACGGCTATTGTCCAAAATGCGGTTAATGATTATTTGCCTGTGGAAATACAATTACCAGAGATTACTGCTACTGTTGCTGATAGCGTAGTTAGGAATTTATCAGAGTCAATTATTCCTGTTACTAATAGAGAACAAGCGATTGAACAAGCGATGGAAGATTCTTTAGCTTCTTCTGAGGTTAAAACTGTAATCAAACAAAAAGGTTTTGACTATGAAACCGTTTTACCCCCGGAGCAAATTCAAGAGATTGCTGATTCTTTTATTAAACAACCAGGGGTCGAAAATCTGGCTGATATTCTACCAGAAGTGTATGTTCAAAAAGCCCAGGTCCAACCCATTACTGAATTACCAATTGAGCAAGTTCGTGCTTCTATCGAAACAACAATTCGTTTAAATATTCCACCAAAACTGGCTGAAAATTCAGAATTAATCACTGCTTTAACAACTAATATTGAACAAAAGATTAAAATTCCAGCTAGCGAATCAGAAGAAGACTACACACAGGCCCTTGGTGAAAATATACAAGAATCTTTGGCAAAACCCGCAATCGCCAAAACTATAACAGCAGCCGGAGTAACTTCTGAACAAGTGGTAAAAATGGGAGAATCAATAGCTAAAGATATCTCGCCTGTTGTTTACCAAGAAATCGTTCCTCAAGGGGAAACTCCTCAACTGTCAAAAACCACAACTCTTCCATCGATTGACGACGTCGGTAATTTATTAAAAACAACTTTTCTTATAAGTATTCCAATTACAGACCCAAAAGAAGCATCTCAAATAGCTGATGCTTTCACTACTCTTGCTTTAGAAAGATTATTGTTACCGTCATTAACCAGACAGACTACTCTAGATGGACAAATACGTAATGTAACCTTAGAAGAATATCAAAAAGGTCTTGTTCGAGAATTTAAGAATAATCTCTCTAGTCCACTAATCCAAAAACAATTAATTGAAGCGGGTATCTCTACTTCTCCTAAAGATCTACCAATTATCGCTACCAAGATTGCTGCAACCGTTTCATCTGCAGCATATTCTTTTGCTCTTTCACCAACCGCCACAATGATTGGTGGACGAGTAGGAGGGGTTACACCTACCATATCGCCTGTCGGAACTTCTCTGTTATCAACAGCTACAACAGCTGCGTCTGTTGTCGAGGTTACCAATCTATTGAAATCAAGTATCGTTGATAATTTATCAATTAAAGATCCTAGGGCTGCCTCACAAATTGCCGAAACGTTTACCAATATTGCTATGGGAAGAATCGCTTCCCCGGGTTTTACCAAACAATTTACTGCAGATGGTAAAATCCGCAACGTCACGATAACCGAATATGAAAAGAGCCTAGTTGAAGAGTTTAAAAATGAATTAACTAATCCCTGGCTACAAAAACAATTAATTGAAGCGGGTGTTTCCATTTCTCCTTCGGCTCTACCAACTATCGCTACTAAAATCGCTGCCACTATCTCACCAACGGCATATTCTTTTGCTCTTTCTCCGGCAGCAACAATGATTGGCGGAACAATGCCGGCAATGACTACGCCTCGTGCTCCCGTTGTGATCCCCTCTCCAACTATTTCTCATGGACTAGCTAAGCCAACCACTGGTAGCGGTTTCTTAAATGAGTTTGGGAATGCATGGCAAGCTACCCAACCAACTGATTTCCTTTTCTTCGGGCTCTCTACTCCCACATGGAAAACAATTCCTAGCGGTTTAATGGGTTTATCAATGGACGCAATCGGAATAGTTCCTCCGATCCAGTCATCAATGCTGTGGGGTTATTTAATGCACGACAGGTCATCTCTCTTGGGTAATATTCGATATTTTGAAAATAAAGCTACAGAACATAAGATAAAGAGAGATGCTAAAGGAGAAACTGCCTATAACAATATGGCTGAATATCTCAAGGGAATTGTATCAATTAAAGACAAAACTCCCAAAAGTCTTATGCCATTTGTCCAACTGGGAGAGTTCTATGGAAAACTTCAAAGCTTTAATACTAATTTGTTTGGACTGGCAGGAGTAACTCCTTTTCAACTGCTTAAATTAACCGGTGATTATGGTGGTCCAGGATTTTCATATGGAACAGAGCTTATGGCAAAAACTGTTACTACAAGACTTCTTGGAGCTGGTCTTCATGCTACCCTACCAAAATTGTTTCCTTATGACGAATTAGCCCGTGAAGTATATTTTAAGTATGGGCCGAAAGGAATAATTAAAGGAGCAAAGAAATTTCTTTTTAATAAACTAGGGACAAGGGTAACAGCACTACTTGCAAAATTAGGTCTTTCTACAGTTGGGACCGCTTTGTCTGGCGGAACGCTGGTCCTTGCCCAGGCTGCTTGGTATGTATTTAAAAAAATTTGGAAAGTTATTGGCGGAGCAATAGCCTTAGGTTTATTTTGGATATATTCGACTTTTGGTCCTGGTGCTTTTTTTGCTGCATTAAGTGGCGGAATGATTTCTGGAGCTATTGGTTTTGTTATCTTTGGTTTTTGGGGAGGAATATTCTCCTTTATCGGCGGAGCTATTGGTTCTGCTTTGGCCCATGTACTTTTAAAAGGAGCATTATCCTCTGTCGGTTCAAGTATTGCCTCAACAACCAGTGGGATACTTCATGGACTTACTAGTTTAACTGGAAGTATTACTTCATATGCATTACCTGTTAGTGTGGGGGCCGGAGCAGCCGTGGTTATCCCGACTGCATTTTATTTTATGGTTATATCCTCTGCTTTTGAAATTCCCGGCCAACCATCACCCAGCCAATCAAAATATTTTCAGGTAGCCAAAGAAGTCCAGTTTTCCGGCAAGCTTGGCGATCCAATTAATTATGCTTTAACAATTACGGCCGGGAGAAACAGACTTACCAATATAAGAATAACTGATACGACTGATTTTAATTGTCGGGGTAGCGCCCCTAGCGTAGCTGTCCGTAATTTTGCCGGAGTAATTCCTAAAGAAATTGCCACCAATAGTGCCCTGCCAATTTATTACCAAGTTCCCACCGATAATAAATTTAACGACTGTTTAATTACCAATACGGCCGAGATTACTGTTGACGTACCAGACCTAAAAATTGGCGGAGAAAAGTCTTTTGTCTTGGCAACCTTGTCAATTGGCAACCCACCCATAGTTGCTCCCAGAGGTATGCCAATTCGCGACAACCCGCAAAGAGGAAGCGGTTACACCTATAACCAGATAACGGGAGATGGATCAGCCCACAATGGGATTGATGTCCATGGACCGGTTGGAGCAACTGTTTATTCGACGTTTGCTTCTGATAGCCGGGTAATCGATGTTGGCTATAATGGCAAGTCGGGTAATTATATTTGGTTAAGTGCTGGTAAATATCGAATATTTATGGGACACTTAAGACAACGACCAGCTCTTGATACCGGTGACATCGTTGGACCTTTAGCCGCCGTTGGTATTCAAGGAACAACTGGCAATTCAGACGGTGAACATGTACATTATATGATATGGGATAATGGTACCATTGTTGACCCAAGAGGATATGGAGTTCCCTCGCCGCCATGGTAAAGATTAAAGAATTTATTAGGCGCCGTTTTTTCTTAATCGGCTTAAGTTTTGTCGCTCTTATCGTTATCGGCCTGTCTTTTTTGGGACCGAGTCTCTTTCGTCAAACAAAAGAAGAAGTATTAGGCCCGATAATAACCCGACCAATTTTTAGCCAAGCTAAGATTGTCTCACAAAATATAATTTATCAGCTTGATTTCCCGGAAAAACCATATTCCCCGCTTGAATTACCCCTTTATCAAGCATCTGAACGAAGTCATCCAAAAGCATCACCAATAAGTTTTAATCTTGAAGGCGAAAAAGTTGTTAGCTCAACGCTTCGGGCTGAAGAAATCGCCAAATTATATTTATCGCAAAACAATCTTTGGGCAAAAGAACTTGATAAGGCAGAAATAGATATTGAGTTTCTTAAGGTTGGAGGTTACGAGGTTTTTAAGGCTAAAAATGTTGACGAAGCAGATATTTTTAATGTCCTTTTTTATCCTAAGATAGAAAACTATATAATTTTAGCTAACTCTCCTTTTTTTCCGTTGATGGAGGTTTGGGTAAGGGAAAACGGCCAGGTCCAAAAAGTAGCTGACTTTTTGGCTAACTATCAACAAAAGGGAACACAAAAATATTCGATTATTTCATTCGACCAGGCATGGCAACAAGTTTTAAACCAGCGGGCTGTTATCACCTCTCTATCTATTGAACAAGAAAAATATTTTACCTCGGAATTTAAAATTAATAAAATAAGCCTTAAAAAAGCATATTTAGCTTATTTCCAGGAACAGACTCTCCCGTCCCTGCTCCAGCCTATATGGGTGTTTGAGGGCGAGACTATTTTCGAGGATGGCACATCATCTGGGGTTTCATTATATCTTCCTGCTCTTGAAGAAAAATACTACCTCGGATCTGTCGGTTTAAAATAGTTTTGAGATCTTTAAGAAGATGGCTCCGGGTTAATTCTAACCGGCATTATGATATGCGTAAATCCCTCATCACCCACCACCCTAAAAACGCCGGGAGAAAGCGGATTGGTCATCTCAAAAATAATTTCTTCACCACTAACAATATTTAGATACTCAAGCAAGAATCGAGAATTAAAAGCAATCTCTCCACCTTCCCCTTCCGTTTTGGTATCCAATTCAACTGAACTTTTCCCCACTTGTGTAGCATCGGCCTTTATTTGAAATTTTGAGGCTGAACCCGATGATGGAGAAATTTGAAATTTAATAACGTTAGCTGCTTCTCGAGCAAAAATCGAGGCTGTTTTAATCGCCATTAAAAAATCATCCTTGTTAATAATACTCTTGGTGGTAAAACTAGTTGGGATAATTTTTTCAAAACTAGGAAATTGTCCCTCAAGCAGACGACAAATAATCTCTGCCTTTGTTAAACCAAAAATCGCCTGATTCTTTTCTTTAGTAATATCCAATTTAAATTCTTCCTCTTTTTGCTCCCCCAGGATCCGCACGATATCCATTAGTGTTTTGGCGGGTAAGATTAAATCGATCGGAGGAAATTTATTACTATTAATATGATAGGTTGATAATCTAAATCCGTCCGTGGCCGCGAGAATAATCCCCTTGTCGCCGCTAAGTATTTTTACTCCGGACAAAACCGGACGACTTTCGTCGGAAGCGGCGGCAAAACTAACTTTAGAAATGGGTGATAAAAATTCGTCTGTTCTAAAAACAAAGTTAGGTTTTGCGGAAATAGACGGCAAAGGCGGGAATTCAGACGAAGGAATAGTGCTGATCGTTGCCTGAAATTTTTGACAATTAATTTCTAAATTGCTTTCTTGGGTGGTAAACTCGATTTTTTCTGCAGGTAATTGACCTATAAATTCATTAATGGTTTTTGCCGGGACCGTAACTTCTCCTTCTTCATCAATCTTGGCTCCAACTTCAAGAACAACCCCCGATTCCAAGTTCGTTGCTTTAAGGATTAATTTTCCATCGGTAGCCGAGAATAAAATATTAGCTAGTATCGGTAGCTGGGGTTTAGTCGAGATAAATCTATTCACAATTGATAGTCCTTGATTAAGATTTTCTTGTAAACATTCAAACCTCATAGTTTATCTATATATTAATAGTAGTAGTATTAGTAGGTAGTGTTGATAAGTTTATAGTAAAACAATTGAAAGGTCAAGACAATGTTTTTTTATTCACAATCCGGTGGATAAGTTTGTGTAAAACTCGTCTCTTTTTGTGGATAAGTGTAAAAAAACCTACATTGTTCCCCAAAGCTTATTTTTTATCCAGGAGATATCCTCACGTAATTTTTCGTCCGTTGATAAAAGTGTGGAAATCTTTTCCACTCCGTGCATGATAGTGGTATGGTCCCTGTCCCCCAGAGATCTGCCAATATCCATAAGTGGTCGTTGACAATCAACCCTTAATATATGCATGGCTACTTGTCTGGGGAGAACTAAGGACCTATCTCTCTTTGGCCCAAGAAGGAGGGCAACCCTTGTATCAAAACGATCAGCCACGACTTTTAAAACCTCACCGGTTTCAATTTTCTTTTTAGGAATAAGATCACCAGCCGTTGTTTTCCCCAGAATTGACTTAGCCAGATCAGGTGTTATTGCCAGTTTTTTTGTTTCTACTTCGGTTGCTAGTCTGATCAGAATTCCCTCGAGTCTTCTGGTTGAAGAAATATTGGCGGCCAAAACCTGGGCCACATCCATGGGCAAATTAATCCCTTTCTGTTTGGCCTTTATCAAAAGAATAGCACATCGCAATTCAAAATCCGGCGGAGCAATGTCAATAATCAGACCGGCCTCAAAACGGCTGCGCAATCTTTCTTCGAGTCGAGAAATTTCTTCAGGTGGTCGATCAGAAGTTAAGATAATTTGTCCTCCTTCTCGGTTAAGGGCATTAAAGGTGTGGAAAAATTCTTCCTGAACCATATCTTTACCGGCAATAAACTGGATATCATCAAGTAGTAACAATTGGGCGCGACGATATTTTTCGCGAAAACCGGGAGTAGTTTTATTACGGATAGCCTCAATTATTTCATTGGTAAACTCTTCTCCCGGAGAAAAAACAATTTTTGTGTTTGGTTTACTCTGAAGGATTTTTTGACCAACCGCCTGCATCAAATGAGTTTTTCCCACCCCCACTCCACCGTATAAAAAAAGTGGATTATAAGCAGTTCCGGGAGAGCGACTAACTGCTTGAGCTGCTGCATAAGCCATTTGGTTGCACGTGGAAACGGCAAAGTTGTCAAAAGTTAAAAAGGGATTAAGCCCGGCGGTTCTCATAATTCCATTTGAGAAACTTACATCTTCTTTAAAAAGCGGTCCGACTTCTTTTTCATTTGACCCTGGTTGTTTTACTTGTTTTATAGTTGTAAAGACCAGACTATTATTATTAGCGGTATGCTTGTCAAGAATATTTTTTAATAAAGCATAATAACGAATTTCTATCATTCGCTGGATTAGAGGATTGGGGCAACCAAGAGTAGCAATATTATTCTCCAGAGAAACCAGCGAGGTCTCGATAAAAAGAGTGGCAAAAGTAGGTTTAGAAACTTGTAGCTCAATTTCAGCTAAAACGACTTGCCAAAGTTTATTAATTTCCATATGGATTTTATGGAGCAGAATTAGGAGTAAGACAACTAATAATTTTGACAAAGTTATCCACAATTGTCAAGGGTCAATAAACCTATTATTGATCCACATTTTCTAGCAAGGTCAGAAAGATAGGGGTTGTTTTTTTAGTCTTTTTTTAGTATTATAGCCCTATGCCGAAACGAACCTATCAACCCAAAAAAAGAAAAAGACAAAAGACTCATGGTTTTCGTCAGCGCCAAAAAACCAGAAACGGCCGACGAGTAATCAAAAGACGAATCCTAAAAGGGAGAAAGAAAATAACCCTGTAGATTATTTATCTTCTATCTTCGAAAAGCTTGCTGTTTAAAACAAAGCATGAAAAAAATTATATTATATTTAATTAGACTTTATCAAAAATCGTGGGTTATCCAATCCCCTCTTTTAAAAGCCCTTTTTTTAAGCGATGCTGTTTGCCGGTTTCGGCCTACCTGTTCTGAATATACATATCAAGCAATCGATAAGTATGGTATAATTTTAGGATCGTGGGTGGGCTTTAAAAGAGTTATTAGGTGTACACCTTGGAATAAAGGTGGTCCCGACCCTTTAATATAAAAAAATATATATGACAGATCCAAGCATTTTTAATCAATTATTAATTTGGCCAATTTTAAATCTTTTGCTTGTCTTTTATAAACTTTTTCTATTGGTTAAACTTCCTGGAGCCTTTGGTTTAGCAATTATCGCCCTGACAATTTTTATTAGACTACTCTTGTCGCCCCTCACCAACTCGCAGCTTAAAAGTACCCAAAAAATGCAACAGCTTAAGCCAAAAATGGATGAATTAGCAGCCAAACACGGTAAGGACAAGATGAGGCTTCAGCAGGAGCAAATGAAACTTTATAAAGAAGCCGGTGTCAATCCTGCCTCCGGGTGTTTATTGGTAATTTTACAAATGCCAGTGTTTATTGCGCTTTATAATGTTTTTTGGCAAATCTTAGGCGCTGGCAATTTAGGCAAAGTAGTTCAGGAAATTAATCAAGTCGCCTACTCATCAGTCCTACGTATTCAAAGCATCGACATGTCTTTTTTTGGAATTAATTTAGGCATAAAACCTTCTGCCTGGCAAACCGCCGGTTGGTGGTTGCTAGTGGTTCCTTTAATTACAGCCGCCTTACAATGGTATCAAACAAAACTAATGACACCACCAACAGCAACGAGTCCGGCAATTAAAAATAAGAATAATGACCAGAAGAAAAAACCGGAGGGAGATATGGCTCAGGTGATGCAGGGGCAAATGTCGATTTTATTTCCATTAATGATTGGCTGGTTTGCTTTTTCCTTTCCTATAGGACTCGCTTTATATTGGAATACCTTTAGCATCCTTGGTATAATACAGCAGATGCAAATGAATAAAGGAAAATAAGGGTAGCTATCCCTTTTTTCTTGCCTCATTCATGTCAACTTGTGAAGTTGACGTTCTGAGGCGCGAAATAATACAGCAGGTGCAAATGAACAAAGGAAAATAGAATATGGACAATAAAAAACTAATACAGCAAGAAGCGGAAGGATTATTAAAAGAACTTACCATTGAAGGAACAGTCACGGTTGAAGAAAAAGATGGAGTCTTTGATGTCCAGATTGAAACTACTGACACGGGAATTCTTATTGGTTATCATGGCGAGACTTTATCTAGTTTCCAGTTAATCTTATCCTTAATAGTCTATAAGACGCTGCAGAAGCGTCTTAGTAGCGGGGATGGGGACCCCGCGTCTAAAAAAGACAGCAGCTGGTTAAAAATTATTGTTAATGTCGGTGACTGGCGTCAAAGACGTGAAGAAAGTTTGCAACAAATGGCACAACAAGTAGCCGAAAAAGTTTTGGCAACTGGTGAAGCAGTCGTCCTCCCCAATCTTTCTTCTTTTGAAAGACGAGTTATTCATCTGGTTCTAGCAGATCATCCCCAAGTGGAAACTGTTTCCGAAGGCGAAGGCAGCGAGAGAAAATTAATTATTAAACTCCGTAACCCTGCCTAGAAAGGAAATAAAATGCCAAACACATTAGAACAACTTCCTAATTGTTTTACTCATGGTAGTTGTTCCAATCCAGAGTCTAATCCTTATGGAGTTAGTAGGTTTGTACAAATTAGGGATGGTAGGTGTGCCTCAAAATGTCCAGTTGTAAGTTGTGACAGACAACTTCCTTCTGCTAAGCCAGAACCCATGGCTCCAGCCACAGCACAATAAGCCATATTTTAAAAAAGTTGTTATTGTTTGATTGTTGAGATACAATTTTGTCGATGAAGTTACATCAATTTCTTTTTTATCTTCTTGTCATTTTTCTTCCCACCCAATTAGGTAAACACTTTTGGCCGGACTGGAGCATGATTAACGGACTAAGGATTGACTATCTGTCCCCTACTTTATATTTGACAGATATCATTATTATAGGAATTTTAATGTTATGGTTTATCGAGAAAATTACAAAACTACGGTTAAAGATTTCTGCCTTCGATAAAAAAGAATATTTACTACTGGCTGCTTTCTCCTTTCTACTTATCGTAAATTGTCTTTTTGCTCAAAATCAGGGAGTAGCTTTTTATAAGTTAGTGAAAGTTATAGAATTTAGTTTGCTGGGTTTATACATTGCCAAAACAAAAATTCAGCTGTCTACTATTATCCGTTTGCTATCTGCGGCTGTCCTATATTCGTCTTTTCTTGCGATCAGTCAATTTTTAAACCAAGGATCGATAGGAGGAATTTTTTATTGGTTGGGTGAAAGAACTTTTGATAGCGGAACACCAGGAATTGCCCTAGCGGTTTTTAACGGACAGCTATTATTAAGACCATATGCAACTTTTCCCCATCCAAACGTGTTAGCGGGATTTTTAGTTGTCGCGGTTCCGCTGCTTATTGTTAATAAACCAAAATTGTGGTGGTTTATATCCATTTTAGGAATAATTGCACTCTTTTTATCTTTCAGTCGAGTCGCCTGGATAACGTTTGGATTATGGATTATGGGTTATATATTTTATGGACGTATCATTAAATATAAAGCATGGAACATGATATTCCTCTTCTGTGTAATACCATTGCTACTAGCTATCAGCATTATTTATTCTCCAATACAACAAGAGTCAATCACCTATCGTCAAGATCTGAATGCAGTTGCTTTGAAAATGTTTACCTCCTCTCCCCTTTTAGGAGTTGGTTTAAATAATTTTTTAGTAAGATTACCTGAATTTTACAGATTTCCTGGTCCGGTTTATTTTTTACAACCGGCGCACAACATCTTTCTATTAATCGCCTCAGAAACTGGTCTTATTGGTCTAATTAGTCTAATTTGGTTTTTAATTTTAACAATTCGTCGTCTATTGCTAATTACTAACTACATGCTCCTTACTACTTTAAGTACAATTCTCGTGCTTGGCCTTTTTGACCATTATTTTTATACTCTTCAGCAAGGACAATTATTATTAGCTATAATATTAGGATTGTCATGGTCTGCGGGTCGCAAAAATGTTAAAATTACTTCATGAACCTCTCAAGAGTAGTTGCCTATAATACCTTTATCCAAATATTGGGAAAGGGAATCACAGTAATATTTGGAATCACAACAACCGCTCTGTTAACAAACTACTTAGGTGCAGGTGGATTTGGGAATTATACTTTTGCCTTAAGTTTTGTGGCCATTTTTTCTTCAATTGCTGATTGGGGCACGGTTTTAATTAGTGTTAAAGAAGCATCGCGGTCAGTTAACCAACAAGATAAGATTTTTGGCAATACCCTGCTCTTACGATTCTTCTTGTCAATCATAGCGACGATAGCAGTTTGGATAATTATTTTTTTATTTCCATTAAAAACAATTCATCAAGAGTCGCTGCGTAGTTTAGTAATTTTTTCGTCAATTCTTATATTAATTTTTAGTTTGAAAACTTCTTTAGAAATTGTATTTCAGACGAAACTTAAACAACAAAAAACTGCCTTAGTTGAATGGACAGCTAGTTTTCTGACACTGATATTATCTTTTACAATTATTAAAATTGGCGGAGATCTTTTTTTAATTGTCAGCGGATTAATTTTAGCAAATATTGTGGCTACTGTCCTAGCTTTTATCTTGGCTAATCAATTATCCAGTATAGATTTTTCTATCTCCAAATCCATTCTTAAAACAATTTCTCTTCAAGCCTTACCAATGGGTGGAGTTTTGATACTCTATTCGGTTTATAACCGAGCTGATTCGCTAATTCTTCAGGCATTTGGTGGAAGTGAGACTGTCGGGGTTTACGGTTTGTCTTATCGAGTATACGAGGTTATCGTCTTGGGAGCATTTTATTTAATGAATTCAATTTTACCAATTATTTCTCAAGAACAAGATAAAACAAGATTTCGTCAAATTTATCAAAAAACATTAGATATATTAATTTTGGCCGGCGGATTTGTATTTTTGGGGACACTAATTTTTGCACCCTTGGCGATAAAAATTATTGCCTGGCAAAAACCAGTTGAGTTTAGCCAAAGTATACCTCTTTTAAGGATTCTCGGGCTAGCAGCTTTTATCAGTTATCTTAACCATTTGACTGGCTATACGGTAGTTGTCCTGGGCAAACAGGTAAAATATTTACTAATTGCTTTAGTAGCGTTGATCTTTAATTTCTCCTTAAACTTAATATTAATTCCTAAATTTTCATTTTATGCGGCTGCTTGGTTAACGGTTTTAACCGAGGGTTTAGTATTTTGTCTAACTAGCATACTATTAGTTAAAACAATGGGATTCCTGCCAAACTTTTTTTCATTCCCGAAAACAGCCTGGCAAATTCTAATGAAAAAAGGAAAGATTTTTTGATAAGGATAACAGAATATTTAAAATGAAAAATATTATAGTTTTTACTGATGGGGGAGCCAGGGGTAATCCCGGGCCGGCTGCCGTTGGAGTGATAATTAAATCACAGACAGATAAAGAAGAAATTATCGCCAGTTTTGGAAAAAGAATAGGGAAGACAACTAATAATGTGGCAGAATATTCAGCAGTAATTGAAGCTTTGGTATGGATAAAACAAAATTCTTCTATCATACAGATGCCAGATTGTTTAATCACATTTTTCCTCGATTCAAAATTAGTTGTTAATCAATTAAATGGATATTTTAAAATTAATGATAGTCACCTTCGTGATCTACTTGTTCGGATTCGACAATTAGAAACTGAAATTGGAAAAAATATTTTTTATAATTTTATTCCCAGAGAACAAAATCAACTTGCAGATAGATTAGTTAATAAAGCGCTAGACGCAAAAATATAATTTTAACACTCATGTCGGCTTTGGTTAATAGATCTCGATAAAATTAAATAATCCTAATTTTTCGCCGAACAAATTTTTTCAAAAATGGAAACGATTGCTAAAAAAACAAATATAATTTTAGAAGAGGAAACAACTTTCTCCAATGTTCTTTTTATCGGGAAAGGATCACAATTAGCAGCAATACTTCGGGAACTTTTAATTTCTAAAGGACTTAATATATGTAGTGACGGAGAATGTGATTATATTTTCCAATTAGATGATATCGAAAATATCGGAGTATTTTTGGAAAAGGCAGTAAAAAATAAAGCGAAATATTTTCTGATTTTAGATGAAAATATTGATATAAAAATTCGACAACAAGCAATATCCAGAGTTTCTGATTTTATCCAAAAACGAAAATTGATAGCTAAAATTTTTAATATTTCCCTTTTCCCAGGACAAGAGATTGATACGGCAAGAAAAATTCTCAAGCTCTCTTTTAGCCAAACCGAAGAAACCAAATTTGATCTGAAGGGTAATAATATTTTTATCGAAAAACCCCAATATACCCAAAAGAGAAATTATTCGATTAAGAAAAATATCTTGCACTGGACTTTTTATTTATTGATGATATCGGCAATTATTATTTCGCCAATTATTTTTATTTTAGCTAATATTTTCCTAGGAACTCTTTCATTAAAAAATACTAGTACGTCATTGCTCAACTCAAATTTTATCAGCGCAAAAAATCAGGCCAAGTCAGCCCAGGCATATTTTACAACAGCAGAAAATACTTTTGAATTAGGTCAACCAATTCCTAATTTTTTAGGAAAAGACAAACAAGCTCGTCAGTTTAAAGATTGGTTAGAGTTGGGCAAAGATTTAGGTCAGGCGAGTGAACATTTGATAAATGTGGGACAAAGAGGACAAGAATTAGTTTTTTTAATTTTAGGACTTAATCGGGGAAATTTAAAAGAGACACTGACAAAAGTTACGGCTGATTTAGCCCTAAATGAAAGAGAATTTGCGACCATTGAAGCTAAGCTTCCACAACTTACTAGTTATAAAATAGGAAACCTTTCTTTTACTGCTGACAATCTTAAGCAAGTAAAAACAATAAGAAAGGGGTTAAGTGGTATACGTAATCTGTTAGTATT
>JAZDMI010000005.1:0-3358 GCA_043801155.1 Candidatus Gottesmanbacteria bacterium
GAAATAATTTATGATGACGGTAAAGATATTATCTACAAGATAGATTAAAAGAGATATATTAAAGGTATATTGATTACCTATTAATATTTATCTAAAATAAATTTAGACGATTATGCAATTCTTTAAACGTCTGGGTGGAAAAAAATTAAATTCTGGAAACCCCAATGAGCCAAAAATTAGATTCGATTGGCAAACATGGGTAGCTCCAATTATTGTTGGTCTTAGTAATATATTTTTAATCCTTCCCCTGTTAAAAGGAACAAGCGGATTCCTAGATTTTATCATTATAGCCTCTTATATTACTGGACCAGTTCTTTTCTATTTTTATATGTGGGAAGTAACCAATCGGCGTCTAACGAGTTTAATTGCTGCCCTTATATATACAATTCCGCAATATCGTCTATCCTCGATCGTATTATATGATGATGTTTCACATATAGTTTTTTTAGGATTTACTCCATTGATGCTGATATTATTCTTGCGCTTCTTTAAAAATATGACATTAAATTTAGCCATTGTCTGCAGTATTGGTCTTGCCCTGGGAGCTTTAATCAGCCCCTTTGGATTTTTCACGCTATTGATTTTATTAGGTATTGAAACCTATTCAGAAATGCTTTTAGGACAGGGAAGGGTTAAGTTTTTTTGCGTGTTTTTAATATTAATTTTAACGGCCGGACTTTCTGCCTTTTGGTATCATCCGCTATCAATTTTTAATATTATTGCTAGTGATCGCGGAAGATCATTAATTTCATTAATCTGGAGTTTGATACCAATTTCGTTTTTTATCGTACCGGTAACCGGTGCTTTTTCGTTTTTGATATTTGATCGAAAACCTCATTTACAACCGTTTTTTTTAGCCGCAAGTTCATCGACTACTTTTCTACTTTTGACATTTGTCGGCGATCATTTAAGCGCCAATTTATTGCCGGTTCCCTCGCGATTTTTGCCGGAGCTTGTTTTTGCATTAGCATTTTTACTGTCCATAATAATTGTCGGCCTATTAACGATTCTACGGAGTGAGATTGTCGCCAGGATATTTCGTTTATCTTTAAAAGTGTCAGTCGCATTGTATAGTGGACTTATCGGATTTATCTTATCTTTTTTACTGGCACTTATTTTTTTCCTCCGTCCTTCCTATTGGATCCTTGCTCAAGGGCAGACAAAGCCCTTGGTAAGTAAAGCCATAATTGTTACCGATGGTATTTCGCAAATAATCGGTATCGGTATTACCTTACTAACTATAATTTTGCTAATAATTATTAAAATAAAAACCAGAACCAGTAACAATGTCGCTTAAAAAAATTATTATTACCAGCACGATTATTCTTGGGCTTTTTATATTAAATGTTTTTCTAGTCTGGCCATTATTCTTGGGAGAATACGATCGAAATATCGGCTCGATTGGCGTAGCCCATATTCTCAATGCAAGATATATTGGCAGATTTTTTCTTTATGGCTGGAACCCCTTTTGGTACGGGGGTTTTCCAAATCATCTGATCTATCCGCTTTTGGCACCGATGATTTTAGCGATAATTCAAAATATTGCTAGTTTTTTAACGATGCCCCAAGTTTATCGAATAACAGTAGCCACCTCATATTGTTTGATTCCTGTTGGTATTTTTTTCCTTACCCGTTTCTTAACTAAACGAACTCTAGCCGGTGCAATCGCTGCACTCGTTTATATCCTGGCTCCGTCGGCTAATTATTTTTTAATCCCCGGATTTAAATCAATCGGTGAGACAATAAACTTTGCTCCCTGGCAGCTGTCGGTAATTTCTGATTATGGAGAAGGGCCGCATATCATCGATTTAGCGATTGTACCTTTTGCCATCATCTGTTATCTTCGGTTGCTGCGGAAACCTAACTTTTATAATTTTTTAATCACCGGAATATTGCTGGCGATTATTGTTTCGATTAACCTTTTTTCTGCTTATGCTCTTGCATATTTTATGCTGGGAATTTTTATCTCCGAGGTGCTGCTTGGACAATTTACCCAAAAATTTATTGTCAGCTTACTTCTATTACCATTAGTCTATGGATTAATGGCTTATTGCTATGATATCTCCATGATAAGATCTTTAGCCGCGAGTGGTTATATCCATCCTGAAAATGTATTTCGTATGCCGCCCTTAACTAATTTATTTCTGCTGGTAATTTTTATAGTCGGACCTTTTGGATTTATTTTTTTTGAAATCTTTAAGAAAAAGCCGGATTGGCAAAATCGGATTATCCTCGGAATTTGGTTTATCATTTTTTGGTTAATTCCATTTGCTTTTTATAAAGGCTATTGGTTCGGGTCGCAGCCTAATCGTTATATGCCCGAGCTTAATTTAACCGTAGCGATGATTATTGGTTTTGGTTTTTCCTGGATATTCGATCAGGTAAAAAATACACTAGGACTGATTGGAAAAATTGGATCAATTGGAATCGTTATCGGAGAATTGTTGTTGATTGTTTTTATTTCCCGTGGTTTTATTCAAGCAGGAACATCCATTATTAAACCGAACCAGAACATTGAAACAACTAGTGAATATAAGATTGCCCAGTGGTTGAATGACCATATCAGTTATCAAAAAGGTGAAAGGGCTTATTTAACAGGATCACCATGCTTTTTTTTGAATGAATTTAGTGATGTTTTACAAATCAGGGGTGACGAAGATAATGCTCAAGCCGATCCATGGTGGGCGGATATCGTTTATCAGGTTAACAAAGGAGAAGATGGACAGTTAGCGATTAATTGGTTATCAACCTACAACGTACGCTATATTGTTGTTGACGAGTCAGCGGCTACTCCTTATAAAGATTTTGATTATCCGCAAAAATTCTCCAACCTGCAATCGTTAGTTAATATTAATGGCTTTAAAATATATGATAATCCCGGGGCTAATAATATTGTTCATGCAGTTGATTTAGGCAAGATGATGCAACTTAAACCATTTAATAATCCGGTTAAACCTGTTCTTGATAAAACTGGTTTGCAAAACTATCTGGATGCTTCAAGTCCGGCTCCCGGAATCGGTATTAATTATCATTATCGTTATCGGACTAATCCTGACGTAGTTGAAATCGATGTTACTGGGGCTTTAGCCAATACCGGTATCTTGTTTAAGACAACTTATAATTCTGGCTGGATAGCCAAGATAAAAAGAGACAATGGTTCATGGACAATTGTTGATATAAGCAAAGCCGGTCCTGACCTGATGCTAATAAATCCTGATACAGCCGGAAACTATCACTTAGAGATTTCTTATCACCGGCCGATGGTTGAATATTTAGGATACTTAACGACATTATTTACTATTGGTATAGTAATATATTTACTTATCAGAAAAAGAAATTTTCCCGTTGTCGAATATAA
>JAZDMI010000012.1:0-6490 GCA_043801155.1 Candidatus Gottesmanbacteria bacterium
AATATTATTTTAGATCGAAAAATTTTAGCTGAATTAATTATTGACGATCCAGAAACATTTAAAAAGGTGGTCGAAAAAAGCCGGACGTAGTTTTTGTTCTTGCCTCGACCTGTTAAGCCTACTATAACAGTAGGCTTTTTATTAGGCATCAATAAGCGGCTGCATGTTATAATAAATATATGGAAGAAAAACTAATTAATCTGAAAAATGAGGCTGTTTCAATTATATGGCAGACTAAGAATGTTGATGATTTAGAAAATTTAAGAATTAAATTTCTCGGTAAAAAGGGGCAATTAACATTGCTACTTAAAGAACTACCAAAACTGGAAATTAGCGAGAGGAAAAGGCTGGGAATTTTAGCTAATGATGTTAAGCGGGCAATTGAGCAAACAATATCAGAAACAAAAGAAAATATCCTTGGGCAAGATGAAGCTGACGAATGGTTTGATGTTACCCGACCCGGTATAAAACCTTCCCTGGGCCACGTTCACCTGATAAGTCAAACAATCAACCAAATAATCGAAATTTTCAAAAATATTGGTTTCAGAATTACCTCATATCCGGAGATTGAATGGGATTGGTATGCTTTTACCGGTCTAAATATGGCCAAAAACCATCCTGCGAGAGATGAATGGGAAACTTTTTTTATATCTGATTTAATCAGTAAAAAGTACGGCGTAGGTATATTAACTCCGCACACTTCATCCGGACAATTACGAGAAATGGAACAATTCCATATTCCACCTATAAGAATGCTTAATATTGGCAAGTGTTATCGCCGGCAATCCGATATATCCCATGCACCGATGTTTTATCAATTCGAAGGATTGGTGATTGATAACGGAATAAATATAACCCATTTAAAAGGAACACTAGATTATTTTGCTAAAGAATTTTTCGGCAAGGATAGAAAAACACGAATCAGACCTTTTCATTTTCAATTTACTGAACCTTCTTTTGAAGTTGATGTTACCTGTATTGTCTGCGGCGGTAAAGGCTGCCGAGCTTGCAAACAAGGTTGGATGGAAATTGGAGGCTCTGGCATGGTCCATCCGATGGTGTTACGCAATGGCGGTATTGATCCAACTAAATATACCGGTTTTGCCTTTGGGTGGGGAGTCGAAAGAATTCTGATGATGAAATACAAAATACCGGATATAAGATTATTATTTAACGGAGATTTAAGGTTCCTAGAGCAATTTTAATATGAATATCATTGTTCCTGATTCTTGGCTTAGGGAATATTTAAAGACTGATACCACCCCTAAACAAATAGGGGAATATCTATCCCTTTGCAGCCAATCTGTTGAGAATATTATTAAGGTTAACAAAGATTTTATTTATGATATTGAGATTACCTCTAATCGCCCCGATTGCTTATCAATATATGGAATCGCCCGTGAGCTAAACGCCATTTTACCAAGATTTGCGATAAAGACAAAACTTACACCAATTACCAATTACCCAGCCCGTATAGCTACGAAAAGCGTTGCTGGCGGGCAATTACCAATTACCAAAAACGGCTTGCCTCTGGAAATAAAAATTTCCAATCCCGCCTTATGCCCTCGGTTTACCTGTCTTATTTTTGATCAGGTAAAAATCGCCCCTTCTCCAAAATATATTCAGGAAAGATTAAAAATGTCAGGCATTAGATCGTTAAATAATGTTATTGATATATCAAATTATTTAATGCTGGAGTTGGGTCAACCAATGCATACTTTTGATTACGACAAGATTAAAGAGGCTAAAATGACAATGAGAGAAGCAAAAGAAAATGAGCAGATTAAAACATTAGACGGGCAAATTCGGAATTTACCGACCGGAACAATTGTTATCGAGGACGGAAAGAAAAGACTGATTGATTTATGTGGTATTATGGGTGCGGAAAATTCAGCGGTTGACGAAAAGACAAATCGTGTATTGCTATTCATTCAAGCATATGATCCGATGCGAATTCGGCGAACTTGCCAACAATTATCATTTAGAACCGAGGCGGCGAGTCGATTTGAAAAAGGTGTTGATCCTGAAGGCGTAATGATGGCTATGAATAGTGCAGTAAACCTATTCAAGGTTAATTGTCAGGCTGATATTGCCAGTCAATTAATTGATATTTATCCTGACCCTCCTCAACAAAAAATTATAAAACTGGATTTAAGTTTAGTAACGAAAATTATTGGTATCGAAATTCCTAAAAATGATGTTATCGATATATTAGATTCTCTTGGATTCTCGCTATTAAGTGTTACGTCGACAGTGTTGAGTTTCAAAATTCCTCATTGGCGTTATGCAGATGTCTCAATCCCCGAAGATCTAATTGAGGAACTCGCTAGAATATATGGTTATTTTAATATTCCCAGTAACATACCTTCTGATATCAATAGCAGGCCGAACGATCAAAGATTCGCACTGGAAAACAAGGTCAAAACCGCTCTAAAATACTGGGGTTTCACTGAAACTGTTACATATTCGCTTGTAAGCGAAGATATATTAAATAAAGTCGATGCAAAACCAGAGAATCATTTAAAAATCTTAAATCCTTTAAGTGATGATTTTGTATATTTACGACAATCCCTTATTCCATCACTCATACAAGTAACAGCGCAAAATATCGCCAATTTTTCCAGTATAAAGATATTTGAGATGGCTAATATATATATTCCACAAGGAGGAAATCAATTACCCGATGAAGTTCGTATGTTAACCGGACTCCGGACCGGCGATACATTTTATGAACTAAAAGGTATGATCGAAGCTCTATTTGCTGATTTAGGTATTGACAAAAAGAATTTAAAATTTATCAAGCCTAATATTAATAATTTTCTTTACCATAAACAAAAATCAGCTCAATTATTATTGGCTAATAAACCAATCGGCATACTTGGTGAAATCGATAGTAAAGCCTACCAACGATTTAATTTGGATTCAAAAATAGTTGTTTTCGATATTGAATTTATTGAATTATTAAAATTTGCTAACAATTTAAATGATTATAAACCGATTCCGATGTATCCTCCAATTATTGAAGACCTAACGTTCGTGCTTCCTGAAAAAACAGAAATTATTAATATAATTAATACCATAGCGGAAACTAATTTTGTTCAGGATGTAGTCTTGTCTGAATTTTTTGGTAACAATACGCCTACCTTTACGGTAACATTTCAAACCGACAGAAATCTGACAAGTAAAGAAGTCGGAGTTCTCAGGGAAAAAATTATTGCTTCGGTAGAAAAAAAATATAATGCTAAACTAAAAGGGTCATTGTCTTAGGGAGAAGGAGTGTTACTTGGTGTGGGAGTCGGCGCAGGGGTTGGTGTCGGAGATGAGGTAACTGTATCCCAGGGAACGAGAACACCAATTTTTATTTGCCCTTCACTAACATTCCCCTTAGAATCTTGAGCTCTAATTTTCAGGCTATGCGGACCTTTATTGATGTTAATTCTTTCGGAAAATTTATTGGATGAGGTCGTCCTAACAATGTTTTCATCAACTAATACTTCCATCTTAATTACTTCTGCCTGAGATACAGCTTCCGCTTCAACCAAAACATCATTATCATTAATCTGGGCGTGATCACCGGGAGTTTTAATATGAACTGCCAGTTCGTTCAGTTTATCAGTCGATGTTTCTTTAGGTGGATGATATTTTGGATCAGGATTACTATTTAACCAAGCATCAATTCCCTCCTGCCAACGATTCTTGCCATCAGTAGATATAGGATCTTGTTCTGTAAATACAATAAAATCTTTTTCGTCGTACTGACCAAAAGCAATTTCTATTGAATTAGCTAATTTATTATTATTTTTGGAAATTTTTAATTTTTGATAAATCGATGATAGAGTAGTTGGTTCTGTTCCGGAAATAAAATATTCAGATCTAGTAGGTTGTCCTTCTTTTGGTAAACCACCTGAATAACTATCAATTTGAGAAGTCACTACTCCTTTGGGAGCGGATAATGGTTCATCAGATTTATTATTTAATAGACTTCGCATTATCCGATTCCAGATGGGGGCTGCTCCGGTAATACCTGAAGCCAGAGATGGATTCATGGGTGAATTATCATTGTTACCTACCCATACGCCAGTTACGTAACTTGGTGTATAACCAATAGTCCAATTATCACGTTTGTCATCGGTTGTACCTGTTTTTACAGAAACTGTCTTATTAGGAATAACTAAAAGAGAATTAGATCCGAATACTTCTTTTCTGGCTTCATTATCTGACAATATACTTGAAATTAGAAAAGATATTTCGTTAGAGAGAACACGCGTACCCGAGGTAGGCTTATTTTCTAATAATGTTTTTCCATCGTTATCTTGTACTTTAAGTATTGATAGCGGTTCATGACGAATTCCACCGGTAGCAAAACTACCAAAAGCTGATGTAATATCTAATAGCTTTACTTCTCCGCCCCCTAGAGTAAGAGATAACCCGACACGACGAAATGTATCATCATTCGGTTTGAGAGTTGATAAACCTAAATCATAAGCAGTTGTCAGTGCGTCTTTAATTCCAACCATGGCCAGCATCTTTACTGCCACGACATTAATAGAATTTGCTAATGCATACCTTACCTGAATTGGACCCCGGTATTTATCATCATAATTTTTTGGTATGTAATCAGGTTTACCTTCACCACCGGGAAAATGCGTATCCACATCCATTATCAGAGTCGCCGGGGTATATCCTTTTTTAAATGCAGTCGCATATATTATCGGTTTAATCGCCGAACCAGGTTGACGAAGACCTTGGGTAGCCACATTAAATTTAAGACCAGATGAGCCGGTGGCGTTATAATCTTTTGAACCAACCATTGACAAAATCTCTCCTGTTTGAGGATTAATGACAACAGCTGAACCATTACTGACTTTTAAGTTTTTTAATTTGTCGATTTCTTCCTTAATTATTTTTTCTGTTTGTTCTTGAATTTTCCAATCAAGTGTAGTGGTAACCTTGAGCCCACCCTGCTCAACCATTTTTTCTCCAAACTGGCTTATTAACTGATCTTTTACATACATGACAAAATGAGGAGCCCGAAAACTTGCCTCATTTTGAGAAAAAGCCATATTTGGAAGGTCTTTTTTAACCTGCTCCTCCTGGCTTTTTGTTATATATTCATCTTCCCTCATTCTCCTGGCAACCTGTTCACTTCGCCAAACATAAGCCTTTGTATCTTGACCAAACGGCGAATACTGGGTGGGAGATTGAGGTAAACCAGCCAAAACAATTGATTCAATCAAACTAAGATCTTTAGCATGTTTATTAAAATATCGCGCTGCTGCCGTCTCTACTCCCCAAGCAGTTCCACCATAGGGTGTTTCATTTAAATACATTTGGAGAATTTCATCTTTACTATATTTCCTTTCTATCTGAACAGCCAAAATAAATTCTTTAATCTTTCTGGGGAGAGTTCTTTCCTGAGTTAATAAAACGTTTTTCACCAGCTGTTGGGTTAATGTTGATCCTCCCTGGAGTTTTCTGAAAATAAATATATTGACGATTGATCGAAGTGTCCCTCGGAGTGAGAATCCTTGATGTTTATAAAAATCCTTATCTTCAATGGCAATTGTTGCCTGGCGAAGATATAGGGGCATGTCAGAAAAGGTTACCGGGATACGATTTTGTTCATTATAAATATCATAAAGGACCTCACCATTTTTATCAGTGATAACAGTTGACATTCCTTCAACGCGATGAACACGATCAGGACGGGGGAGATCTTTACTATACCAAGCAAATAAAAAAACGACAAAAAAGATAATTCCAATTGTCCCAAGTAATAGAAGAGTGCTTAACCTTGATAATATTTTTATTTTTTCTATCCGGGCTAAATATCCAGGTTGATATTTCTTCCAACGTCGTTGTTTATAAAGATCAAACATAGTTGGATTGGAAGAAAATTTTTGCTCGTTATTGATTTGATTATTACTCGAAGTATTATTTCCTTCCATAATTACCGAAACCACCATTATATCTTAACAGATTAATGATATCGTTGACAAGTTAAGATATTGATATTATAATCTATTTTAATTATGTTAGCCAATCTTTTCTTTTTTAGATACTTTAAGTTTATCTTCCTTAGGGAGGAATTGGCTAATCGTTCACAAAACACTTAACATAAAACATTAAACATAAAAGCCAACCTCCCAACAAGGGAGGTTTTTTAATGGTTTAATCTCAAAAAAGGAGGTGAATTATGGATAACAAAAAAGAGACTATATTAACAGGAAATCATATTTGGGAACAAGTCAATCAGGCTATTAGTGAAGGGAAATATTATCATCCGCAGACGAATAAAGATTTGAAAGGGTGGACTGGTATGATTGATGGCAGTGGAGAAAAACCAACCATTCAATCACGACGAAAGGAAAGTTGCTGTTAATGAGGAAATATTTTGGGATATATTATATAATGGATCTATTATCATGGATCAAATTGATGAACTTCTAACTAGGGGAGTAGAAAAGATCTATCCCTCAAAAGAGGAACT
>JAZDMI010000026.1:0-3499 GCA_043801155.1 Candidatus Gottesmanbacteria bacterium
GTTTCTTTAGAATTGCTGTATTAAATTTGCGGATTTAACCCGGATTCCTTCGGGAAGCTGGCAATTAAGCTCCTTGACAAACAGTTCGGGCTCCATTAACTCTTTTATAACGATGCAAGCTTCTTCGTTTTCGCTTTCCAACCCCAATTTTAAGGCATTTTTAATGCTGAATTTGGGATGGGGGCTAAACCCCTCAGTGATCTTAACCGGGATTTGGGCGCGGCGCATTGCCCGGACAAACAAGCGCATCAAATCCAGGTGTGATATGAATTTTAAGTTACTTTTTTTGGAGAAAATAAAATTTATCTTAAGCATTATTATAATTAGTCACAAAGTACTAATATTATACCAGCTACAGCCATGGATTGAAAGATAAAATTTGGCAGGATTGAAAAATTTGCACTTTTTGTTCTTAATAGTATACGGTAACCACATCAAAAGCGTTTAAAGAAATTCGATCAGGAAAATTCTGGTAATTAAAATTGAAAATGATTTTCTGTCCTTCGTATAAATTTGGAATAGAAGACAAAAAGTCTATTTCATAAGCATAGATTTGGTCACCGTTTCTTAATGTTAATATCCTGAATTTATCAACAGTAATTTGTAGCTCTTCATAAGAAAGTATACTATTACCAATTTTTATAATCAGCTGTGGCTTATCGTCAATATAATATCCGGAACTGTCTTTGCGTTTTGATGGGGGAGATTAACTGCACTTTGGTTACCTTCTTTGTCATAGAATATTAAAAAACCTCTAAACTTTCCTAACTCGTAAAACATCTTAAGAATAACTTTATTAACTTCTGCTTTTTCAATTGCTCTTGCATGCTGAGAAAAAGCATCAATACCTAAGAAGTTAGAGATTAAAAGTAGGCTCACTATAAAAATATGTTTTTTTATACTTTCCTCTTTCTATTGTAAATTTCGTTGAAACCAACTGGTAAGAAAAACCAGGGGACGGTTCAAGGTTTTAATACAGCCTACTTTCCTTAGCCCCCCACCTTTTGAATTTTTTTCTTTTATTCCATAATACTTGTAATTTTTTTATAAAATCCTTATTTCCGATAAAAGCTTCTGTGGCAATGTTATCTGAATTAATTATACTATTATCAACCACAAATGCAATGTACTGTTCTTAAAACCCAGAAACATCCCCTAGTTTCCCAGGGGCCAGGTCCCTATTTTTTTTTCAGGCATGTCAATGCGTAGGGAACGGTTTCAAACCGGTCCCTACAATTTTATTCTATTTTTTACGAGTAAAAAGTTGAAGAAAAATAGGCCGCTGTTTCTATTTTATTTTTTTTTGAGTCTTTTTTCGATCTTGGCGATTTCCTCAGGAGAAAATTCGTCGCCTTTAACAACATGCGCGGAGATAAAAATTAACAAATCAACCTTTGAGTTATCTACTGTTTCTCTTCGAAAAAATACTCCTAATAGAGGAATTTTGCTTAAAAAAGGCACTCCGCTAATACTCTTAGTCTGCACATCCTTTAAAAGCCCTCCGATAACTATTGTCTCTCCATCTTTCAACAAAATCTGGGTCTGGGTTTCGCGCACGTCGATAATTGGATAACTGGTGGTGGTAGTGCTATCGCCAATTACAGACTGCGCTGTAACATTTGAAGACGAAGAAGTAATACTGGGATGAATAATCAAATTAATATAACCTTCTTCGCTAACCTGAGGGACCACGTTGAGCCGAATGCCAATCTCTTGATAATAAGCCAGCTCTTGGGTTATTCCCGTAGTAGGATTCGTAGAACTACCTATAGAGACAATACTACTTTTTAAAATCGGAGTGTGATACCCTACCAGAATCGAAGCTTCCTGATTATCCAAAGTAACGATTCGCGGAGCGGATAAGGTATTGGCGTGCACGTCCTCTTCTAAAGCATGAATCATTACTTCAAACTGTTTGCCGGTAATTTTCTTCAAAATCAGCTCCAGCCCCGAATCAAACGGCTCAATCCCGGAGGCCCCGCTCTTAGCGCCGAAATTCGAAGGAGATAACTGAGAGGTAAGTAAACTCCCTCCCCCCTGAATTCCCGCTGTACTTCCCTTGTTTAAAGTATTCAAACTAAACCCGCCTTTCGATTCCGCGCCTGTCGAACCTGTTCCGTAATCAAACCCCAGATCTTTAAGTTTATCTCTATTGACCTCCATAATCCGGGCCTCAACCACAACCTGCTTAGGCATACGGTCAATCATCGGAATGATATTAGTCTTGATCCTGTCAATAATGGAGTCTGTATCAGTAATAATTATAGTTTTTGACTTTACTGAAAGCTCTCTCTCCATTTTTTTGGAAACAATCTGTCCGGCAGGATCTTTCTCTATCGAGACTATCTCCTGGTTTACTCCGGATTCAGCTTCTCTTTCCAACATCCCCGAACTAACAGAAGAAGCACCAATCTGAAACGAACCAAATTTCCAACCCTTTTGACCTTTAGCATAAAGGACTGAAATTTTTCCCCGCGGGGAAAGCATGGGAACAAGAATACGCATGGCATCCTGGGCATCTAAAAACTTCAAATCAATTATTTCGGTTTTCAGAGGTTCCTCGGATTGAATCTTAGACAAATTTTCTATCTTAGTGACCAGGATCACATTTCCCTGACGCTGATAGCCATAATTATTACTCTTTAAAATTATATCCAGAGCCCTAGCCCAGGGAACATCAGTAAGCTTAATGCTCACCGGGCCTAAGACATCCGGAGTAGCCACGATATTCACTCCTGATTTCTGGGAGATAATCCTCAGGACATTACGAATATCAGCATCCTTAAAATCCAGAGTAACATTATCCATAATGCTTAGATCCCCTTTAATTGAGGGAGCCGCCTGGTTTTCCGTAGACAGAGTAAAAGCCTGTTGCTGGGAAGAATTATTCCCCAAATCCTGAGCAAAACAAAAAATAGGGATAATAAAAACAGAAAACAATACCCCAAAAGCAATATAAAATAATTTCTGTTCCGATTTTTTCATATTCATTCCTCCATGTCAATCTCTTTTAATTCGCCCTCTTTAATAAAAATTACTCTTTTTTCTTCAATCTTGAGAATCTGATAACCGTCGATAGTATCCCCGATTTTAACCACCTCGCCGTTAACGACTGCATAAGACAACCCATATTTATCAAAAATAATTCCTTCCAGGTCCAATTCGGATCCGACTTTTTTCTCTTGGCTCGCTAAAATCTGCAGCCTTCCCTCGGCAGTAACCCAAGGGGTAAAAGGATCAGGTTTACCCTGAGAATCATATTCAAAACGTTCCTGGGCAAAACTAACCTCTGCCCATAAGCCGGTAAGGCAATGGTTTGGCTTTCCATATAGCCAAAGCCAAAATAAAATAATAAAAATACAACAACCAGTCAACTTTATCAGAAAATTAAATTTTAACATAGGTCTTCAGAGTTAGCAACACTCTTTCCTTTAGACCGGCAGAAAAATCCGGAACTATTTTAATATCTTCGGTGCTAACAGCATACTCGTTGTTTTCC
>JAZDMI010000006.1:0-11670 GCA_043801155.1 Candidatus Gottesmanbacteria bacterium
TTTCCACCCAGACGTTTAAAGAATTGCATAATCGTCTAAATTTATTTTAGATAAATATTAATAGGTAATCAATATACCTTTAATATATCTCTTTTAATCTATCTTGTAGATAATATCTTTACCGTCATCATAAATTATTTCCAAACCAATTTTGGAAAACTTTTCTGGATAGACGAAATCATGATAATATTCACTCGAAACAAGAGTATGAACAACTAAGTAATTTACGCCGATTTTTCTTAAAGCATCGATTGCTTTTTGCGGATTTGTACCCTCACGAACTTCCCAAACAACCTGCCGCCAATTTGTATCTATTGATACTTGGTCAATTCCGCCGCGGACCTGGGAAATATCAAAAAAGGCATTAAACCAGAAAGCGGTTGATCCGGATAAAAAAACCCGCTCGTCTGGCTTAACCACTTTTACTAATTCACTGCCAATCCGATACTCTACCGTCTTAGTGATGTCGGATTGCAAGGTGGCAATAACATATTTGTTGAAGATAAATGTATAAAGTAATAAGTATAAAGGATAAAGGATAATAATTTTAATTCTATTATTATCAATCCAACGATCTATTAGTAATCCAATGGCTATCGCCATCCCAAACTGTATTTCTACTCCATAAGCAGACCAATCCATAAAAAAATCAGGGTCTGACAAGAATCTTAGAAACGTTAAAACAACAAAAATCGCTAACCAATAAAAACAAAAATTACGTAAAAGGTTTTTTGTTTTGAAAATCTTAACAGAAAATAGTCCAATAAACAGAGCTAGAATTATCGGTACAGTTTTCAGCAACCACACAACCAGACTACCCAATGATTTACCCGCCCATGACGGTCCCAAGATAAGTGTTAGCCAGTAAGAATACCCGTACCAGATGGTGGCAATTAACAATGAAAAAATAAAAATGAAAAAGGATTGTTGTAATATTTTTTCAATGCGGTCCCACTTAGAATAAGATAATATAACTGAAATTATGCCGAAGATGATTGTCGGTATAATTAGACTATTTATTAATATGGCCATTGTTAAGGTAACGATTAGAAATATACTATTAATCATATTTCTTTTTTTAAGAAAATTTATATAGAAAAACAAAATAAACGGCAGGGTCGTAAAAGCAATTAGGTAAAGTCCATCATTAAATCGAAAAAGAAACGGCACAATCAGTCCAAACCAATAAAAAAATACTCCGCTTATCCTTAACTGTTTTTCTCCCCCTAATGCTTTTATAAAAAGATAAATACCAATCCCGCTTATTAGCCAGGTAATTATTAATATTATGTAAAAGATAGTTAAAAGAGATAAATAAGGAAATAATTTATGCAGGTAAACTAATAGAAACGGTACAATCGGCCCGGTCAAATTACGGAATGGTGTAGTCCCTAAATACCAATAGGGGTAGTTGCTAAAAAGAGTTATTAAACCGTTAGTTTCTAAGAATCTAGCTAGGGCGATTTGAACCGGAATCAGTGATGTTTGTGCGGGATACATAAAGATCCCCTAAGGAGTCGGTATTATTGATGGTTTTGGTGATATCAAAGGCGTCGGCAAGGCTACAGCCGGAGCGGTTGCTTGTTTGGCTTCCTCTGTTTTTACCGATACTCCCGCCACATTCCCTTCTTCCCAAGTGACAGACAGTTTATAATAAGAAAAAGTTTTATTAGTTGCCTGGGTTTCAAATTTTGCGGTTGTTTTTGGCTTCATTATTTGGGTAAAGTCAGTGGCAAACCCATATTTAGTATCGATGATCGTACCGTTTTGGTCAAAGAAATTAGCTGTTATCATAACCCAGCTAACATCTTTCTGACTAAGATTAGTAACTTCACCAACCACGGTAGAGAATCCTTCATTATCTTGGATATGGTTATTGATAATTTTTACCAAACCGCTATTGGCATTTTTTGCTGCCAGGATATCATTAACGCTTTGGTCTAACTGGGCAACTTTATCAATCGCTTGTTGCTTCTTGTGAGCTTCAGCCTTGGCTTCAAGTTCCAGTTCTTCTTTGGTTAGTAAACGGTTAACCAAACGGACCAATTGTGATTTTTTCCATAAGTAAGTAGCCTCAAATTTTAAAATACTTTCTCCCTGAGGGATATCAGTTGTCCCGGTAAAGCTACCATCGCCATTTAATGCCATCGGATGACCATTAACAGTTACCGATGCTCCGGCAGGTGTAACTTTACCCTTAACAAATAATTTTTGACCCTCATTTTTAAATCCTTCAATCGGCTGATCGATAATCATCGCCGGTGCTTTGGCCACAATTATTAATCCTGCTTGCCAAAAGACGAATAATAAGACAACTAAAAGGCCGACAGCTTTAATTAATCCACCTTTGATAACTAAGCGTCTTACCGGAAAGACGAATTTTTCCGGTTGATTTCCTGTCGGTAAAACTGTTTGGCTTTTTATCTCGGTTAAAGCGATTTTTTTCTTCGGAAAAAGATTAGCTATTAAAGAAGCTAATTTATTTGTTGAAGATGGTGGCTTTTGATTCGTAAACGCCAATCTTTCGGCAACTGTTGATAAATGATTGTTTTCTAAAACATTTTGAATTTTATGACGGCTAAAATTCGGCAGAAGGTTGGCTAATTTATCGACTGAATATAATGGGTATTTTTTTACCGTATCTAAAATAAGCGATTCCTCGTCATTCTGGTAATTTTTTATCACACCGTCATCAGTCATATCCCCCAGTAAATCATAAACATAATTTTATGTCAACACCCATTTACGAATTTTTTAAGTAAATGTCCAATATAATTACTTCAGCGTATTTTCAATAAGTTTCAAATTTTGATCCGCTTCTTGACTATCGGGATCGAGGTCCTTGGCAATTGCCCACTCATTAAGGGCTGCATGAATATTCCCCTGGCGGTAATATATTGCACCTAAGTTAAGATGAGCATCCACATTCTTTGGATCATATCCAATGAGACTTGTAAGCGCCTTGTGTGCTCTCTCTAGGTCATTTTGACTATAAAATAATTCCGCTTGATAAAAGTATATTTTAGCTAATTCTCCCGAGATTATTTTTTTCTCAGGACTTAATGATAGGGCTTCTAAGTAATAGTTAATTGCTTGATTAAAATTAAACCTAGCTAATTCTATCCTGCCGTTAATAATATTTTCTTTGGCTTTCCAGATGGTAGCCATTTTTTCATCCAATAAGGGAGATCTATTTATGATCTGTTTTTGGGGATATATTAATGAGGATGCTATTAGTTTTAGATTGGCACCAACAGTTTCCTTTCCCAGCGACAACGGGGCTAGGAATTCTAAAATCGGCAGATTGTCAGTATGCAACTTCGCACCTGCTGACAACGCTTCAACTGCTTGATTGTCAAGTGAAAAAAGCCCAAGTATGTCTGCTGATGAAGATATGTCAATTCTGGCTAAATCCGCCTTGACACCTTGTTTTTGCAGCTTTTTTTCAATAGCGGTTAAGTCAAACAAAAGAGGGTCATCGACAGCAATAATTAATAAGTCATTAGTAAAAAGCGGACTCCAAACTGTAATTTCGGGAAAAACAGAATGTAAAGTCGCTAGTACCGTCTTTAAATTTTCCTTATCTAGATAATAAAGTTGGATCCACTGGAAAAAAATACCTCCCTTGTTTAGCCTATTCTTGACTAATTGATAATACTCCTGGGTAAATAGATTGGCGTTGCCCTTAACCCAGGGATTTGATGGTTCTGAAGAAATAACATCATACTTTTTTTTATTATTAAGAAGAAAATGGCGACCATCATCCGTATAAGTGAACAAGTTTTTATAATTTAAGGCATTATGATTGCTCTCCTTAAAATATCTAGCCGCTTCAATTACTGCCGGTTCAATCTCTACCAAATCTACTCTTGCAGGCTCATATTGCTCAACTGCCCCCAACGTTATCCCGGACCCTAATCCAATAACCAATACTTCCTGGGGGTTAGGATGAAGAAGCATCGGTAGGTGCCCAGAAAGGAGCATCGTTTCTAAATCATTAATTGATGAAGCATCGGTCTTACCGTCTATCCTTAGATATGTATTATTCCTGGCTACTCCGACAGTAATAGTTGCTGATAAACCCTCTTTATAATATAGTATTTTATCTTGACTCATTGATTTTTGAATATCTCCAGATTTTAGGTAATCCTGATAATAAATAAATACACCACTCGAAAGAAAATTTTTATTCCATGTCGGCATTAAAAATCCAAATCCTGACAATAAAATTAACGCGAGAATCGTTGCCAATTTAAATCCCCGCCCCAACAATGAAAGATTAATTAGAATTGCTGCGGATAATAAATACACTACTCCAATACTTATCATTCCTTTTTGCATCCCCAAAAATGGAATGATAAAAAAGCCGGCGGCCAAAGAACCTAAAACACCACCTAAAGTATTTAGACCATAAATTCTGCCTAAGTCTTTACCTAGAGTTGTAAAACTAGGAGTTAAAATTTTTAAGGCCAGCGGGAAAATAAGCCCCATTAGTGTCGTTATCGGTAGAATTACTAATATACTAATAATAATCGATACCCAAAAATTGATATTCGGATTTGTCTTTATTATGTTTAAAAATAGCAGCGGTAATTTGTCAAGAAATGCTGTTGTTAAAATTATGATAATTCCTATAAGTATTTCAAATAAAATTAGCCAAGCAAGGGAATTTTTCAGTGAGAGCAGAAATTTAGTTGTCAATATACTTCCCAAGGCAATACCTAATAGAAAAACGGTAAGAATAACAGTAAAAGCATATGTTGATCCCCCAAAGGTAAGAATTAAAATTCTTGTCCAAATAACCTCCAGAGCTAAGGAAGTAAAACCGGAAAGAAAAAAAACAACAAGAACGGGCACAAGCGAATAGGGACTGGGAACTAGCTCCCGTTGCTTATTGCCTATTACCCTGTAATATTGTCCTTGTCCTCTTCCTCCAATAAATATAATTATCCCTATTAATATATTTATTACCGCGGCAAAAAATATTGTTTCTTTAATACCTAAATTAGATATCAAATAGAATCCAGCTAGACACGCTCCAATGACACCACCTAAAGTATTTAAACCATAAAGATTCCCCATTATCGACCATTTATCATCTCCATAATGACTCAACAAACGGGTAATCACCGGGTAAGTAGCGCCCATAAGCATGGTTGGAATAATTAAACCAAGAATGCATAAACCAAATGTCATCAACTTAAATCCAGAACTACCGCCAAAGTCGACAACAAGGTAATCCTGGACAATTTCAATCGTTTTAAAAATAAATGGAGTTATAAAAGCGTAAAGACCGATACCAATCTCAATTAATCCATAAATTACCAGGATCATCCGCGGACGAGTATCCCAAAAATCGACTACTCTACCAAAAATATAGCTCCCAACTGCCAGACCGATAAAAAAGATTGTTAATATTGTTGATATTGCATATATAGTATTTCCAAAAACTAATCCTAACTGCCGAGCCCAAATGACCTCATAAACAAGAGCGGAAAAACCAGAAAATGGGAAAAGAATGTATAATAAGTGTCTAAATTTCATGAAATTTATCATAACATCTTTACTTCCCCTTGACAAATAATAAGAATAGTACTTACTATAGTTTATAGATGTCTAAAATATACCATTTAGTTGTTCTTTGCATACTCCTTACTGTTTACTACTTACTGCTTCCTTCTTCCGTTTCTGCGCAAATTTTTTGGTCCACACCACAAAAAATCAACACGTCTAGTAATCAAAGCCTATTGCCAGCCACCACTACCGGACCGAATGGCTATCTTCATACTGTATGGACGGAAATGGATTCAACAGTTACCACCCCTAACTTTTGGAATGGGGTACAAAATCCAGGGATTTTTTATTCTTATTGGAACGGTGACGCCTGGTCTACTCCCAAAAAGGTATCCCAAAATAATAATTTTGCTGGATTTCCCTCAATCGCTGTTACCAGTGATAATAAAATTCATATAATCTGGGAAGATGATAGTAGCAATGCTGAAAATTCTTGGGGCCGTATACTTTATTCCTCGAGCACAGATTATGGCGTTTCTTGGTCAAGTCCTGTGAGTATCGCTCAAAGCCTTGATTTACAAGCAGGATCATGGTCATGGTATCCTCGTATGGTTATGGATAGTGCTAATAATCTTCATGTATCATTTTTGTTTACCAGTGACATTCAAACAAATTCCAGAGTATATTACACTAAATATAGTAGTAACGTATAGTCGGCACCAGAGAATATCGTTACTCATCCGGGCGGAAGAGATGCTGCCCGGGATTCAGCCATATCTGTTAATGGCTCAAATAATCCCCATATAATTGTTTATGACATTGGGACAGATTCTCAAGGAATATATAATCCGGGATTATTTTATACCTATTATTCAGGTAGTTGGTCAACACCGCAGAATTTAGACAGCCAGGGTGAAAGTCCTCGGTTATTAACCGACAGCAGTAACAACCTCCATGCTGCTTATATTATTCCTTATTATTATAATCCTGACCCCAATGATCCATCCCATGGAGCTAATAAAAATAAAGTCTATTATATAAAAAAACCAAGTGGTGGCTCTTGGTCATCAACAACATTAATTACCGACCAGGCTAATGATTCTTACTGGGTTTATCCAATTGTTGGGATAACTTCTGATAGTACTAATAATATATATGTTGGCTGGGGTAGCCGCATCGGCTGGGAAGGTGATGCAAAGAAAGGGATACAAATTAGTTATAAAAAATGGGGTGGAAGTAATTGGAGTGATCCTGTTTTTATGACATATGCTTATGACATGGATACTCCCTTTATTTATAAAGACATATGGGATAATCAACATTTCGCCTGGATTGAGCAGGATTCAGTAACGAAAAAGTGGGACCTTTATTATTCAACTGTACCGGTAAATGTTAATATTTATAGTCCTAGCAGTAATTTCTCTCTAACTTTAAATATTACCGGTGATACATTAAGTATTCCTAGCGGTGCCTTAGCTTCTGCGGCAACAATATCAGCTCAAATCGGACCTTTACCAGCATCGTATAATCCAGCGTATACAACCATTCCCCGTTCGTTTACTTTTAGGCCGCATGGGATAACTTTTGCTTCAAAGAAAGAGGCTTCGGCGAATATTTACTATACCGATGGTGAAATTATGGGGGCTGATGAAAGAAATATGAAGGTATATATGTGGGATGGAACGTTGAATGGCGGTTTGGGTGGATGGAGCACGGACTTTGCTACTTCGGTTAATACTGCTCTTAATAGGGCTACTGTTGCTCTCCCCCATTTCTCTCTTTATGGACTGGCATTGCCTAATATTCAAACTAATTTTCAGTCACCAGTTACCGAGATCACTGGTTCATCAATTCCCTTGAGTTATCAATTAGTAAACCAGGCGACTAATCAACCGGCTGATCCGCCAACCCAAAGAATAATATTAGACGAAAATGGTATTGAAATTCCTTTCTGGGATGAGTATAAAGCTGAACTGGTTGATTCAAATGGAAATATTGTCCAGACCTTAAGATTTAACCAAGGCAATGGCAATCTTGGTTATGATACAACCGCTAATTATTATTACGGTAACTTTTCTGGATGTTCTCTACCTGAAGGAGATTATATGATTAGGGTTTATTTAGCTACAATTCAGGTTGGCAGTCAAAATTTTCATTTCACACCAACATTGGTTACTTTCCTGCCTCCATTGACAACCGAAGATATTTATACCATGAATGACGGCTCCTCTTTTCCTTTTAAGTTCAATCTTTCGCAGGATGGCGTTGTACTCACTGATCAACAAGCACTATCCATAAAAATAATTAAGCTATCCGACAACACAGAAATAACTTCTTTAACTCCGCAATTTTGTGACCTGACGTATCAATACCATGCAAATATCCAAACAAAAGAATTAAACATGGAACCGTCTGCTTATAAAGGCATCGTTTTATCAAATAACCTTTGCTTGCAAAACGATGGTATCGAATTTACAATTGTTGACCAGGGAAAAGCCAAGGGTGCCAGCCATTGATAATACTACGAGAATATCATTATATTTTTTATAATCCCGTCATTGATAAATGATATTTAAGGTATTTATATAATAAATAGATGACTAAAATAAGTCGTATTATCGTTTTCTGCCTACTACTTATTAGTTTCTACTTACTTAATCCTTCATCTGTTTCCGCCCAAATCTTTTGGTCTACCCCCGACAAGATCAGTAAAGATACTAATAATGATGTTCTCCAAACTGCAACCGTAACCGGACCGAATGGATATTTGCATACTGTATGGACAGAACTCACACCGCCGGCTCATCCTAGAAATCTTCAGGGTCCGCCAAATCCGGGCATATTCTATTCTTACTGGAATGGGGATGCTTGGTCAACAGCGGTTTTACTGCCTAAGGATCCTGGTTTTTTTGCTGGATATCCTGCTTTAACAGTAACCGGTACCCAGCAAAACAGCCGGGTGCATATTGTCTGGGAAGAAAAGCTATTCTGGGAAGATCCTGATAATGAACCCACTCAAGCCTGGTCAAGAATACTATATAGTTATAGTGATGATTACGGTGTAAATTGGTCATCTCCGATCAGCATCTCTTCCCCCTTAGATTCTAACCCGGGCGCCTGGTCGTGGAACCCATGGATGATGAAAGATAATGCTAACAATATCCATGTCGGATTTGGCTATGGTGATGATACTATGCGTGGTGATTGGGTAATTTACTATACAAAATTAAACGGAACCTGGTCCCCTCCTCAACGAATTATTTTTCGCCCCGGCCAAAGAGAGCTTATCGGTGAATATGCCATGGCAATTGATAGTTTGAATAATCCTCATATCGTCGTTTCAAGCTGGGGCGATAATCCAAATCCAACTCTTTTCTATTCAACCTTATCTGGAGGGAGCTGGACGGCACCTACTACACTGGACACAAATGGGGATTATCCCCAACTTATTATTGATAATACTAATAAACTTCATGTCATATTCAGCACCCCCTGGTATGACAGTACGAATATGGTAATGAAAAATCATCTTATGTATATGAATAAGGTGAATGGCGGTTCGTGGTCATCCAAGTTAGAAATATCTAATCAAGCAAAAACCGGTTGGGGGGACCAACCGATTATGGGACTGACTTTTGATTCAAACAATAATGTTTATATTGGCTGGGGTGAAATTATTGGCTGGTCAGACCATAATGACCCATATTGGTGGCAAAAAGGAATTCAAGTCAGTTATAAAAAATCAACTAATGGCGGAATATCTTGGGACAACCCTACCTACATGCGCTATGTTTATGATTTGATTAATCCATTTATATACCGTGATAAGTGGGATAATCAACATTTTGCCTGGGTAGAACAGGATGCCCTCACCAAAAAATGGGATCTATATTATTCAACCGTTCCTGTTAATGCACAGTTATATTATGGTAGTGATTTTTCTATGAATATGTCTATAACCGGTGATACACTTTCTATTCCTGCTGCAGCTAATCCGACTATCGACGGATTACCGGTAACTTCAGCAACTATTTCAGCACAGGTCGGGCCTTTACCAGCTTCATTTAATCCAACCTATACAACTATCCCCCGTTCATTTACTTTCCGCCCGCACAGAATTACTTTTGCGTCAAGAAAAGAAGCGACAGCGGTAATCCGTTATAGCGACCCGGAAATTATAGGTTCAGACGAACGGAATATGAAGCTGTATATTTGGGATGCCACCTTAAATGGTGGTGTCGGCGGCTGGAGTACAGATTTTGCTACTTCGGTTAATACCAGTCAAAACCGCGCGACTGTTATTTTACCTCACTTTTCATTATACGGATTAGCCGTACCTTTAATGCAGACAAATTTTCAATCACCTGTATCTAATTTGTCCGGTTCGACTATTCCCTTAAGCTACCAAATTATTAATTTAGCTACTAACCAGCCGGCAGACCCGCCAGTCCAGAGGACCATCCTAGATGAGAATGGTCTTGAGGTTCCTTTTTGGGATGAATATAAAGCAGAACTTGTTGATAGCAGCAATAATGTGGTCCAAACTCTCTACTTTGATCAGGGAAATGGAAATCTGCATTACGATACTTTAACGAATTATTATAATAGTAGCTTTTCAGTTTGTGGACTAATCACCGGTGATTATACAATTAATGTTTATTTGGCTTCAAATAAGGTTGGATCATTAAATATTCACTTTACTCCAATTTCACCAACTACAGTTACGTTTTTACCGCCTTTGACAGAGGATGAAACGTACATTATGAACGACGGCTCAACACTACCATTTAAATACACCTTATCACAATGCGATAGTATATTAACAAGCATGCAAAATGTTCAAGTTGAAATCATTAACACGAATGATAATTTACTCGTTACCGTATTAACCCCATCTTTTGATCCATTAACAGGACAGTATCAGGCAATTATCCATACCAAAGAATTAAATATGGGATTGTATACATACGAAGGCAAGGTATCTTCAGATAATTTAAATCTTCAAGATAATAGTATTTATTTCTCGCTTGTTGATCAGGGCAAGGCAAAAGGATTAGGCCATCGATAGAACCCGGTTATCACTTGAGAAATTCTGCCAAAGCGTTAGAATGTAATCGATGGCAAAATCGACTTTTAAAACGCTATTTATTCTTCTAGCCATAATGCTTCTAGTTCTTCCATTAGTGACAACTTTTAATGAGGTTTTAACAACGATTATTATGAAAATCAAAATTTATCGGTTAATTCAAAGTTATATCGTCCCCATCGAGGCTAAATTCGTTACGACTGTCCTTCACTTGTTCGGTATGCCGGCTTTCCCAACTATAACATCGGTTAATTTTGGGGGTATCACTACCATCGGTAATAATATTACTATTTCCTGGAACTGTATTGGTTGGCAATCATTTATTCTCCTGGTAATTACTTTTGCTACCGGACTTCAGGGTGACTTTCATTTGCTGGGTAAAATACAGACAATTATTATTGGCGTCTTGGGTACATTTTTAATCAATATTTTCCGAATCAGTTTAGTCGCCATAATTGCCTATCGTATAAGTCCGCTTTTAGCAGTTATTTTCCATGATTATTTTTCAACTTTTTTTATCATTGTCTGGCTCTTTTTCTTCTGGTGGTTTTGTTACACTTATGTCTTAGAGCCAACCGGAGAAGAATCGAAGGTAGGTTAAGATAAAAGACCATGGATCTTGATATCAATAAACCATGAAACTGCTAAATCATAAATTATTTCCGTCACTAATTCCTGTTATCGTTATTGTTTTTCTGGTTGGTCTTTTTTTTGGACAAGCAACTCTTGGCAAAACCTTAATTACTAATGGCGATTTTTCTGGTAGTGACCTTTTAGATCTCCATTTGCCATTTAAATTTGCCTTAAGTCAAGCCATAACCCACGGTCAATTGCCTCTTTGGAATATCAATATGGTTAATGGCTTTCCTCTTTTTGCCGAAGGTCAAACAGGGGTTTTTTACCCGCCTAACTTGATTTTTAGCCTACTACCTGCCCCTCTTGCTCTTAACTATAGTATTATCTTGACTTTTATCCTGGCTGGTTTTTTTACTTATCTTTATTGCCGCTCACTGGCCTTTTCCCGATTTTCCAGTTTGTCAGCGGCGATTATATTTATCTTTTCGGCATTT